>NZ_JEXX01000007.1:0-193031 GCF_000582055.1 Acinetobacter sp. 766875 | reverse complement strand
TGTGACGCCAGTCGCATCGCCGGGTAGCTATGTTCGGAAGGGATAACCGCTGAAAGCATCTAAGCGGGAAGCCTACCTCAAGATAAGATTTCCCTAGGAATTTATTCCTCTAAAGAGCCGTTCGAGACTAGGACGTTGATAGGTTGGATGTGGAAGCATAGTGATATGTGAAGCTGACCAATACTAATTGCTCGTGAGGCTTGACTATACAACACCCAAGCAGTTGTATATAAAGCATCAATCGATTCATAAATCTACAAACAAACTTGATTTAGTTATAACACTAGATAAAATGAACACAGTCAGATTCAATCAGCCCAGTCTGTAAAGATTTGGAAAACGCTTCGGCAGTCAATAAGACCAAAGCAAGTATCCATAAACAGTTGTGCTGGCGACCATAGCAAGAGTGAACCACCTGATCCCTTCCCGAACTCAGAAGTGAAACCTCTTAGCGCTGATGGTAGTGTGGGGTTACCCATGTGAGAGTAAGTCATCGCCAGCTCATTATTCTAAACACCCCAATCTCAAAAGAGGTCGGGGTGTTTTTTTATTTGTCAGATGATTACTTCAAGAATAATATAAATTCGATAAAATATGGAAAAATACAAAATGATGAAGGCAATTGAGTTATCTCAATATATTCCATATCCACCTAAGAAAGTATGGGAAGCATTGACCACACCTGAACTCATTCAACAATGGTGGGTTAAAGGAGATATTCAGCCTAAAGCTGGTCATCAATTTACTTTAGATATGGGTAGTTTTGGAGTACAACATTGCCTAGTTAAGGTAGCTGATAAAGAAATTTTATTTGAATATGACTTTGCAATTGGTGTACTTGATACAACTCTAAGATGGCAATTAATTCCTCAAGGAGAGGGCACACTTTTGCAGCTTAAACATTCGCGATTTAATGAGAATTCTTCTGTGGGACAACAAGCTTTTATGGGTATGAGAAAAGGTTGGCCACAAATTTTAAGTCGAATTGAGACGGTAATTTCTAATTATAAAAAAATAGGGTGAAAGGATATTTCTCTCACCCTCATTGAGTCTAAAAATGTGCTTCTAAGCCAACATAAGGGCCTTTAAACTCAAATTTAAGGTCATTGTTATCATAATCATCTAAGTCAATATTAAGTACGCGATAGCCTGCTTTAAGGCCTAAATCGACTACTAAATTATCGACAAATTTATACTTTACTTCTGCTAATGCATCTGTGATTTTTGCATCATTAAAGTTTGTATAAGTTGCTTCACCTTTAGCACTTAAACCTGTGAATGGAAGTTTTACTTCTCCCGACAAATAAGCAATAGGATATGTTTTATCAATATCTACACGTTTACCTGTATAGGCGGTGATATCACCATTTAATACGGTTGCACCCAGACCCGCATCCACACTCACAATATTATCTAGTAATTCATAATAAAGAATAAAATCACTATGATCTAAATTAATCTTATAGTTAGCTTGACCTAAGGTCTCTGATTTAGTTTGAGTTTCTAGATTAACGTAACGAATTTTTGCATTTGGAATAAATGGGATTGGGTGCTCGAATGCTACTGAAAGTTGTGCACTGCCTTTTCGATCTAAGTCTTGGTCATCTGGCAATTGTGTAGACATGTTTGCTTTACCATCGTAAAACCAATAGCCCACGTCCCCTTTAACTCCTATAAAATCCGCTTGAGCAAATCCGCTAAGACTCATCCCGAGTGCCAAAAAAGACATTTTTAATATCTTCATCATCATATCCTAAGAAAAGAAATCTTTGAGCGCATGATATAGACATCTGAGAAGTTATGCATTGATGAAAAATGGTGAATATAAAACTTTTAGAATTATAATTATTTTTATTAATTTATGTTTTTGATTTTATTATTAAAATATAGATTTAAAGTGGGGCTTGTTAGGAAAAATTTTAGTATAAATTTTGTGTAATACGTCGGTAAGATTCTGTGATTTTACTCATCTAAAATTGGTTGATATATCTACTTTATGAAATAGAAAATAATTTAAATGGTAGAAAATATCATTGCTTATATTCTCTAATAATATGTTTTAGAACATGAATATTAGCTAAAAAATAACCAATCTAAATCAAAATCTCTAAAAAACGTAAAATTTCAGACGGAAATTACAGTAAAAATAAATAAAAACGGGTATTGTTCAACTATATAGGGGCAAAAAATGGACAAAAATCTTTAAGGAAGAATTTTCTATTTTTGCTTGTTTGAAATGAAAATAAAAATACTCAAAAGGTGCCTTTTATTCTCTATCAAACACAAAAGTATTCTTTGGTTCTTTTTTTGCGTGCGGAATAACAATCAACAAAAGCAGTAAAAATAAGTAATCTTTTAACATTAGGTGTTCTATGACAGATTCTCGTGAAAACTGGACGTCACGATCTGGTTTTATTATCGCAGCCGTTGGTTCGGCTGTTGGTTTAGGTAATATTTGGCGTTTCCCCTACGTTGCTTATGAAAATGGTGGTGGTGCGTTCCTTATTCCTTACTTACTTGCACTTATTACGGCAGGTTTACCATTACTATTTTTAGATTATGCAGTAGGCCATCGTAGTACAGGATCGCCTCCTAAAGCGTATAGAGCTTTGTTTAAAGGCGGAGAAACTCTAGGATGGTGGCAGGTTTGCGTCTGTATCATTATTGGTTTGTATTACGCAAGTGTTCTGACTTGGGCTGGTAGCTACATTTATTTTTCTATTGGCCAAATGTGGGGAAGTGACCCGGAAGGCTTCTTCTTCAATACCTATTTACAAACCACAAAAGCGACTGGCTTTGATTTGCAGTTTGTAGGCCATTTATTCTGGCCAATTGTTGGAATTTGGGCACTGACTTTAATCATTTTATATGGTGGAGTGAAAAAAGGTGTTGAATTATCTAATAAGATTTTCATGCCTTTATTATTCATCTTATTTACGATTTTAGTGATTCAGTCATTACGTTTACCGGGTGCAGTACAAGGTTTAAATGCTTTCTTTACTCCAAACTGGTCTGCCATGATGGACTATAAAGTTTGGTTAGCAGCCTATGGTCATACTTTCTTCTCACTCTCTGTTGGTTTCGGGATTATGGTGACCTATGCATCTTACTTAAAACCAAAAACCAATTTAACTGGCTCCGGTCTTATCGTTGGTTTCGCGAATGCATCGACAGAGATTTTAGCGGGTATCGGTATTTTTGCAGCGCTTGGCTTTATGGCACATGCTGCAGGTACTGAAGTTAAAGATGTGGTGAGTGGTGGTATTGGTCTCGCATTTATTGCCTTCCCTAAAATTATTTCAAGTTTAGGTTCTGGTGCTGATCTATTCGGCCTTTTATTCTTCTCTTCATTATTTGTAGCTGGTATTTCTTCAATGGTTAGTATTTTGGAAGTACCTATTGCAGCGATGCAAGATAAGTTGAAGTGGAGTCGTAAGAAAGCGGTTACCATTATTGGTGGCGGTAGTGCTCTAGTCTCAATTATTTTATTCTCAAGTGTAAATGCAATTAAGCTCGTTGATATTGTCGACCATTTTATCAATAACATTGGCATTATTGGGGGAGCATTGATATCAATTATTAGCGTAGCTTGGTTTAAGCGCTCAGCTCTTAGAGAGCTTCGTGATCATGTCAATCGTATCTCAACCATTCAATTGGGTAAGGGATGGGATTTCACCTTAACCGTGATCACTACTTTTATCCTATTAACAACACTCACTATGACTGTTTTTAATTTGATCAAAAATGGCTATGATACTTATAGTATGAGCTTACAAGGTGTATTTGGCTGGGGCAGTGTGATTTTCTGTGCAGTCGTTGCTATCGTGTTAAGTAAAATGAAAGATCGCTAGGAGGATAAAATAATGAATACTTCGGCAATCGTGATGATGATAATTTCAATGGTATTTGTATGGGGTGGACTAGCTTTATCCATCTTACATTTATCAAAACATCCTGAAGAGTTAGATGAAGTCTTAGAAGAAGTCAAAGACCAGCACACTCTTTAATACTGATCTAGTAAAAAAGCAGGCTTTTAAGCCTGCTTTTTTTTATGCAATTTTTTGAATTTTACAATAATAAAATCCATCACCAGATTGTGCTTCTGGCAACAGTTGTCTGCCATGAGCTTGTTCAATTCCCCAATCTGCTTCAATTTTTACTTCTTTTGCATCGGTATGCTTTGCAAAGAAGCTAATCATCTGCTGTTCATTTTCAGCTTTTAAAATTGAACAGGTGATGTAAAGCAGGGTGCCTCCAACTTTAAGTTGCTGCCACATGTGCTCTAAGATCTGCTTTTGTAGCTCAATGGTTTGGGCTATGTCACTAGATTGGCGCAATAGACGTATGTCAGGATGGCGTCGAATTACACCTGTCGCAGAACAAGGTGCATCAAGCACGATACAATCTACAGGTTGGGCTGGAGTCCACTTGGTTGCATCTGCTGCCAAAATTTCAGTATGGCTTTGATCTAGTGCTAGTCGGTTTAGGTTTTCAGTTACACGGACTAAACGACTTGGATCCTGATCAATGGCGATTAACTGTGCTGGTTTAAATTTTTCAAGCAAATGAGCCGTTTTTCCACCTGGAGCCGCACACGCATCAATAACTGTTTTATTGTTTAAATCAGGCAATAAGGTTGCACATAGCTGTGCATGTTCATCTTGTACAGAAAACCAGCCCTGTTTAAAACCCTGTAACTGTGTGATTTGTACAGATTGTTCAAGAATAATACCCGCGTCAGATAGAGTACACGCACGTGCCTGAATGTCTAAACTTTGTAGTTTTGCTAAATAAGCATCGCGACCGATATGGCGTTGGTTTACTCGTAAAGTTAAAGGTGCGGCTTGCTTTAACGATTGGCAGAGAGCTTCTGTTTGTTCTCCCCAATCCTTCTTTAAACGCTTAAAAAGCCAACTTGGTAAGCCATGGGCTTGCTGTAAACCTTGTTGAAAGTCCTCAGTTTCGCGAGTTGCTCGGCGCAAAATTGCATTCACAATACCGCTGAGTGCAGGGAAACCAAGTTGTTTAGTCGCATCTACTGTTTCTGAGATGGCAGCGTGCGCTGCAATACGCGTGCATAAAACTTGATAAAGACCAACGTATAAACAAGTTTCTACTGTCTCATTGTTTAAAGGTTTGCTGAGCAAAGGCAGACTAATTGACTTAAGTGCGAACCATTGGCGTAAAGTACCTAGAACAAGTTCATGAAATAACGCACGATCACGCTCTGCGACTTGATTCAGCTGTGTATTTAAAATACTAGCCAATGATTGGCCCTGCTGAACTTTGAGTAACGTTTGGACGACTTGAGCGCGCAGGTTAAAACGTGATGAGTTTGAAGTAACCTGACTCATGGCAGAACCTGTCCTACATGAAGTTTTTGAGTTTGTGCAATTTGTTGAGCATTTAATGCTTTACCACCTGGCCACTGTACGCTCGTTAGACAAATAAATGTATTTTCACCGCAAGCAACATGTACGCCTTGTTTATCAATTGCAATAATTTCACCAGCTTGAGCATGTGCTTTGCTTTGGCTAGAAACTAGAGAATTCCAAACACGCAGTGCATTATTTTCATCAAGTTGAACAAAAGCGACTGGCCAAGGGTTAAATGCACGGATATTGCGATCTACTTGAACTGCATTCATAGACCAATCAATACGAGCTTCTGACTTTACGAGTTTATGAGCATAGACCGTTAAGCTTTCGTCTTGGACTTCGCGTTCTGCCAAATATTTTTGTAGTGTTGCTTCTGACTCGAGTACCGCACAAATTGCTGTTGCTCCTTGTGCTGCTAACTTGTCATGTAAAGTCGCAGAAGTATCTTCGGCAGTGATCGGACAATAGGTTTTATACATCATATCGCCTGTATCTAAACCTGCCGCCATTTGCATGATGGTAATGCCGGTTTCTTCATCACCTGTTGCAATCGCGCGTTGAATTGGCGCTGCACCACGCCAACGTGGTAATAGCGAGCCGTGAATATTTAAACAGCCATATTTAGGTGTATCGAGCACAGCTTGTGGAAGAATTAAACCATATGCTGCAACTACCATGACATCAGCGCCTAAAGCAGCCAGTTCTTGTTGAGCAGCCAAGCCTTCTTCAGTTGAAGCTTTGAAGTGAAGCGGTTGATAAACAGGAATATTATGTTCCAGTGCAAGCTGTTTGACAGGAGACGGTGTTAGTTTTTGTCCACGGCCTGCTTTACGGTCTGGTTGAGTATAAACCGCGATAATTTCATGGGAAGTTTTTAATAAAGCCGCCAATGCTGTTGCAGCAAATTCGGGGGTGCCAGCAAAAATAATTTTCACAAATGCAATCCAAAAAGAGTTTATACGTAGTATACGTGAAAAACGATTGAAGCCCTAAACTCATGGCGATTGAGCATTTTAGTTTTTAAATAGTGAACAAAAAATTATTGAAAAAATTTTATTGATAAAAAAAGGTTATAAAAAAATAAAAAATTATTCATGTAAGTTTTGCTAAATATTGACTGAGTATTATCGTTCTTGGCTTTCCCTATATTATTTGCTTCTATAGAATGGAGAATGATCAAATTATGATGATGAGTCAATATTCCGACTGATCTAACGCTATATCAGTATCATTCAGCCAGAGTGGAAGTCATTTCACTCAAGCACAACTTGTTGGAAATACAAATGCCTGACTATCGTTCAAAAACATCGACACACGGAAGAAATATGGCTGGCGCACGTGGCTTATGGCGTGCAACAGGAATGAAAGATGAAGATTTCGGCAAACCAATTATTGCTGTGGTCAATTCATTTACTCAATTTGTTCCGGGCCATGTCCATCTAAAAGATTTAGGGCAGCTTGTCGCAGCAGAAATTCAGGCAGCAGGTGGTGTTGCTAAAGAGTTCAATACAATTGCGGTGGATGATGGTATCGCGATGGGGCATGACGGCA
This sequence comes from Acinetobacter sp. 766875, assembly GCF_000582055.1. Lineage (NCBI taxonomy): Bacteria > Pseudomonadati > Pseudomonadota > Gammaproteobacteria > Moraxellales > Moraxellaceae > Acinetobacter > Acinetobacter sp. 766875. The sequence continues at coordinate 186,102 of NZ_JEXX01000007.1, read as the reverse complement.
TGCTTTATTCATTACCATCACGTGATTTAATTGCGGATTCAGTTGAATATATGGTGAATGCTCATTGCGCCGATGCGATGGTATGTATTTCGAACTGTGACAAAATTACTCCGGGAATGTTGATGGCCGCTATGCGTCTAAATATTCCTGTGGTGTTTGTGTCTGGCGGACCAATGGAAGCAGGTAAGGTTAAATTCCGTGGTGATGAAAAGGCCATTGACCTTGTAGATGCTATGGTTGTTGCAGCTGATGACAGCTACACAGACGAAGAAGTTGCAGAATTTGAACGTTCAGCATGTCCAACCTGTGGTTCATGTTCAGGTATGTTCACTGCGAACTCAATGAACTGTTTAACAGAAGCGCTAGGTTTATCGTTACCGGGCAATGGTTCTATCGTTGCAACGCATGCAAACCGTAAAAAATTATTCTTAAAAGCAGGTCAGCTTATTGTTGAATTGGCTAAGCGCTACTATGAGCAAAATGATGCAAGTATTTTGCCTCGTTCAATTGCCACTAAAGCTGCCTTTAAAAATGCGATGACACTTGATATTGCAATGGGCGGTTCAACCAATACAGTTCTCCACTTGTTAGCTGCGGCAAATGAAGCTGAAGTTGACTTTACGATGGACGACATTGATGAGTTGTCACGTCGAGTACCAGTGCTTTCAAAAGTAGCACCAGCAAAACAAGACGTACATATGGAAGATGTACATCGTGCAGGCGGTATCATGGCCATTTTAGGCGAGCTTGATCGTGCGAATCTACTTGATGTATCTGTACCGACAGTACATGAAAAAACTTTAAAAGATGCTTTAGATAAGTGGGATATTATCCGTACTGAAAATGCAGAGGTTTATGAGTTCTATCGTTCATCTCCGGGTGGTGTTCCGACTCAAGTTGCATTCTCACAAAACCGTTACTACTCAACTTTAGATGGCGACCGTGAAAAGGGCGTAATTCGTAATGCAGAACATGCATTTTCTAAAGATGGTGGTTTAGCTGTTTTATACGGCAACATCGCACTTGATGGTTGTATCGTAAAAACTGCGGGTGTAGATGAATCTATTTTAAAATTCACTGGTACAGCACGCGTTTTTGAGAGCCAAGATGCAGCTGTAGAAGCAATTTTAGGTAATGAGATTAAAGCTGGCGATGTTGTTGTTATTCGCTACGAAGGTCCACGTGGTGGTCCGGGCATGCAAGAAATGCTTTACCCAACCAGCTATCTTAAATCTAAAGGTTTAGGAAAAGACTGTGCCTTGGTTACAGATGGTCGTTTCTCTGGTGGTTCATCAGGTCTTTCAATTGGTCACGTTTCGCCAGAAGCTGCTGAAGGCGGTGCAATTGGTTTAGTTGAAGATGGCGATACCATCGAAATTGATATTCCAAACCGTACGATTCATTTGAATATTGATGATGCGACTATGGCGCACCGTCGTACAGTTCAAGAAGCGAAAGGCTGGCATCCGAAAGATGAACGTAAACGTAAAGTATCAAAAGCGTTAAAAGTTTATGCAATGCATACTACAAGTGCGGCAAAAGGAGCTGTACGCGTTCTATAAAATATTCAATTTTAATAATTGAATAGGAAACATGCACCCATTAACACGATGAATTGATATCATGTTAAGGGTGCATTTTTTATGTCTGGTAAAAAAAATCCGCTTGTAGGAAAAGGTGTTTTCAGATCATTCTATGGGTTTCCCATAAAATGGTGATAAAATCTTCACCTACGCAGAAACTCGCGAAATAACATGACATATTTTCTGCGCGAACTTAGGTAGTCATTTTTCCATCTCGACTACTGTTTCACCTTGCACTATGATCAAAAATAACTTTTGATCTCGCTTAGGATTTATTTTTAGAGGCACTACTCATGTCATTGCTACGCCGTTGGTTTGACCCTATCCGATCGAGCTGGTTTTACCAAAAGCCTTCTCGTCAAGCGGTGTTACCCACGGAAAATGGTTTAAGTATTTATTTACGACTTGATGATGTGTATAGCTATCTGGCTGTTCAGCAATTGTCTCAGCTAGATGAAATTTTAAGTGATGAGCTTAAACCTTTAAAAATTATTATTTCTCATACATCTTCTGAACCTCCGAACAGCATGACGCAAGAGGAGTGGCAGCATTATTGTTTAAATGATGCCAAGATTTTAGCAAATCAGCATCGTTTTGCTTTTGATGAGTTCCCAGAAATCCCAAGCCAAGAAGCTTTAAAACAAGCCGCTGTCATACTAAAAAGAACCCCATTACAAGGTCAGAACTTCTTCCATTTACTTGAAGATATCTTTCACATGCTTTGGCAACAGCAATATGGAAAGTTACGTACTTTACATGCCATGGCGGTGAAGCATCAGATACCACAGCATTTTCCAGAACGTATTTTTACAGATGAACCTGTACAGGCAGCGTACTTTGAATTTGGTGGACGTAAATATCACGCAGTGGATGATTTATTACGTCTAACTCGTCGTTTAAAACAACAAAAGTTACTGACAGGTATTCCAATTTTTTTAATTAATCATATCGAATGGCGTGAACATTTGATTAATGATGCTGAAGCACTCAATGAAATTCAGGCTCTTCATCCTGAGCTTGATGTATTTATCGCTTTAGAAGACCCGATGAGCTGGTTGCTGCTTGCTTATATTAAAGAAGAGCTCGCAGACTATTATGATATTCAGCTAAAAGTTTATCCGCTGAGTTATCGAGGCCGAGACTGGTTTGACTGGAGCTTGGCAACGCGAGTTTCTAAACGTACAGAGGTTGCTTTTACACCTTTTTGCCGCCCTACAGAAGAAAGTACACTTGAGATGGCGAAACTTTTCTATAGTGTGCCGGAAAATCAGCAACTTGATACAATTTTTACTATTTTGCAGGCCGTTTGGACGAAAGGAAAAGATCCCTCTTTCCAGAAGCATTTCCAACAGTTACAGCAACAACTTGGCATTGAGCATTTAACCGAACAGGATGTACCGTCTGTTTTGGAGCAAAATGATGCGCTTTGCAAGAATAAACATCAGCCTGATTTACCAGTTTTAGAGTTGCGTATTGATGGGCAAAGTTATGTATTTAATAGCTTGTATCGGGTTTGGATGATTGAAAGCATTTTTAGCAATGTTTTAGAAGAAAAATATAAAACAGCCTCAACTTCTAATTGAGGCCTACTCCAAAAAACAAGAATAGGGCAAAACCTGTTTTTTCCGTAGCATAACCATGTAGGGAATCGGAGATAAACAGTGACATTTCTAGCTATTATTATGATGGTATTTGTCTTTGCTGGCATGATCAAAGGCATGATTGGCCTAGGTTTGCCCGCAGTATCAATGGGTTTACTCACCATCGCAATGAGCCCTTTTCAGGCAGCATCCCTACTCATTGTTCCTTCAATGGTAACTAATGTCTGGCAGCTTTTTGCAGAGGGGCATGTTTGGACTTTTATTCGCCGTTTCTGGACTTTGCTCGTAGGTATTGTGGTCGGTTCAATATGGAGCTTTTTACCGACTTTAAGTCAAAGCCATGGGCATAGTAGTGAGGTTTTATTAGGAAGTATGTTGGCCTTATATGGGCTTTATGGATTATGCGTTAAGAAACTTCCAAACTTAGGGAAATATGAGCGCTGGTTATCGCCGATTATTGGATATATTGGTGGGGCAGTCACCGTAGCCACAGGCGTCATTATTATTCCTATCGTGCCATATTTACAGTCTTTACATTTAAAACGTGACGAGCTAGTTCAGGCTTTGGGATTAACGTTTACCGTCTCTACCATTTGTCTTGCAGTCTTTTTACACCATAACCCGATGTCGGGAGTAACACTGGACTATCGTTTATCTTTTGCTGCTTTGTTGGCGGCACTCGTTGGAATGTGGATCGGTAAAAAAATTCGTTATCGACTCAATGAGCAGTTATTTCGCCGTATCTTTTTTATAGGTTTAGTATCATTAGGGCTTTATATGATTTCGCACTAAGCCAAATTTCTAAGGGCGATGTTCTAATAGAAAATCTGCAAATTGCTTATAACTACTAGACAGCTGACTGAAATTTTGTGTTGCCAAAAGTAGTTTTCGGTTTGCCCATGCGCCGAGTAATTGGATGGAATGAAAATCATAGTCCGATAGCAGGCGCTGCGCCGCACGGGCAGGCATAATCGCAATACCCACGCCTTTGGCAACGACTTCAGCAATTGCGCTAAAGTTAGGTAAGCGCAAACGGTACTGTATGTTAAAGCCTAATAATTTCGCTTGAGTTTCAATGGACTGTTGCAAAGAGTGGTGGGCTTTAAGGCCAATAAAACCATAGCTTAAAGCCTCTACCAAATTTAGCTTTTGATATTGAGCTAACTCATGTGTAGCAGGACAAATCAAAACTAAAGGATCACTCGCAAATTCTTTCGTTTGCAAATGTCGAGTATCAAAAAAGCTTGAGACCAAACCAAGGCTCGCAATTCCTTGGGTTAATGCATCTACAATTTCCGAACTTTCTGCTTCGTGCAAATCGATATTCATTTCAGGATGAAGCACTAAGTATTGTGGTAATAACGGAGGCAAATATTCGCTTTGAGCAGAAGAGTTACACCAAAGTGTTAAAGCTTGAGTTGTAGAGGACTTAAAGCGCTGCATTTCTTGTTCGAGTTGATCTTTTTGAGCTAAAAGCTGACGAGCATGCTCTACAAATGCATGTCCAGCTGTGGTGAGTTCTACGCCTGTGGTTTGGCGAATAAATAAGGGTGTTTCAAAATACTGTTCGAGTTTTTTTATACGCTCACTCGCTGCTTGAAGAGAAATAGCAGAGCGGTCAGCACCTTTGGTTAGGCTACCAGTCGAGACAATATGAAGGACCAGCTGTAAATCAAAAAAATCAAAACGCATGATAGGAACGTATTGAAACGCAAAAATTCATCATACTAAATCGGAATGAAAAAAGGCAGCTTACGCTGCCTTTTTGAATTTAAGTTTTATCTTTTAAACTAAACAACCAGTTTAAAATAATGGCTGCAAAAGTTGCGGTACCGATACCACCTAAATTGAAATTACCGAACAATAATTCAAAGTTACCAGCACCTAAAATAATTGTTACTGAAGCAACAATCAGGTTTTTATTGTTAGAAAAATCAACTTTGTTTTCGATCCAGATTTTTGCACCAGCAATAGTAATTAAACCAAATACCACAATAGATGCACCTGTGAGGACTGCACTTGGAATAGTGCTAATGACAGCACCAAATTTTGGGGATAGCCCTAAGAAAATAGCGAAGATACCTGCAATCACAAATACAATCGTTGAGTACACACGAGTAACCGCCATCACACCAATGTTTTCACCGTAAGTGGTCATGCCAGGTGCGCCAACACTACCAGAAAGTGTAGTCGCTAAACCATCTGCAACAAATGCTTTGCCTAATTGTGGCGTCAGGTTTTCACCTGTCATAGCGCCTACTGCTTTGATATGGCCTAAGTTTTCTGCCACTAAAATCAGTGCAACTGGTGCAATAATTAAAATAGCCTTGGTATCAAAATTAGGATGTGAAAAGCTTGGAATACCGAACCACGAAGCTTGTGAGATCTGGCTAAAATCGATTGGTTTACCTAAACCTAACCCATTAGTCGTAATGGCATAAATTGCATAAGCCAAAATCAAACCAACTAATAGAAGTAAACGTTGTAATAAACCACGCGTAAAGACCGCAATACTGCCCATACAAAGTACGGTAATTAAAGCCATCCACATTTCAAAGGGTTGGCCTGCAACACCTTTAATGGTGACAGGCGCAAGGTTTAGACCAATAATCATCACGATTGCGCCAGTCACCACAGGTGGCATAAGTTTTTCAATCCAGCGTGTACCAGTAAGCATCACAATAAAACCGATGAGTGCGTAAAAGATACCGCAGGCTACGATTCCGCCTAACGCAATTGAAAGATTTGGATTGGCCCCTGAACCTGTGATATGTCCCGTAGCTGCTGCAACAACACCAATAAAGGCAAAACTTGATCCTAAATAACTTGGAACACGTCCACCTGTAATTAAGAAGAACAGGATGGTACAGATACCAGACATTAAAATAGCAAGGTTAGGATTAAAGCCCATGAGTAATGGTGCTAAAACGGTGGCTCCGAACATGGCAAATGCATGTTGGATGCCTAAAATGGCACTTTGAACTGGGGGGAGATATTCATTGGTAGAGACCGGTCGATGGTCAACATCACCTTGGTAAGGCTGCCATTTTGGAAACCAGTTGGACATAAAATGAGCTCGTTATTCTTTAATTGGTGCAATGATACTCTTTCTTGGGAATGCATTTAATCTCTAGAGAGCAGTATGTGAGTGAAAAGTAATTATTTTTTTAACGATTGGTATAATTTAAAGAATTCTAAATATAAGGAATTAGTTATTTTTTTATTATAAAAATTAATTTTATGATTTTTAAAAAATATTTAAAAAAATAAAAAATCGTGGAAAATTTATAAAAAATGGGGAACTTTGCAAGTAAAAAGCAGCACATCACCGATGTACTGCCTTGTCAAACAATTGGTAAAAACAGCTTAGCCCGTATTACGTAAACCAGCAGCAATACCTGCAATACTCACCATCAGTGCATGGTCAACAGGGGTATGTTCTGCCTGACGCTCCGCGAGATAATCACGGCGGCGTTTCATGAGTTCAGCTTGTAAAAGATGCAAAGGAAGTAAATATGGTTTACGGACCTGCATAGATTGATCCAGAACCTCGTTATTGCTAAGAAGCTTTGATTCATCTTTCAATTTAAGTAACGTTTCAACAGCATCTTTTAAGCGCTGACGTAATTGGTTACCGAGCACTTTTAAATCTTCATCTTCAGTTAAATGAGACTCGTAGTAGAGTGCAATGTTGGCATCGGCTTTAGACAATACCATTTCCAACATATCAATGAGCGTTTGGAAATAAGGCCATTGCTGGAGCATTTCATCAAGTGTTGCTTTTTGCTGATCGGCAATTACTTCATTAATGGCAGCGCCTGTACCTAACCATGCTGGTAACATCAAACGGATTTGAGTCCATGCGAATACCCATGGGATGGCACGTAAAGACTCGATGCCACCACTCACTTTACGTTTTGCCGGACGCGAGCCTAGTGGCAACATTTGTAACTCAAGCTCAGGCGTGACAGTCCGTAAATACTTCACAAAATGTGGGTTTTCACGCACTGTTTGGCGATAAACCTTCACAGAATGATCTGTCATACGGTTCATGAGTTCACGCCATTCGGCTTTAGGCTCTGGTGGTGGCAACAATGTCGCTTCAAGTGTTGCTGCGGTATAGATTTCAAGGTTTTGCATCGCAATACCTTCTAGACCGAATTTGAAGCGGATCATTTCACCTTGTTCTGTCACACGAATTGCGCCAGAAATTGAACCTGGCGGCTGTGAGAATAGTGCCTGTTGGGTTGGAGCACCACCACGGCTAATTGAGCCGCCACGACCGTGGAACAGAGTCAACTGTACGCCGTGTTTACGAGCAATTGCAGTCAGCTCTTCTTGAGCACGGTATTGGGCCCAGTTAGCAGACATGAAGCCAGCATCTTTTGCTGAGTCCGAGTAGCCGATCATAACTTCGTGTTTGCCCTGAATGTGCTGCTTATACCAATGCATATTGAACAGCGTATTCATGGTAGTTGCAGCGCCATCTAAATCTTTTAAAGTTTCAAATAGAGGCACCACACGTAAAGGGTGCTGAATACCTGCTTCTTTTTGCAATAACAATACAGCTAAAACATCACTTGGATATTCAGCCATCGAAATAATATAAGCCCCTAACGACTCAGGCGGTTGATCAGCCAAAGTACGCATAGTTGCAAATACTTCTTGGACATCTGGGTGGCCAATTAAACTCCCTTCCGGTTCATTAATATATTTCGGTAGCAACGGACGTTTGCTTTGGAGTTCCTGAATCAGGAAGTTTTGACGGGCTTGTTCAGTCCATGACTCAAAATTACCCAAACCTAAGTATTCGGTAATGGCTGAAATGGCTTGGCGATGACGGCCTGATTCTTGGCGAATATCAAGTTTAAGTAGTTCAATACCAAAACAGTTCACACGGTAGATAAAGTCGAGAAGTTGACCATTTGCGATTTCAGGCAGATTACTATCAATTAAAGAGCGATAGCACAGCAATAATGGTTGTAATAGCTCATCTTTACTTTTAATGACATTGCTGTCATCTGCTTCTAAGCCTTGTAGACGCTGAGCTAACCAATGACGAGTTGCTTTTAAACGCTCTCGTGTTGCACGTAAATACTCACGATAAGGCTCTGGATGAGGACTACCAATCGCTTGAATCATCTCTTCAGAACAAGCCTGAATTGATAGTTCCCAACGTAAGTTTTCAATATCTCTTAGGTAAAGGTCGGCAGCTTGCCAACGTGATAACCATAAAACTTCTTGGGTAATTTGATGAGTAACGTTCGGGTTACCATCACGGTCGCCGCCCATCCAAGATGCGAAGCGGACTGGTGCAATATTGAGTGGTAAGTTTTGTTGGCAATTGTCTTGAACTAACTCATTTAATTCACGAATAAACTTAGGTACGGCGTTCCAAAGCGTTTGCTCAATGGTTGCAAAGCCCCATTTTGCTTCATCGACAGGAGTCGGGCGGTGCTGTCTGATTTCATCTGTCTGCCAAGCTGAACTAATTTGTTGTTTTAAGTTGGCAAGAGCATTTTGACGTTCGCGTGGAGTAAGTTTTTGCTGATCGAGTTGTGAAAGACAAGCATTAATATCGTCATATTTTTGAATGAGGGTACGACGGCTTACTTCGGTTGGGTGTGCTGTAAGTACCAATTCGATCTTAAGATCACAAATTTGCTGGAATAGTTTTTCTGTCGAAATACTTTTATCTTTAAACTTTTGAAATAAGTGAACAAGTGGATTTGGAGAATTAGCCTCCGAATCAAACTCTGCCTGTCTGCGGCTACGTACCACATGATATTGCTCGGCAATATTGGCAAAATTCAGAAAATGAGAGAAAGCGCGGGTAAGAGGTAATAGCTCTTCATCGGGCAGTTCTAAAAATAATTGTTCTAATTGCTTTTCGGCTTCAGCTTGACCATCACGTGCACCTTTGGCAAGAGCACGGATTTGCTCGATCTGATTAAACAGTTCTTGTCCTGCATGTTGTTTTAGGGTTTCACCTAACAAATTGCCAAGTAAGCGGACATCCTCACGCAGTGGTGCATCGATTTGCTGAACCATGCTATTTTCTCCTGTTCTTATTCTTATCGAATATAGCGCGATTAACGAACATTCCAAGCTTTGAGCGTAAGAAAATGTGAATTTTTGCTTAAAAAATAACATTTAAATCACTTATAACGCTTCAAAAGATGGCATGCACCTGATGCAAATTTTGGCAATCGGACTTTGGTTTAATTCCGATATTTGAGGAAAAATAAGTCAAGAGCATCTCGAATAATCTGATTTAGTTCTTGAGCATTGGGTACAGTAATAATTCCAAGTAAAACCTTATGGTGGCGTACACCAAGCAATAAAGTTAAAAGAAGTTCTGTTTGATAAATCGGATCATCGGAGTGAATAAAGCCTAATTCGGCTGCCTTTTGGAAGAACGCAGCTAACTCATTTTGCAGTCGAGTATGAGATGCCGTAAAAAATTGTTCAGCTAATGGGCTTTGTTCCGCTGCGAGTTCAAATAATACATGTTCAAGTTTTAGTGCCTCAGGTGAATAAATAAATTGTAAGGCGCGTGAACACACAATAAACAGTGCTTGATAAAAGTCTACGGATGCATCTAATTCAAATTGTTTAGTGCCGAGTGTCTCTTCACATGTTTCTGTAATCGCACAGATAAATAGATTGGCTTTATCTTGAAAGTGGTTATAAACCGTAAGTTTGGTAACGCCTGCTTCCTGCGCAATCTGGTTCATGCTGGTACCGTGATAACCAGATTTTAAAAAAATAGCTTTAGCGGCTTGTAGGATACGAGCACGCTTTTCTAGATCTTTGGGGCGACCACTTTGATTAACTGTTTGCACAAAACCCTCTAATAAAAGATTAAAAAAATAAATATTTATAAGTTTTTTTTAATTAATGTACCCATGGGTATATTAATTAAAAAACAAACAAACTATGATGCAAGCATATTGTGCCTTAAAAAATCAGTTTGAATAAGAGCGATAAGATATGAATCTGTTAAAACCTCTCATCATGAGTATGGTGATTGTTTGCACGGTCACATTAATGGGGTGTAGTAAAGAGGCGCCCAAAACAGAAGAAATACCCTACGTGATGGTAACGCAGCCTTCAACCACACTAAACGAATTAAAAAGCTATGCAGGAGATGTACAGGCTCGACAACAAACGGCCTTGGCATTTCGAGTAGGTGGACAAGTTACGGCTCGCTATGTCGATGTAGGTGACCGAGTTAAAGTTGGTCAAGTATTAGCGAAACTCGATGTAGCAGATGCACAGTTACAATTAAATGCGGCCAAAGCTCAATTACAAAATGCACAGGCAGCAGCGAAAACAGCATCAGATGAACTTAAACGTTTCCAACAATTATTACCTGTAAATGCAGTTAGCCGTTCACAATTTGATACGGTAAAAAATCAATACGACGCAGCGCAAGCAGCGTTACAACAAGCTCGCTCTAACTATGAAGTTTCTGCAAATCAAACTGGTTATAACCAACTTATTTCTAATAAAAACGGAGTGATTACCGCGCGTAATATTGAAATTGGACAAGTCGTTTCAGCAGGACAAGCAGCTTATCAATTGGCTATTGATGGTGAACGTGAAGTAGTTATAGGCGTACCAGAACAAGCAGTTACCGAGATCAAGGTTGGTCAAGCAGCTTGGATTACCTTGTGGTCTAAACCGAATGAAAAATTTGCCGGATATGTACGTGAAGTTTCTCCAGCGGCTGACCAGTCTCGTACTTTTACAGTCAAAGTAGCACTCAAAGAAGGCCAATCTGCTATTCAGCTTGGACAAAGTGCTCGGGTATTTTTTAGCTCGACTCAAACCAATGTGATGAGTGTGCCACTTTCGAGTGTTTCTGCCACAGATAATCAGCCCTATGTATGGGTCGTAAATGCAAATCAAACTTTACGCAAAGTACCTGTAACCGTGGGAGCTTATGGCCGAGACAGTGTGCCTATATTAACGGGGTTAACACCAAATGATTGGGTTGTGATTGGTGGTGTCCATTTACTACATGATAAGCAGAAGATCCATCCGATTGACCGTGAAAACCGCGCGGTGAAAATTCAGGGGGCAACAAAGCCATGAAATTCAATCTCTCGGAATGGGCACTGAACAATAAAGGTATCGTCCTTTATTTTATGTTGTTGCTTGCCATTATCGGTGCAATTTCCTATTCCAAATTATCTCAAAGTGAAGATCCGCCATTTACCTTTAAAGTGATGGTTGTCAAAACATTCTGGCCTGGAGCGACTGCCAAAGAAGTTTCAACGTTAGTGACTGATCGTATTGAAAAGGAACTGATGACAACTGGGCAGTATGAAAAGATTATGGCCTACTCCCGTCCAGGTGAGTCGATGGTTACATTTGTTGCTAAGGACTCGCTCACTTCTGCACAAATTCCTGATGTTTGGTACAACGTTCGTAAAAAGGTTAATGACATTCGTACTGAACTGCCAAGTGGTGTACAAGGTCCTTTTTTCAATGATGAGTTCGGGGATACTTTCGGTAATATTTATGTACTGACAGGCAAAGACTTTGACTATGCACTTCTCAAAGAATATGCAGATCGTTTGCAATTACAACTACAAAGAGTCAAGGATGTTAGTAAAGTTGAATTGATTGGCTTACAAGATCAAAAAATCTGGATTGAGATTTCAAATACAAAAGCAGTCCAACTCGGTATTCCTCTTTCTGCAATTCAAGAAGCCTTACAAAAGCAAAATAGTATGGCAAGCGCAGGTTTCTTTGAAACCGGTACAGACCGTATTCAAATACGTGTAAGTGGGCATTTAAACAGCGTTGATGAAATTAAAAAAATTCCTTTATTAGTCGGCAATAAAACCATCCAGCTTGGTGATGTTGCTGATGTCTACCGTGGTTTTAGTCAACCGGCTCAGCCACGTATGCGTTTTATGGGGGAAAATGGTATTGGTCTCGCCGTGTCTATGCGTAAAGGCGGGGATATTATTGCCTTGGGCAAAAATCTAGAGTCCGAATTTGCCCAGCTCCAAAAAACCTTACCTTTAGGCATGAAACTACAGAAGGTATCTGATCAACCTGTAGCAGTACAACGTAGTATTCATGAATTTGTAAAAGTACTCGCTGAAGCAATCATTATTGTCTTGTTAGTAAGCTTTTTCTCTTTAGGTTTCCGTACCGGATTGGTAGTCGCTTTTTCCATTCCTTTAGTTTTAGCAATGACTTTTGCCGGCATGAATGTATTCGATGTCGGGTTACATAAAATTTCTCTCGGTGCTCTGATTTTAGCTTTAGGTCTACTGGTTGATGACGCCATTATTGCAGTCGAGATGATGGCAATTAAGATGGAACAGGGCTATAGCCGAATTAAGGCTGCTGGATTTGCATGGAAAACAACGGCCTTTCCAATGCTGACAGGAACATTGATTACCGCGGCAGGTTTTTTACCTATCGCTACGGCACAGTCCAGTACGGGTGAATATACACGTTCAATCTTTCAGGTGGTGACGATTGCCTTATTGGTGTCTTGGGTTGCCGCAGTTTTATTTGTACCTTATTTGGGTGAAAAACTACTGCCTGATTTTACCAAGACTGGGCATCAAGCACCTTGGTATGTTCGTTTATGGGCAAGATTAACGAAAAAACCACAACCACAAACGATCGAGATTTCACAGGACCATCATTACGATCCTTATCAATCTAGTTTCTATTTACGTTTTAGGAAAATGGTTGAGTTTTGTGTGACCTATCGTAAGACTGTAATTGCAACGACGGTCGGGATTTTCGTGCTGTCTGTACTGATGTTTAAAATGGTTCCTCAGCAGTTTTTCCCGCCATCAAACCGTACCGAAATTTTAGTTGATCTAAAACTTGAAGAAGGCGCTTCTTTAACTGCTACAGAACAAGCGGTGAAAAAGGTTGAACAGTTCCTGTCTAAACAAAAAGGTATTGATAACTATGTGGCCTATGTGGGTACAGGCTCACCACGTTTTTATTTACCGTTAGACCAGCAATTACCACAAGCGAGCTTTGCACAGTTTGTTGTTTTAGCGACCTCACTTGATGACCGTGATGAAATTCGTCGCTCGCTAGAAACTCAAATTAAACAGTTGCTCCCACAAGTTCGTACCCGTGTGTCATTACTGGAAAATGGTCCGCCTGTAGGTTATCCATTGCAGTATCGTGTGTCAGGTGAAGATCTCAATCTGGTACGTAAAGAAGCACAGCAGGTTGCGAAGGTGATTGGTGAAAACCCAAATACTACCAATGTACATTTGGACTGGGGTGAGCCGAGCAAAATCATTGCGATTCAGATTGATCAAGATCGTGCTCGACAAATGGGTGTCTCAAGTGTGGATTTGGCAAACTTCCTGAATGCTTCAATTACAGGTAGTGCGATTGAACAGTATCGTGAAAAGCGTGAACTCATTGAAATCCGTTTACGTGGTGATCAAGCTGAGCGTGTTGAAGTCGCTTCACTGGCAAGTTTAGCGGTCCCAACAGCCAATGGAACGACAGTACCGTTAGCCCAGATTGCGAAAATTGAATATAAGTTTGAGGATGGCCTGATCTGGCATCGTAACCGCTTACCAACAATTACCGTACGTGCAGATATTCGTACCAAATTGCAGCCAGCGACTGTTGTTGGCGAGTTAGCCGAATCAATGGATAAGTTACGTGCTGAGTTACCAAGTGGTTACCTCATTGAAGTGGGGGGAACTGTCGAAGAGTCAGCACGAGGACAAAGTTCGGTCAATGCTGGTATGCCACTATTTTTGGCAGTGGTCATGACATTACTCATGATTCAGCTTAAGAGTCTATCGAGAGCAACTATTGTATTTTTGACTGCACCATTAGGCTTAATAGGAGTAGTTCTGTTCTTACTTTTATTTAATAAGCCATTTGGTTTTGTGGCTATGCTGGGAACCATTGCTTTATCCGGAATGATTATGCGTAACTCGCTCATTTTGATTGATCAGATTGAACAAGACCGGCAAGCAGGGCATCCAACATGGGAAGCGATTATTGACGCAACCGTACGCCGTTTCCGTCCAATTATTCTGACAGCCTTGGCAGCGGTATTAGCAATGATCCCACTTTCACGAAGTATTTTCTTCGGTCCAATGGCCGTTGCAATTATGGGTGGGCTGATTGTAGCCACCTTGCTGACATTATTTTTCCTGCCTGCATTGTATGCTGCGTGGTTTAAGGTGAAAAAAACAGCATAAAATACATAAATTTTTTGTGAATAAAGGTGCGAAATATTGAAAACTCCAATATAGTAGCACCTGTCTTTACACAAAAAATACAGGATTATTTCACTGCATAAAAAATAGGCACAGTGCAGTGAATTGAGGTGAAATACAGATGGGGCAAGACCATATCGAACAGCATCGCCGTTATATTGTGATTTCTTATGCGTTCATGTTTCTTGCATTGTTTACGGTTATTTTTGCGGCCTTTGCTTATCTGGTCGCTCGTAAAGTAGCTGTTGTGGATGATGCGGAAGTTTGGATTCATGCTCATGCGCTCTGGATTATGCGCAATGGTATTCTATTCCTCTTCATGTCAGTTTTTGCTGTTGTTTGGTTTATTCCTCTTTTCTTTTTTGCATGGAACAGTAACCTTTGGGTAACGGCATCAACAGTTGCTGGTGTTGTTTTTAGCGCTATTGCTTGGTTATTTTTATTAAATGCATGGTTAAAAGGCTTGTCTAAATATTTAAAAAATAAGGCAGTTTTTTAATATATCTGTTTTTTGAAAGTTTTCCCCTTGTAAATTCGGCTAAAGCCCCCCATTTAGTCGGCAATAGAGTATTGATAAAATTTCCGTGAGGAGCACCGCCAAACATGGCTAAACGTGATTATTATGAGGTTTTAGGCGTTTCAAAAACCGCAAGTGATGATGAGATCAAAAAAGCCTATCGTAAATTGGCGATGAAATATCATCCTGACAGAAACCCTGACAATGCCGAGGCTGAAGAAAAATTTAAAGAAGCTTCAGAAGCTTATGAGATTTTATCGGACAGCGAAAAACGCAGCATGTATGACCGTATGGGACATAATGCGTTTGAAGGTGGCTTTGGTGGCGCTGGTGGTGGCTTTGGCGGTTTCAGTGCAGAAGATATTTTTAGCCAGTTCGGTGATATCTTTGGTGGAGCGTTTGGTGGCGGTGGACGTCAGCAACGCCAACGTCGCGGTTCAGATTTACGCTATGTAATGGAACTTACCCTTGAGGAAGCTGTAAAAGGGGTTAAGAAAACAATTACCTTTACTGCTCCGGCACCATGTGACGTGTGTGATGGTAAAGGCTCTAAAAATCCAAAAGATGTAGAAACTTGTAAAACTTGTCATGGTTCAGGACAAGTGCGTATGCAGCAAGGTTTCTTCTCTGTACAACAAACTTGCGGCACATGTCGTGGCCAAGGCAAAATTATTAAGAACCCATGCCATGCATGTCATGGTTCAGGTGTAGCTGATCGTCAGCAAACATTAGAAGTCACTATTCCAGCGGGTGTCGACAACGGTGACCGCGTTCGTTTAAGTGGTAAAGGCGAGGCGATCCGTGATGGTCAAGCTGGTGACTTATACGTTGAAGTGGTGGTTCGTGAACACGAAATTTTCCAACGTGATGGCGCCGATTTATATATGGACGTACCAGTAAGCATTGCGGATGCTGCACTTGGTAAAGAAATTGAAATTCCAACGTTGGAAGGTCGCGTTAGCTTGAAGATTCCTGAGGGAACTCAAACAGGTAAATTATTCCGTTTACGTGGTAAAGGTGTGCGCCCTGTACGTAGCAGTATGGTGGGTGATTTACTTTGCCGTATCGTGGTAGAAACACCAGTCAACTTAACCTCTCGTCAACGTGAATTGCTTAAAGAATTACAAGCATCTTTCGATGGCGAAGACAGTGCCTCTTCACCAAAGAAAAAATCATTCTTTGATCGCTTATTCGATTAATGATTGATTAGATCAGAAATTAAAAAGAAGGCGGATATTCAAAAAATATCCGCCTTTTTATTGCGCTGATTTATCTTATTATTGTTATTCTGCTTAAAAGAAAATGACTAGCGATTACTCTGTAGGATGAGCGACATCAATATCGTCAACACTTACAATAAGTTCGTTTGATGCAACTGGAGCTACTACAGCCTCGACAGTAGCTTGAGTCACTGGATGTACAGCTACTTTTACTGCTTCT
Organism: Acinetobacter sp. 766875; assembly: GCF_000582055.1. Taxonomy (NCBI): domain Bacteria; kingdom Pseudomonadati; phylum Pseudomonadota; class Gammaproteobacteria; order Moraxellales; family Moraxellaceae; genus Acinetobacter; species Acinetobacter sp. 766875. The sequence continues at coordinate 169,721 of NZ_JEXX01000007.1, read as the reverse complement.
ACTTCTGCGGTTTTTTCTTCAATGATCAGGTCGATATCCTCGACTTTAACTTCAGCATTAGTATTGCTTGCCACACTTGTTTGAGGTGTAGGTGTTGCTGCCTGAGAATTTACATTTGTGGTAACGCGTGCTTTAGATAAGCTTTCTAGTGTGTCCCCAGGTTGGATTGCAGGCTCTGCAAATGCCATTGAACTCATCATCCCCATAATGGCTATTAAGCCCATAATTTTCGAATGCATGCTGAACTCCTTATAGTCATCTTTTTTTCATTCGTGGCTCAGTAGTGTGCAGATCAATTCTTTAACTTTTGTGAAAACTGTTTAAATTTCGGTTCATCTTAAAAAATATTTTTTACTTTTTATTGTGAGCAAAGAGTTTTGATATAGTAAGCCAATTACGTAAAACACAAGATTGGGAAGGATTATGTCAGCAGCTCCACGCATTGGTATTTTGGGTGCAGGCGGCCGTATGGGTCGTATACTTATTCAGGCAGTTCAACAAGCAGGTTATCAATTGGGAGCTGCTGTTGTACGCCCAGAAAGTACTTTAATCGGTGCTGATGCTGGTGAACTTGCAGGAATTGGTTCAATTGGAGTGAAGCTTACCGGAAGCTTGGCTGAGGTTCTTAAAGACTGTGACGTTGTAATTGACTTTTCGACTCCTGCTGCGACATCTGAGCATCTAAAGTTATGTCGTGAAGCTGGGGTAGCTATAGTGATTGGAACAACGGGTATGTCCGATGAACAAAAAGCTGAGCTTGATGAAACGGCAAAACACATACCTGTTGTATATGCGGCAAACTATTCTGTTGGCGTAAATGTATCAATCAAGTTACTTGAGCTTGCAGCAAAAGTATTTGGCGATACAGTAGATATTGAAGTGATTGAGGCTCATCACCGTCATAAAGTAGATGCACCATCTGGTACAGCACTCATGATGGGTGAGGCGATTGCTGATACTTTAGGCCGTAACTTAAAAGAAGTTGCTGTTTATGGTCGTGAAGGGCATACCGGTCCACGTGATCGTCAAACCATTGGTTTTGAGACCATCCGTGGTGGCGATATTGTTGGTGAACATACTGTCATGTTTATTGGTGAGGGTGAGCGCGTTGAAGTGACTCATAAAGCCACTAACCGTATGAACTTTGCTGCTGGTGCAGTACGTGCTGCTGCATGGGTTGTAGGTCGTGAAGCGCACAAATACGATATGAAAGATGTGTTAGGGTTGAACGACGTACAGGTGTAAACCATCTGTACACGTCCTATATGTGGCGAGAAAAACAAGATAGAGCAGAACATGAATAAAAAACAAATTGCTTTAACCACTCTTCTTTGCTTAAGCAGCCTCTGTGCAGGGGCTGCCTCTACAGACAAGGCTAAACTCAGTCTAGACCGTAATCATATTAAAGTCTGGACCTATCAAAAGGCCGATAATCCAGTCTTTCAATACAAAGCTGAAACAACCTTTGATGTACCCATTGAGCGTGCTGTTGCGGTAATTTTAGATGTAAATCGCGCAGCGCAATGGGTTCCTTATATGGGTAAAGTTGAAATGCTCTCTCAAGATGAGAAGAAGGGTGAATTTACTTTATATATGGTATTAGATTTTCCTTTTCCCCTAAAAGATCGCGATGTAGTTGTTAAAGGAAAAATGAGTAAAGCCGCTAATGGTGTTATTACGATTAAGAACACAGCGATTAATAGTAATTATCCGACTCAACCCGATGTGGTTCGTTTAACCCGTTATGAAGGTGAATGGACGTTCCAGAAATTAGCGAATAACAAAGTTAAAGTAACCACGAGTGGCTACGCTGACCCAGCTGGTTCAATTCCTTTAAGTTTCGTAAATATGTTTGTTCAGCAGCAACCATATCAGATGCTGCTTAAAATGAAGCGGGAAGTAATGAACCCGATTTATGAGCAACCTAAATTACCCGATATTTTAAAATAAGTAAGTGAAAAAAAGCGCCTGATCTCAGGCGCTTTTTTTATTAATCTGAACACTGTTGCAAAGCTTGTGTCGGGCTGCTTTCACGTTTGATTTGGAATAGAACCAATAACAAACCTAACCCCGCCAATAATGCACCAGCAAATGATACTGCGCTATAACCCCAACCTAAATCGAGTACTAACGCACCTGCTGCGGCACCGACTGCATTACCTAGGTTAAACGCACCGATATTTACTGAAGAGGCAAGCCCTGGAGCTTCGTGAGCCACTGACATGACACGCATTTGTAAGGGTGGTACTAAAGCAAAGGTTGCTGCACCCCATATCACCAACGCAATGGCTGCTCCAATCTGGCTTTGAGCAAGAATTGGGAAAGTCACCATCATCACAATCAACAGTACCAGGAAACCAATCAGAGTTTTGTTGATGGACAAATCTGCAAAACGGCCACCTAAATGGTTACCAATCGAGAAACCGACACCAATCAACACTAACATGAACGTAATGAAGGTTGGTGAAGCATGGGTAAACTCAGTCAAACTTGGCGCTATATAGGTATAGAGCGTAAACATTGCTCCTGCACCAAGTACGGTGGTGAGTAATGCAAGCACCACAGGAGTACGCGTTAATACCTTCAACTCGGCCTTTACATTAGGTTTTTGGGCAACCATACCTTGCGGTAGTGCTTTCCATAAAGCGAGCATAGTAATGATGCCGAGCACGGAGATTGCAAGGAAAGACATACGCCAGCCAATATTTTGCCCAACCCATGTTGCCAAAGGCACACCACCAATATTGGCAATGGTTAAACCCATAAACATGGTTGCTACAGCACTGGCTTGTTTGTGCGCAGGTACAATACTCGCTGCTACAACAGAGCCAATCCCGAAAAAGGCGCCGTGGTTCAGGCTTGTAATGAGACGTGCACCTAATAAGCTCATATAGCTTGGTGAAAACGCTGCAATCAGGTTACCCACCGTAAAGATCGCCATCAAAAAAATAAGCGCATTACGTCGTGCAAAACCACCAAACCATAGGGTCATGAAGGGGGCACCGAGCATTACGCCAAGTGCATAGCCTGTAATTAACATTCCGGCTGTTGGAATTGAAATACCTAAATCATGAGCGATATTCGGTAGCAATCCCATTGGAGAAAATTCCGTGGTACCAATAGCAAAGGCACCAATTGCCAAGGCCAATAACGAGAACGCTGTATTTGATTGAGTGTTCATGAGTTTAGTCCCAAACAGGTGCCCATGGCTCTGGGCTAACTTCACGGCCATTACGGTCGAGCTCAGCAATCATTTGCATTTCAGCCGCAGTTAACTCGATATCCTGTGCTTTTAAGTTGCTAATCAGGTTTTCACGTTTAGTCGAAGATGGAATAACTGCAAAACCACGTTGCAATGCCCATGCCAGTGCAATTTGTGCTGTTGACGCTTTATTTGCTGCCGCAATTTCAGCTAAAACAGGGTCGTGAAGCACTTTGCCGTATGCAAGCGTCATGTATGAAGTGACATCAATATTCTTCTCTTGTAAGAAATTTACAAGTTTATGGTTTTGAAGATAAGGACTCAGCTCAATCTGGTTCGTTGCAATATGCTCTACACCAATTGTGTCAATTGCTTGTTGGGTAAGTGCAATATTGAAGTTCGAAATACCAATTTGTTTGGTTAAGCCTTGTTGTTTTGCTTCAAGTAAAAGCTGCATGATTTCAGGAATCGAAACACCTAAGTCCGGTGCTGGCCAGTGAATCAAAGTTAAATCGACATGTTCAGTACGAAGCTTTTGTAAGCTCTCTTTTAAGCTTGGAATAAACTTCTCTTGGGCAAAATTATCTACCCAGATTTTTGTAGTTAAAAATAAGTCCTGACGTGATACGCCACTTTCAGCAATCGCTTGACCAATTGCAGCTTCATTTTCATAAATTTGAGCAGTATCAATTGCACGATAACCGACATCTAGCGCATTTTTAACAGAATCAATCACAGCTTGTTCTTTAAGGCGGAAAGTTCCTAGACCAAAACGTGGGATATTCATGTATTCACCTGAAATTAAATAATTGTTTAACTTGAGGTGCATTTTGCTTTTTTTATTGTTGCGAAAAAATAGATGAATAAGCAAAATATCTTTGAAGTTTAGTCAATAATAGAATAAACCATGAAATCAACAATTGAAGAACTTATTGCCTTTATCACAATTGTTGATACAGGTTCATTTGTGGCGGCAGCAGAACATTTAAAGCAAACACCTTCAGGGGTGAGTCGATCTTTAACACGTTTGGAAGCGAAGTTAGATGTGACGTTGTTAGAACGAACAACGCGTAAACTAAAACTCACTCAAGAAGGGCAACAGTTCCTTACGAAGGCTCGAAAAATTTTAAATGAACTGAATGCGGCCGAAGAAGAACTACAAAAGTCTGATCAGGGGACTGCTGGCCTTATTCGTGTTGATTCCGCTACACCGTTTGTTTTGCACGTGATTGCACCATTAATGCATAAGTTCCGTGAGTGTTATCCCGATATTGAAATCGAGTTAAATAGTAATGATCAGGTGATTGACTTACTTCAGCATAAAACCGATGTCGCATTTCGATTTGGGGAGCTTAATGACTCTAGTCTGCACGCCAAATTGGTATGTAAGAGCCGTTTATATATTGTGGCAAGTCCTGACTATCTAGCTTTTAAGGGAACACCAACACAACCTGAAGAACTTAAGCAGCATGATTTGATTGGTTTTACCAGACCGACATATATCAATAGCTGGCCAATTAAAATCGGTGACGAATATTTTTTCGCACAAGCAAACATTAAAGCTTCTAGTGGTGAGACTGTGCGCCAGCTGACGATTAGAGGACATGGTATTGCACGGCTATCTGAATTTGAAATTTGGAAAGATATGGAAGAAGGGAGATTGATTGCATTATTTGAAGATCAAATTGAACATCAATATCAAAGCATCCATGCTGTGTATTATCAACAAGAGCATCTACCAAAACGAATACGCTTATTTATTGAGTTTTTGGCAGAACAGTTAAAAGATGGTTTTAAAACCTGTCTCTAAAAGTTCCATAGATATCACTTGGAAAATGAACTTCTAAAATGGGAATTGTTTGTCCTTCTGCTGAATGTTGGAAAAGAAAATAGCTTTTTTGCTGGTCTCGGCAGCTAAAATATAAGTTCGAATAAACTGAATTCATCATGACAACTTCATTTGAGCTATTTCGTTTATATTGATAATGAGAAATCTCACTGGTCTCGTCATCAGTTCGCTGTTCCATTTTGTAGTCTTGTTGGTTGGTCATTTTTAAATAACCTTCAATCAAACTTTGGCAAACCGTGTGTCTGTGCTGCTCATTTTTGGGCTGTGGTTGGCAACCTGCTAAAACAATAGTAAATAACAATATAGCTTTTAATTTCATTGGTTTGCTATTCTCTGAGTTGATTTTCATAGCCTAAAGGTGTTCTATAAACCAGTACAGATACAGAAATTTTTAAAAAAGCAGCACAGAATGACTTTCCAATATCAGGTTCTTGCCAATCAGTTAGCACACCGTATTTATCAAGATGAACTGAAACCTCATCAGAAGCTTATTTCCTTACGAGATTTTGCCCGTCAACAAGGTATTAGTTTAAGTACAGCAAAAAGTTGCTATGAATTACTTGAGGCGAGGGGACTCATTTATGTAAAGCCGAAGTCAGGTTATTTTGTGGTTGCTCGCACCCCATCTAGCCCTATTCCGGATAGTCCGGATTTCTTATCTTTGCCTCGGCATGTCTCAAATCTGGAGTTGCATAACCAAATTCAGGAAGCTGCCTTACAAAGTCATCTTGTACCTTTGGGATCGATTCAGTTAACGCCCCACTTTATTCCTGTAGAAGGTTTACGTCGTTCTATTCAACGTGCTTTAAAAAATTGTCAGCCTCAAGATTTTCTTTATTGTAATAAACAAGGCCATGAACAATTAAGAAAAGCGCTAACCGATCATTGGCGTGAAGATGGTATTTACATCGCTCCGGAAGATATTTTTATTACCAATGGCTGTATGCCTGCATTGTCTTTAGTGATTCAGAAACTCACTGAAGTGGGTGATAGTATTCTTATTCCTACACCTACCTACAATGGTCATTTACAGTTATTAGCAAGTTTAAAACGTCAAATTGTTGAGATTCCGGCAGATCATCGTGGCATTGATCTTGAGCGCTTAGAATCCTTAATGCAGCAAGGTTTAGCAAAAGTTTGCTTAATGACAGCCAATTATCAAAATCCATTGGGATATTGTTTTAGTAATGCAGAGAAACAGAAGATTGCTGAATTAGCTGCAAAGTATCAGTGTTTTATTATTGAAGACGATATTTTTGGTGAATGTGGCTACAGTAGTGAGCGACCATTACCCATTCGATATTGGGACCGCGAAGGTTATGTGGTTTGGTGTGGTTCGGTTTCTAAGTCTTTGTCGAGTGCGTATCGAGTAGGATGGTTTTGTTTAACAACAAAGCTAGAACATTTAAAACTTGAACTGCTGGTAAGTAATATTGGCGTGAATACACCCTTGCAGTTAGGTCTAGCTGATTTTATTTATAGTCGTGGTTATCGAGAGCATTTAGAGCAGTTAAGACCAAATTTAATGCGACAAGTCGAAGAATACCGTAGCTGTATTTTAAAAGCTTTTGAAGGTATACCAATTGCATTGAGCCAGCCCGAAGGCGGATATGCATTATGGATACAGTTACCTAAGAGTGTAGATAGTTTAGCGCTCTATTACACTGCCCAAGCTCAGGGAATTACGGTGGTACCGGGTCATGTTTTTGGTGAGGATGAACGCTATCGACATTTCATTCGTTTAAACGCAGGCCATGAGTTAACTGCCGATGTCCGCCAAGCAATTATGAGCTTGGCAGACTGGTCGCGACAACAGATGAAAACGGTGAGTTAGTTTTATTCTGCAAAGTCTGCCTTAAGCACAATGCGATAGCGTGCCTGACCTGAGTGTAGACGTTCAATTGCTTCATTGAGCTGTGACATTGGAAATAGCTCAATTTGAGGTGCGATTTTTTTGCGTGCGGCAAACTTTAAAAGTTGGCGTAGAGCAGCAGGTGAACCAGTAGGTGAGCCTGTTACTGATTTGGCACCATCAATAAGTGAGCCGACAGAAACAGGAACAGGTTCTAAAGTCAGCCCTAAGAAGTGCAACGAACCGTTTGGTGCTAACGTAGAAATAAAAGCTCGCCAATTTAAAGTCACATTTACGGTACTCAGCAATAAATCAAATTTACCTTTTTGAGCTTTTACCGCTTCTGTATCGCGGCTATTTACTACATGGTCGGCTCCCATTGCTTTGAGTTCTTCGGTTTTATCTGGGTTAGAACTAAAAGCAGTGATTTCACAGCCCCAAGCTTTGAGTAGCTTAATGGCGATATGACCTAAACCGCCAATACCAATCACACCCACATGATGCGTTGCTTGTATTTTGTGTTTGAGGAGTGGGTCAAAAACGGTAATTCCGCCGCAAAGTAGGGGCCCAGCACTTTCAGCGTCTAAATCATCTGGAAGGGGAATGGCCCATTGCCAGCCTGCACGAACTTTATCGGCAAAGCCACCCGCATGTCCCACGATTGTTGCGACATTTTCGCCCGTACAAAGTACTTGCTGACCACCAATACATTCATCACACGCTTGGCAACTTTCAGCGGTCCAGCCAATACCAACACGTTGCCCAATTTGTAGACCTTTGGCTTTTGAACCCAAAGCTACAATTCTTCCAATAATTTCATGGCCTGCAACTACGGGGTAGACGGTTGAGCGCCACTCATTGTTCAGAACTGAAATATCAGAATGACACAAACCACAGTATTCAACTTTTACTTCAACCTGATGCGGTTGTAATTCACCTGCATCAAATTGGTAAGGAACCAGTTTTTCACCTGCCTGCATTGCTGCATAAGCCTGAATCGTATTATTGCTCATCGGAAACTCCTTAAGCGGATTTGAACCGTTCTGGTGGGTTATGAAGCTTTAAATTGACAATCGTTTTCATGATCATTGACCATACCCACTGCCTGCATAAACGCATAGCAGGTGGTTGGACCAACAAATTTGAAACCATTTTTTTTAAGCGTTTTAGATAGCTTTACACTGAGCTCAGTTTGAGCAGGGGCCTTACGATAATCTATAACATCATTGTGCTGAGGAGTGGTATCTACAAACTGCCAAAGCCATTTAGAAACATCACCAACTTGGGCTTTGAGGGCTTGCCATGCAATCGCATTATCGCGAATGGCTTTGAGTTTACCTAAGTGACGGATTAAGCCTGCATCGGACAGTTTTGTTTCTAAAAAGTCATCTGTAAATGCGGCAATGTCAGCAATAGAATGATTAAAAAAGTGCTGGCGGTAGCTTTCTCTTTTTTTGAGTACGGTAATCCACGATAAGCCAGCTTGTTGGCCTTCAAGACAAAGCATTTCAAATAGTCGAGCTTCGTCGTGTTCTGGTTTGCCCCATTCTTCATCATGGTAAGCAATATAAAGTGGATCATCGGAACACCATCCGCAGCGTTGAATTTTCATGATGATGCTCCTTATATTTATCTTGGTATTTTAGAGTTTGAATGGTACCCATTCATTTGGGCGAGTATCCCAATAATATAGTTCGGCTTGGGTTAAGTCTTCAAACTTTAGCCAAAAATCTTTGCCTACTTTATCTGAAAAACCGGTACTGATCAGTAGGGCATCATCGCTGATTTCCATGATCCAGCCTTGATAGCTATTGCCATTTAGAATGATCTTTTGCTGGTTGCCAGACTCGGCAAACTCTACTAAGCGATTGATCAGCGCTTCCGACATAAAATGTTCCTAGCGTAAATATGAATAAGGATTAACAGCACCACGACCTTTACCATCTAAGTAAAGCCCATAATGAAGATGAGGTGAAGTATAACGTGCATTTCCCGTATTGCCGACATAGCCAATCAGATCGCCCTTTTTGACATAGTCACCCACGTTTAAGCCACGTTTATGTCCATCAAGATGAGCATAATAATGCCATGTTCCTGCCGGGCCTAAAATCCAGATGACTTTGCCACCGAGGTTATTATTACGAAGATCGGCCACCAGCCCTTCGGTTGTACTGTACACTTTGGTTCCACGTGGAGCCAAAATATCAATTCCTTCGTGGCTACGACCCTGACTCCGAGCAGCGCCCCATGTGTCTTTTAACTCATCTCGATCGACACCTTTTACCGGAACAGGAAGCCGACTTGGAAGCTGCATACTCTTGAGTTTGCTAACTTGGGCTGGTGAAAGCGGGGTAGGTTTTTTAGGCGCACTGGCACAGGCTGCTAATAGAATAATGAGAAAACCAAGTGAGAGATGGGAAACTAAACGTCGCACAAAATACTCCCTGTCACAGCCATATCAAAATTATTTTGCTCACTATGTCATGAACGGCTTGTCGAGATCAATTTTTTCATAGCAGTTGGAACACCTTTAGCAATAGCTTGTTCTGGACTCAGCCATTGGCCTTCAAGTTCAATCGCCAGATGTTCTTTCTCATCAGGTTCCACGTGGAACACATGAGCATTAAGTAACCATGTGAAGTGAGTAAAGCTATGACTGATCTGAAAAGTTTGTGGTTGAGGTTGTAGTTTAAATTGCTGACTTAACTTTAAGCGTTCATGTTCATTTTCTAAAATAGGTAAACAAAATAAACCGCCCCATAGACCATGAGCTTGGCGTTGCTGCCAGAACCATTCATCTTCGCACTGAATAATAAGAACATCTGCCGTTTTAACAGGCGGTGTTTTTTTCGGTTTTTTAAAAGGTAATTCTTGTTCTAAACCTTGCTGATAAGCCTGACAATGAGATTGCATTGGGCAATATAAACAAAGAGGCTTTTTAGGTGTACAGATGGTTGCACCCAAGTCCATAATCGCTTGAGTGTAGTCATGGTTGCGTTGGGTTGGGCATAGCTCTTCAGCGAGTTTCCACATTTCACGTTCGTGTTGTGGTTTGCTTAAGTCATCCTCAATGGCAAAGAAACGAGCTAAAACGCGTTTCACGTTGCCGTCCATAATCACGCCGTACTGACGTAAACCTAAAGACATAAGCGCGCCTGCAGTCGAGCGACCAATGCCAGGTAGCGCAATCCATTCTTCTAAGGTTTCAGGAAATTTGCCTTGCTGTGCTACAAGGCCAGCAGCTTTATGCAAATTGCGTGCACGAGCGTAATAGCCAAGACCTGCCCAATAAGGGGCTACTTCATCCCAAGTTGCATGGCCTAAAGCTTCTACAGTTGGGAAGCGCTCCATAAAGCGGTCAAAATATTGAAGAACTGTTTTTACCTGAGTTTGCTGTAACATAATTTCAGAAACCCAGACTTTGTATGGATCATCTGCGACTTGCCAAGGCAAATCATGCCGACCATGGTGATCGAACCAGTTTAAGAGGGCATCAGAAAAAGAAAATTCAGGCATGAACAGCTATAGAAGAAAAGTAAGGGCTAAATTATAGCTGAAATTTGGGTTAAGTTTTGTTTAAAGCAAGCAATCAGAACGAGCCTGTTAAAACAGAGACTACTTTAAAACGAGTAGTCTCTGCTTCAAGCATAAAAAAGGATTAATCCTCTTTTACGCCCCAACGTTGATCAAGTTTCAACGGCTGGTTTTTATAGTAAGGAATGACATGAATATGGAAATGGTCAGAAGTTTGTCCAAACACTTCACCATCATTAAAGCCAATATGGAAACCAGCTGGTTGATGACGAAGCTGTGTTTCATGACGGGCAATTTCAAGAAGTGTCAGTAAACTTTCATGCTCTTTAGAGGTAATGTCAAAAAACGAACTTACATGGCGCAGTGGAGTCACTACACAGTGGCCTTTAGACAACGGATTTGGGTCAGGTAAAATTACAGCAAATTCATTCTTATCAATGATGTCATATTCATCAAAATTGCAATACGGACATTTCTTGTCAGTCATTGTTGTATCCTCTCATGTTATTCCATTAAACCCCGAGTGCGGGAAATAAGACTAGGCTTTGCTCTAGCTCAACGGGAGTATAGTTATTGAAGTATGGTTTAAAAAATACAGGAAAAATATTGCAAAGTCATAAAGATTTAAGGGAGCAAATGCGAAAAAAGAACCATTTGCTCCAAATTTGCTTCTTTTATTTTAAAGTACGTTCTAATAAAGCGTACATTTTAGCAAGGCCTTGTTTTTCCGCTTCGCTGTTGTAGCCAAGATCTACGCCGTTCGCTTTAGCTCTTTCATCTGCAAGCGGGTTACTAAAGCCATGTTTAGCATCCTTTAAAACCACTACTTCATGTTTAACCTCAGCAGCTTGCATCTCTTTTTCAAAATTAGCAACATCTTCTAAGGTGACCATGCTGTCTAGTTCACCATGTAGAACCAGAACCTCACCTTGAATGTTGCCTTTTTGAGCAGGTGCCTTAGGAGTTAATGTACCATGGAATGTCGCTGTTGCTTTGAGGGGAGCACCTGAGCGAGCTAAATCGAGTACCACTTTGCCACCATAGCAAAAACCTACTGCTGCAAGTTTTTCACTATTTACTTCCGGTTGAGCAGCCAAAGTTTGAAGCCCAGCACTAGCACGATCAGTCACTGTGTCTAACTCTTCAAATGTCTGCATCATCCATTCGTAAGCTTGAGCAGCAGTCGTCGTCACTTTTTTATCGCCATACATATCAATTGCAAGTGCAGCATAGCCGTGTTCAGCAAGTTCACGCGCACGTTGTTCAGTGTATTCGTTACGTCCCCACCACTCAGGACCAATAATGACACCGGGTACAGGGGTCTCACTTTCTGGAGCTGCAAAGTAACCAATTAAATGGCTGCCATCTGGTGCAGTGTATTGAATTTCACGGGTTTTAATTGCTGTACTCATGACATTAATCCTGAAATTTAACTTGGTTTAAATACACTTGATTAAAGCATAAAAAATAAAAGCTATATAAATAACTATGTGAAAATCTACATCAAAAGAAAAACATAGAAACATTTGGGCAATAAAAAAGAAGGAACAGGTTCCTTCTTTTTTATATGGTCATAATTAAATTAGGTTCGGCCTCGCGAAATAAAACCAATAACAGCGAGAATTACAGCCACAACTAATAAAATTACGGCAAAGTCTTTAGATAACCCTGCAACACCACCAAACCCTAATAGACTGGCAATGAGTGCAATCACTGCAAAAATTATTGCCCAACGGAACATATGCTGTCCTCCTTATTTTTCATTGTGTTTTTACTATATAGCGTGTTTTTTACACGGAATGTGTCGTTTATGTGGTTGAAATGTATATTAAACAATCATTTTGTGATGCTAAAAATACGGTTTCTTTCCTTAAGCAGAGATTACTTCAATGCTATAATCTGAGTTTGCTTTATGTATATAGCTGTTAAAACCTATGTCTACCGAGACCTCACTTCGTCCATTGTTTTGGAAAAATTATACGCTTGAGCAGCTTACACAGCCTGAGTGGGAAGCTTTATGTGATGGGTGTGGTTTATGTTGTCTGGTCAAGCTAGAAGATGAAGATACACATGAAATAGCTTACACCAAGGTAGCGTGTAAATTGCTTGATTGCTCTACCGGACGTTGTTCAGACTATTCAAATCGTCAGCAGCAAGTTCCTGACTGTTTACAGTTGACGCCGGAAAGCTTAAAAACCATACACTGGTTACCATCGAGCTGTGCCTATAAACGGTTGAATGAAGGCAAGAATTTACCTTCTTGGCACTATTTAAATACGGGTACGAGACAAAGCGTGGTTAAGGCGAAAAAGTCGGTTGCAGGACGATGTATTCCTGAAACTGATGTACATGAAGATGACATAGAAGATTATGTGGTGCGTTGGGTGCGTTAATATGCTCCCGATGGGCATTTTTAATTACAGCGTATAATAAAGTAACATTTTAATCGTAAAGTTTTTAACTATCTCCGTTATATAAAAAATAAAAGAGAAGGAGATAAAAATGATGAAACGACTAGCAGCCCCCTTATTATGTAGTAGTTTCTTCTTGTTAATGGCCTGCGGGTCTAATAATACTAATTCAAAAAGTCCTGAACAAAATACAACTGCAAAAACAGAGCAAACTAGTGGTGCCAAACAAGTTTATCAGGTCGAGGCAGTCGCACATTTTAATGAGCCTTGGGCAATTACCACTTTGCCGGACCAACGTTTATTAGTCACTGAACGGCAAGGTAAATTAAAAATTTTTAATCCACAAAATAAACAGATGTTGGATGTCCAAAGTATTCCAGCCGTAAGTTATGGTGGGCAGGGCGGTTTAGGTGATGTAGCCTTGCACCCGGACTTTGCCAAAAATCACTGGATATATCTCAGTTTTGCGGCCCAAGGGCAGGGTGGATCTGGTGCGGTGATTTCACGTGCAAAATTAGATTTATCTAACCCTAATCAGCCAAAACTTAACCATATAAAGCAGATTTGGCAGCAAGTACCTAAAGTTTCAGGACAGGGCCATTATGGGCATCGTATGCTTTTTGGCGCAGATGGAAAGCTTTGGGTCAGTTCAGGTGAGCGCCAAAAGTTTGACCCTGCCCAAGACATGAAAAGTAATTTGGGTAAAATTCTACGTTTAAATGATGACGGTTCAGCAGCCTTAGGTAACCCTTTTTATAAGCAAGGCGGTGTTACTGCTGAAATATGGTCACTGGGACATCGTAATCCCTTAGGCATGGCCTTTGATCGCCAAGGACAGCTATGGGTGGTTGAGATGGGGCCTAAAGGTGGTGATGAGCTTAATATTATTACCAAAGGTGAAAACTATGGGTATCCGGTTGTTTCAAATGGCGATCATTATTCAGGTCAGCCTATTCCAGATCATAACACTCGCCCAGAGTTTAAAGCACCCGAGATAGACTGGACTCCTGTAATCTCACCGTCGAGCTTAATTATTTATCGCGGGCAACAATTTCCGGCATGGCAAAATAAAGCCTTAATTGGTGGGTTGTCTTCACAAGCCATTGTAGTTGTAGATTTAGAGCATAAGCCCGTAAAAGAAGTGCAAAGATTAGAGATGAAGCAACGTATTCGTGGGTTACATAAAGCACAAGACGGTTCAATTTGGGTAATTGAGGATGGCCCCAATGCTCGCTTACTCAAGCTGAGTAAGAAACTCTCTTAAGGCCTTGAGTTAGCCTGTAAATAAAGGATGGGTCTCATAGATTCAAATTGTAGATTTCTGTGAGACACAATAGACTATAGTGAAAAGACGATAAAGCTATTTGAGATGTCAGACACCCATATTCCACTTCCTGAACGCCTGCGCCCGAGAGACTTGTCTGAAATTATTGGGCAAGATCATTTGTTAGGTGAACATGCACCCTTACGTCAAATGATTGATCAGGGACATTTGCCTTCTATTATTTTTTGGGGGCCTCCAGGCGTCGGTAAAACGACAATTGCTTTGCTTTTAGCTCAGGCAATAGATCGTCCGTTTGTGAGCTTATCTGCGCTGAATACGGGCGTAAAAGAATTACGTGAAGTGATTGCAGAAAGTGGTGATTTACTCACACCTGTAGTTTTTATTGACGAAATCCATCGCTTTAATAAATCACAGCAAGATGCATTATTAGGTGCCGTGGAAAAAGGAAAAATCACCTTAATAGGTGCGACCACTGAAAACCCGTCTTTTGAAGTCAATAGTGCACTTTTATCGCGCTGTCAGGTCTATACCTTAAACAGTTTAGACAGTGAGGCAATTCAGACTTTACTTAACAATGCACTTCAAAACGATAAATTCTTAAAAGAACGCTACATTCATATTGAAGAGTATGATGCTCTTTTACAGTTTGCAGCAGGTGATGCCCGTAAAGCACTAAATTTACTAGACTTAATTGCAAGTACTTTTGAGCCAGAAGTTGAAAATACCATTACCAATGCTGTGGTTGTAAAAGTCGCTCAGCAAAATATTGCGCGTTATGACAAATCGGGTGAACAGCATTACGACCTCGTTTCTGCTTTTATTAAATCGATTCGTGGTAGTGATCCAGATGCTGCTCTGTACTGGATGGCTCGTATGCTCAAAGGCGGGGAAGATCCGGTTTTTATTGCAAGACGTATGCTGATTGCTGCCTCAGAAGATATTGGAAATTCGAATCCAAATGCGCTATTGCTTGCTGGTGAATGTTTCCGTTCTGTACAGGCAGTTGGAATGCCTGAGGCGCGAATTATTTTGGGTCAAACCGCGGTTTACCTAGCAACCAGCGCGAAAAGTAACAGTACTTATTTGGCGATTAATAAGGCCTTAGAACTTGCTGAGAAAACGGCAAATTTACCAGTGCCTTTACACTTGAGAAATGCACCGACCAAACTGATGAAACAGCAAGGTTATGGAATTAATTATCTCTATCCTCATGACTACCCAGAGCACTTTGTGCTGCAAGACTACTTACCACCTGAGTTGAAGGGAACTAAACTTTATGAGTCGGCGAGAAACAAGCGTGAAGTTGAAGGTGAGCGCCTCCAGCAACGCCGATGGCAGCAGGAGCAATAGTTCTCTATTGCTTCTTGCTAATCCAATTCTTCAGTGACCTGACCGTAAATTAGTAGGGTAAACACACCTGTACCACCAATAATGTTTCCAATAGTAGTTGGAATTAGAAAATTAAATAGATATTCGCCAATAGAAGCCTCTCCTTGCCAGACCAGATAGGACATTTCGGTAGAACCAACCACAACGTGGGTAAAGTCGCCTAGTCCTATCAGATAAGTCATGAAAAAGATGACTAGGAATTTATTGCTGACCGAAGGCAGCATCCACACCAATGCGGCAATTAAAAGTCCCGACATAACCCCTTTAAGCAGGTTCTGGATTGCAGAAAAAGATGCAACATGATGCGCCAGCTCATCTAGTGCTTTATCAATGTCTGGAGTAAACAGGTCTGTGGTCAGGAAAAATAAACTCGCCAAAGCTGTTCCAATGATATTGCATAGAATCACAATCCCCCATAAACGCCCCACAGCTCGTAATTTGTCCAAACTAAAAGGTTTAAATAAGGGCACAACTGTAGTAATGGTATTTTCGGTAAAGAGTTGCATGTGGCCCAAAATAGCAATCAGGAACCCAATGGTATAACCAAAATTGGTGATTAAATCGGTCCAGATGGCATCAGTTGGGATATAAGAAGCAATAATCGCTTTAAATACAAATGAGAAACTAATGACCAAACCAGCAGCAATTCCTGAAAAGATCAGTGCAGCTGTCGGGCGATCCAGTTCTTCCGCACCATCACGGCGGATAATTTCATAGACTAAACGGGGTGACAGTTTCTCGTGTTCTTCTACTGCCATTTTTTCACGCCAGCTTAAGGTTTGCTCGACCTTTTTTTCCTCTATTTCATGATCCATCAGATTTGCTCCTCACTGAATAAATATTTTTTACTTATTATTTTTATTCATTGTTAAGGCAGCATTCGGGATAAATCCAGTTTATTCCTACCAGCTTTATGTGTCTTTTTATAAATTGAAGGGTACGGCAGTAAGCAAAATAATATACGGATGAACGTAATTAACCAGATAAGACCATTAAGTATAAAAAGAGATTAAGAGTATCGTATGGCAAGACTATTTACCGCCCGAGTGAAAGGCGAGCGTTCTCTATAAACTAGTTAGGTTTGAGATTGAGCGCTTATAGCAACGCAGAGAATTAAAGTAATGTATATGTTCTCAATGTACGTATGAGTTTCATATAGTCACCTTGAGAAGCTTCAGAAATAACGGTTTCTACTTCAGCTTGGCTCCAACCTTGTTTCAAAGCAGAGTCGCTAAAATTAGATAAAATCACTAATGGGTTTTCACCAAAATGTATCGAGTGATTCATTAATTTCTTTTCAGGCTTAAATAGTTTCATTGGATTCACCATACTTTAAATTTAATTATTGTGATGCAATTAATGTTTTTTTAGATTTTAGTGCTTTGTTTTTAGATTGTGCAAGTCATAATTTAATTAAATATACAAATCTGTCTACTTTCCTTAAATTCTAGGGTACTGCAAATAAAAAAACCGAGCTGAAATGCCCGGTTTTTTTAATGAAGCTGACGAATTAGATGTCAGATAAATCTACGCCTAAACGAGCAGCAACTTCTTCATAAGCTTCAACAACACCGCCTAAACCTTGACGGAAACGGTCTTTGTCGAGTTTCTTCTTAGTATCTTTATCCCATAAACGGCAACCGTCTGGAGAGAATTCATCACCAAGTACGATACGGTCATGGAAAACACCAAATTCAAGTTTGAAGTCCACCAAAATCATGTTGCCTTCAGCAAATAATGCTTTTAATACATCATTTACTTTATAAGTTAACACTTTCATTTGTTCTAACTGTTCAGCAGTCGCCCAACCTAAAGCAATCGCTTGAGATTCGTTAACCATTGGATCGCCTAGGCCATCATCTTTGTAGAACAATTCAAATGTAGGAGGAGTAAGCTCTTTACCTTCTTCTACACCTAAACGACGGCATAAAGAACCAGCTGCGTAGTTACGGATTACACATTCAACAGGAATCATTTGAAGTTTTTTAACAAGAACTTCAGTTGGAGAAAGCAATTTTTCAAAATGCGTTTCGATACCCGCTTCAGCAAGCTTTTCCATGATGAAGGCGTTAAAACGGTTGTTCACCTTGCCTTTACGATCTAGTTGTTCGATTTTTTCGCCATTGAACGCAGAGGCATCATCACGAAAGACTAAAATCAGATGGTCGGCATTGTCTGTTTCATATACAGATTTTGCTTTACCAGTATAGAGCAAGGTTTGTTTTAACATGAGGGAACCTTTTAAAAAAAAATGCCTAGTAAACGACTAGGCTGGCCAATTTTGGTAAATCTGGTTTAACACTTCCGCAGCAACATCAGGGCTTGCAAAAGTGTTGTCTGGATTAAAGAGAGCAAGACTATGACTAGAGCCAACACCAGTCAGTTTAAGCACATAAGTTTTGTCATTTACTTTAATCGTCGCTTGATTACTGCCTTGAGCGATAACATTGTAATTTAACGTGCTTAAGGTTGCTTTGGTGTATTGCCAAATCTCGGCAGTACTTCCATCAATTTTTAACAGTGGATTCTTATTACCATCTGTTACAAGTTGAGGGCGACTAAGCGCGCTACCTGATTGAGCAGATGTATCTGCTGTATCAGCTTGGGTTTGTTCAGGACGTGGCAATGCAAAACGGTTGCCACGCTTGTTTTCAAACTTCGGCGCATGATCGATAGCGAGCTGGTCTACTGTTGGTGCAGGATACAAAGGAGTCGCTGGTCGTACAGTTGCATCGGCAGGGTACTCAAGCGGGGCGAGTTGCTTTGCTTTTTTATAATCTAAAGAGTGATTATTGAGTGCGAAGCGACCACAGCCAGCTAAACTTAAGGCTGAAACTGCAAGGACTAAACCAAGACGTAATTGCATCATAAATTGCTCTTATTAAATAATTCCCGCATCTTTTAGGGCATTGCGGAGAGGTTCGCGATATTGCTCAGCGAGAGGAGTGAGTGGTAAACGAATACCAGTATCAATCAGTCCCATCTCATGTAGTGCCCATTTCACAGGAATTGGGTTTGATTCGCAAAATAGAATATTGTGTAAATTTGCAATCTTATTGTTAAGCGTCTTCGCTTGTGGCTCATCTTTAGCAATTGCAACCGCGCATACTTCACTCATTGCCTTAGGTGCAATATTTGCAGTAACCGAGATATTACCGTCTGCGCCAAGAAGCATAAGTTCCCATGCAGTTTCATCGTCACCTGAGTAAACAGCCATTTTGCCGTTTAAAGCTTCAATTAAGGCTTTACCACGAGGTACGTCACCTGTAGCGTCTTTAATACCCACAATGTTAGGAATCTCTGCTAAACGTACTGCTGTATCGTTTGACAAGTCTACGCCTGTACGACCAGGTACGTTATAGAGAATAAGAGGTAATTCAACAGCTTCAGCAACTGCCTTGTAGTGCTGGTAAAGGCCTTCTTGGGTTGGTTTGTTATAGTATGGCGTTACAAGTAAAGCTGCATCAGCACCGAGGTCTTTAGCAGCTTTAGTTAATTCGATTGCTTCACGGGTTGAGTTTGCACCAGTACCGGCAATAATTGGAATACGTTTATTGGCTACACGAATAATTTCTTTAATAACCTGTGTGTGCTCTTCCATGCTCAATGTTGAGGCTTCGCCGGTTGTACCGACGGCTACAATACTGTTTGTACCTTGTTCTATGTGCCACTCAACCAGCTTCTCAAGACCCTTCCAATCTACACCGCCATCTTTCAACATGGGAGTGACAATTGCGACGATTGAGCCTTGAATGGTCTGTGCTTGCTGAGTCATTTTAAAAAATATCCTATTTATCCATCCGAATCTGAGGTAAGAAAAACAAAATGTGGGATGGTTGCAGTATTTTGATTGTCCAGTTCTAACAATAACAGATTGTTGAATGACAATTATGCAAATTATGACTGATCAGACGCATAAGAACAATATGCTTAACTGATAAACCCTATGTAAACTTGAGTGAAACATAGAATGCCAATTTGATCATTTCAAGTAAAAGACAGTAAAGATGACAATATGGTGCAACTCTTCCAGTTTCTACTTAACACTGTCTTTTTTATGGCAAGATAAAATGCATATTTCTCCCGAATGGGACTTAAGATGGCATGAAAATGAATAAACAACCACAAAATGCGGCTTTAGTCGTAGTTGATGTACAAAATGGTTTTACGCCAGGTGGGAACTTAGCAGTTGCCGACGCCGATACAATTATTCCAACTATTAACCAATTGGCGGGTTGTTTTGAAAATGTAATTCTTACACAAGACTGGCATCCAGATAATCATATTTCTTTTGCAGCTAACCACTCGGGTAAGCAGCCATTTGAAACCATTGAACTTGACTATGGACCGCAAGTGCTTTGGCCTAAGCATTGTGTACAAGGCACGCATGATGCCGAGTTTCATCCGGATTTAAATATCCCGTCAGCTCAACTGATTATCCGAAAAGGTTTTCATGCGCATATTGATAGTTACTCGGCTTTTGTGGAAGCAGACCACACCACCATGACGGGTTTAACGGGTTACTTAAAAGAGCGCGGCATTGATACGGTTTATGTGGTCGGTATAGCTACAGACTTTTGTGTCGCATGGACTGCTTTAGATGCGGTTAAGCAAGGCTTTAAAACTTTAGTGATTGAAGATGCCTGTAAAGGCATTAATCTCAATGGCTCTTTAGAGCAGGCATGGCAAGCCATGCAGCAGCAAGGTGTTGTCCGTATTCAATCAACTGACTTGTTGAGTGAATGCTAGAAATAGTGCCCATGTTGTTTGGGCTTTAATTGCAATTTGATATGGATGAACAGCATGTCTGCATTATTACGTTTTACTCACTTTGTTCAGAAAACGTTTGCTTTATGGGTCATCGTTTTTGCGGCATTGGCACTCTGGCAACCTGAGTTTTTTGTCTGGCTTAAAGCTTATATTCCATGGATCTTGGGCATTATTATGCTCGGCATGGGAATGACCATGACCGTTGATGACTTTAAAGGGGTATTACAAAGCCCTAAAGCGGTGTTAATTGGGGTAGTAGCACAGTTTGTGGTGATGCCCGGTTTGGCATTTGTTCTGTGTAAATTATTTAATTTGCCTTCTGAAATTGCAGTCGGCGTTATTTTGGTAGGTTGTTGCCCAGGGGGAACAGCTTCAAACGTCATTACCTATATGGCCAAAGGCAATGTGGCTTTATCGGTCGCTTGTACATCGGTATCAACACTCTTGGCTCCTGTGCTAACTCCTGCAATTTTCTACCTGCTTGCCAGTCAATGGTTAAAGATTGATGCAGCTTCGATGTTTATTTCAATTTTGCAGGTGGTGCTACTGCCCATTGTGATTGGTCTGATTTTGCGAACTTGGTTTAAACGTCAGGTCGAATCGTATATTCAAGTCATGCCTTTAGTTTCAGTGATTGCAATTGTTGCGATTGTGGCAGCCATTATTGGCGGCAGTAAAGCAGCTATTTTTCAATCGGGTTTGCTCATTTTGGCGGTAGTGATATTGCATAATGGGTTTGGTTATTTATTAGGTTTTACCGCAGCTCGTTTCTTTAAATTGCCTTATGCAGACAGTAAAGCAATTGCGATAGAAGTCGGTATGCAAAACTCAGGTTTAGGTGTGGCACTTGCAGCAGTACATTTTGCGGCTTCTCCGATTACAGCAGTACCGAGTGCTATTTTCAGTCTTTGGCATAATATTTCGGGCCCGGCGCTTGCAACTTATTGGGCAAGTAAACACAAACAGGAATAACTGTATACAACACACATTAAAAAAAGGCCAAACGAATAGTTTGGCTTTTTATTTAAAGAACATTTTAGGGAGAGCTGAATTTAGAACTGGTATGTCTTTTGCTTTGAATTGATGCATTAAAAATAACGTGAATATCAACATAAATCGCAAAGAAAAAGATAAGGCTTTTTTTGATGAACCAGATTTTTAAATTATTTATACCCATGCTTTCTAGCAATTTAATTGTAGTTTTAAGTGGATTGGTTGATATTGCGTATGTAGGGCATTTTAGCAATGATCATGTCGCCGCATTATCGGTAACCTTATCTTTATATACAGTGATTTATGTCATTGGGATGGGGATTCTGCAAGGTGTGATACTCAAGCTTTCAGAAGCCTATGGTTGCCATGATTTACCGCGTATACGTCAGATTTTTATTCAAGGCATTTGGCTAATGTTATGTTCGGCATTGATCAGTATTGGCCTGCTTTACGTATTCCGTGATTTACCAAAATTATTTGGTGCATCTGAACATGTCGTTTCAATTACTAAAAACTGTATTTGGGCTTTGGTATTTATTTTACCTGCGCATTTACTGATGCGTTTATTTACAGCTTTGTCTCAGGTTACTGAAAATGCACACAAGGTTTTATTATCAGATAGTCTTTTCTTCATTCTTAAAATTATTTTGTCCTATCTTTTAATTTATGGTGTTGCTTCATTTTCAATTCCGCCACTCGGTGCGATAGGAGCTTTATTAGCCACTATTATTGTTCGGTGGTTTATGTTGGCTGTTTATTACCTGTTTTTCTTGGAGAAAGGATATATCTTTATTGAACATCCAAAGCGGTCAGTTGAAGATAGCCGACAAAGTCTGCGTATGATTTTAAAAATAGGGATACCTACCGCGATCATGGCGTTGATGGATGTTGTTGCATTTTGTTCGGTTGCTATTTTAATTTTGCCTTTCGGGAGTGTGGTGTCTGCAGCCCATCAAATTGTCGCAAGCACGGGCGGCTTCATGTTTATTTTTCCTTCCTCAATTGCCTCGACTTATAGCATTTTGGTGTCGAGGTCTATGGGCAGCGGGAACATGGACGAAGCAAACAAAATTGCCAGACAAAGTATATGGGTAATTATGGCAGTGAGTGGCAGTCTGTCCCTGTGTTTATGGTTGGAACGGGACTTAATTGTCACGTTCTATTCAGATGATTTGGCTGTACAGATTTTGGCAGCATCACTGCTGTTGATTGTCTGCATGTCTCATTTTCTAGATGGCTTAATGTCTTTACTAACCTCTTTGCTGCGTTGTTGGGATGTGTCGATTTTACCCATGCTGATTTTTTTAGTCGTGGTGCTATTTTTCGGATTGGGTGGTGGTTGGTGGATGGCTTATAAAGGGCTGCACTGGGGGAGTCACTCGATTTCTGCAATGGGAATTTATGGTTTTTGGAGTATGGCAGTCATAAGCTATTTAGTAGCTTGTGTATTGAGTGCTTTCTGTTTCCGTTTTAGAAAGCAATTAAGAGGTTTTTGATTAGGTAAATCAACACAACCTTAAAGAGGATGTGTTGTTAACCATTCTTCAATCTCATTTTCAGAAATTACTTCAAAGCCATGGCGCTGTAACAGTGCTGTGGTAATCCCCACACCTGTAATTCTCTCACCTTGAAAAGTACCGTTATAAATTTTTTGGCTACCGCAAGACGGACTATTTTCTTTTAAAACCACGCAAGTTGCTTGTATTTGCCGTGCAATTTCTAAAGTACGGTAGGCGCCTTTTAAATATAGCTCGGTTACATCTAAACCAGATGAATCCGCGATTTTTGCCTTGCCATCAAGTACATCTTGACCTGTTCCTCCCACAATTTCTGCGGGTAGACGAGGGGTGCTAAATCCACCTAATAACTCTGGGCAAAGTGCATGGGCTTTTTTATTTAAAAATAACTGCTGAAGCGTAGTATGCAAGCAAGAGCGCCCATCGTAGCGTACAGGCTCCCCAATTAAACAGGCACTGATTAAAAGCATGAGTTTTCCGTCATTAGAACTTTAAAAGCCATGTGAGTGTACCCAATGATTTATAAAATATGAAATCTAAAACAAGCACAAACAAATGGCGTAATTTGATTAATAAATTACACAATTCATAATTAAATTATGTATTGCATAATTTAATTGTTTTTAGTAGCATCTGTTTTAAGGTAAATGGCCATTGGAGGTCCAACAAGGATGTTGGCCTCCATAAATCTAGGAATGACTTTAGGAAAAGACGATTTTTAAAGGATTATTGAAAAATCTCAATCGTACTTTTAGATAAGAAAGGACAGTGTGTATGGAAAACAAAGACCATATAGAAGGGAAATTAATCATCGGCTTTGCGCTCATTCAATCTTCGTTTTAGTTATTGGTTTTTTTCTCATAGGATGCGTTGGGCTAAGGCATTTGACGGTTCAAACACTCTCCCAGCAAATGCGTATTCTATAGAGAAAGGAGCTGACCAGATCAGCATGAGAAGTAAACGGATCAGGTAATTACCAGAGGGAAACTAGATGGATATTTTAGAGAACCCATTAGAACTATGCGGTTTTGCATTTATTGAGTTTGTTTCAAAAGAAAATGAATTAGATCCAATTTTTGAAACAATCGGCTTTTCAAAAGTAGCCAAGCATAAATCGAAAAAAGCGTACTTATGGCGTCAAGGAAATATCAATATTATCCTGAATTATCAGCCAGAATCTTATGCTTCATTCTTTTTTAATGAGCATGGTCCATCTGCTTGCGCAATGGGATTCAAAACTCGTGATGCGGCAAAAGCTTTTAAAAAGGCTGTTGAACTTGGTGCAGAACCAATGTATTCGAATGTTGGGCCAATGGAGCTTAACATTCCGGCAATTAAAGGTATTGGTGGCATGCCAATCTTCTTGGTTGACCGCGACATTTATGAAAATGACTTTATTTTCTTTGATGATACCCAGCGTAACCCTGAAGGTGCGGGCTTAAAAGAAATTGACCACTTAACTCATAACGTCTACAAAGGCCGTATGGAGTACTGGGCGAACTTCTACGAGAAGATTTTTAACTTCCAAGAAATTCGTTACTTCGACATTAAAGGTGAATATACAGGTTTAACATCTAAAGCATTAACTGCTCCAGATGGCATGATCCGTATTCCTTTAAATGAAGATTCAGACAAAGGTAACGGCCAAATTGCAGAATTCTTAGCTGATTTTAATGGCGAAGGTATTCAGCATATTGCATTTATTTGTGATGACTTAATTTCGACTTGGGATAAGTTAAAAGGCTTGGGTCTGCAATTTATGACTCCACCGCCAAACACGTATTATGAAATGTTGGAAGATCGCTTACCTGAGCATGGCGAACCGACTGATGAATTAAAACAGCGCGGTATTTTGCTTGATGGTAATACTAAAGATGGTCAGAAGAAGCTTTTATTGCAAATCTTCTCTCAAAATATGATTGGGCCAGTTTTCTTCGAATTTATTCAACGTAAAGATGACGATGGTTTTGGTGAAGGTAACTTCAAGGCATTGTTTGAATCGATTGAACGTGACCAAATTCGCCGTGGTGTTCTCGAAGCAAAATAAGTTTTGCTTTGTCTCTAATCTAAAAAAACCAAGAGCAATGCTCTTGGTTTTTTTATAGCTATTGATTTAGCGGCTTTTAATGTATTGATTAATCGAATTAATCTCATTTTTAAGAGTTTCAATAATTTTACTTTGTGGGTCAACGGGTAAAAACATTTCGCTATCAAGCGCCACAATACAAAACTCAATCCCTTGGTTTGAGTTAAATACCGGCAGACCTACAGCGTTAATACCCGTAAGTAAATCACCTTTAGCCGCAGACATTTGTTGCTGGCGAATCTTCTCTTTAAGTTCTAAAAACTCTTCCCAATTATGTGGTGCAATGTTTAGCCCAAGTTCTTGATGTTTTTGCCATTCAGCTTCTAGCAATGGACGAATAAAATGCTCCGGAAGGTAAGAAGCAAATAAACGTCCTGCAGCAGAATTGACTAAAGGCATAATTGAACCGACTTTGGTCACAATCGAAATAGGGTGATTAGATTCAATAGATTGAACCACCACAGGGCCTTTGGGCGACCACTTACTAATTTGAATGCCACAGCCAATTTTGCTTTGTAGGTCGTAAATTAGATGTTGTACCAACTGTAAAGTGTCACTGTGCTGAATGCAGTTTAAGCCTAAACGCCATGCCTGATCGCCTAGAGCATATTGACCGTCTTCAAGCTGTTTGGCGTAATCCATGCGAATTAAGCTCACCAAATAACGGTGTACTTTGGCAGGATGCATCTCAAGCTTACTCGATAAGTCTTTGAGAATAATCGGTTGATTGTGCTCTAAAAGGGCATTTAGTACGGATAAGCCAACTTCAAGTGATTGAACCCCCCCAGATATTTTTTCTTCAATCATTTAAATACCCTTAATCGATTTACTTCAGCAGTTAAACAGTTATGTATAAACATAAATTGGAATTGATGCGATTTACATCATGCCTGAGCCTATAGAAAAATAGAAATCACCTTTTTCTATTAGCGAAATTCACATGTTTAATAATCAACAATTCTTACAAACAACTTCATCTTTCATTTATAGCGTAAATTGATAGAAGAAGTTTAGTAGATTTAAACAATATAAATCGGCATTGATATAGAACAGTTCATTCAAACTATTCCCACCAATGCCGACTTTTAAAACGATTGCTTTGAAAGAATTATGCGCCTAATTCTTCTTCATGCAAGAAATGAGTATGGTGTGGAGCACGTTTGGTTTTGCTCCATTCATCTAACATTTCAGTTTTCATTTCTTCAGTAATTTTTGCAATTTTCTCTTCAGCATGTACATCGTTATAAGTCAGTTCTAAACGATGGCCATTTGGGTCAAAGAAATAAATTGAATGGAAGATACCATGGTTGGTAATACCTAGCACTTTAACGCCGTTGTCTTCCAAATGTTGTTTGGCAGCTAAAAGGGCATTTAAATCTTCAACTTCAAAGGCAATATGTTGTACCCACTGAGGCGTGTTTTCATCTCGGCCCATTTCTGGTTGGGTTGGTAATTCAAAAAATGCCAAAACGTTGCCCTGACCAGCATCTAGGAATAAATGCATATAAGGGTCGAAGGCTTTCGTTGAAGGTACATGGTCTTCAGCAAAAGCTAAGATAAAGTCCATGTTGAGCATTTTTTTATACCACTCAACAGTTTCTTTCGCATCCTTACAGCGATATGCAACGTGATGTATTTTTTTAATGGCAAATGTCATGTTGAAACTCCTTTTACTATTCCCAATCTGGTTGTTGTTCTGGCGCCGCGTTATAGAAGGCTGGGATAGACAAACAATGTTGATAAATTGATTCAATTTTTGGAAACGCAGATAAATCTATCTTGAAGCGTTTCGCGTTATAGACCTGTGGAATGAGGCAGCAATCGGCAATCGTTGCTTCGTGCCCAAAGCAAAACTGTCCATTTGAATCTTGAAGTTGCTGTTCGAGAGTTTGAAAACCTTCAAGAATCCAGTGCTGATACCAATAATTTTTTTGTTCGTCCGAAACATTTAAGTCATTTTTTAAATATTTCAGCACACGTAAGTTATTTAACGGATGAATATCACAGGCAATTGCCTGTGCAAAAGCACGGATTTTGGCTCTCTCTTTCACATCATTTGGGAGTAATTTGGTTTCCGGATATTGTTCATCTAGATATTCCAAAATACTTAATGACTGTGACAAAGTTAAATCGCCGTCTATTAAAGTTGGCACTAAGGCACTGCGATTTAACTTTAAATAGTCTTCACTTTGCTGCTCATTTTTAACCAAATGAACTGGTGCAGTTTCATAAGCGAGATTTTTAAGGTTGAGGCCAATCCGTACTCTGTAAGCTGCAGAGCTACGAAAGTAACTATACAGCTTCATAGTCTGGCTCCGAAGTTTCTGCAAAATCGAAATTTAATGCAGGAAGTACCGTATTTCGAACTTCACCAAAGCCAACGCGAATACCATTTTTCTCACAGTGTCCTTTCATAATGAGCGTGTCGCCGTCTTGCAAGAAACCACGAGTTTCACCATTCGCAAGTGTTAACGGTTTGGTGGTGTTCCACGTCAGCTCAAGCAAGCTACCATAAGAGTCAGGTGTAGAACCTGAAATAGTACCTGAACCCATTAAATCGCCGACCTGAACGTTACAGCCTCCAATGGTGTGGTGAGTCAGCTGCTGAGCCATAGACCAATACATATATTTGAAATTGGTTTTACAGATCACATCAGTTTGTGCTGAATTTGGGCTTTGAATTTCAACACTCAAATTAATGTCGTAACTATTCGCGATATTTTCTTGTAGATACGCTAAAGGTTTAGGCTCTTGTTTTGGGCCTTCCACTTTAAATGGCTCAAGTGCTTCAAGCGTGACTACCCAAGGTGAGATGGCACTAGCAAAAGATTTTGAATTGAAAGGACCTAGAGGTACATATTCCCATTGCTGGATATCGCGCGCTGACCAGTCATTGAGTAATACCATTCCAAAAATATGGTCCCAAGCATTTTCAATTGAGATTGGCTGGCCAAGCTCCGTTGGTTTACCAATAACAAATGCTGTTTCAAGTTCGAAATCGAGTTTACGCGTAGCTGAGAAAACTGGACGCTCTTCATTTGGAAGTTTAATTTGTCCAGATGGACGCACGACTTGAGTGCCACTGACTACAACAGAGCTAGCACGGCCATTGTAACCAACAGGCAATTCAGTCCAGTTTGGAAGTAAGGCATTTTTAGGGTCGCGGAACATACAGCCTACATTGGTGGCATGTTCTTTAGAAGAATAGAAATCGGTATAACCAGATACTTGAAGTGGTAAATGCAAAGTAACACTGTCTTGCTTAACCAAAACTTCTTGGAGCAATGCTTCATTTTCTTGAAGCGTTAAATTATCAACTGAAAGAAGAGACTGTAGCGTTTTACGAACTTTAGACCAATTGGCTTTGCCCGATTCAATAAATTTATTCAGTGTAGGCTGGTTAAAGTATGTGTCTTGATCTGAAAGTTTTAAAAGACCATGCTTTTCAAGAGCAGCGAGATCAATGACCCAATCACCGATAGCTACACCGACCTGACGCTCGCCTTCGGCTGTTCTACTAAAAATACCATAAGGCAAATTATGAATAGTGAAATCAGATTGAGGTGAAACTTCAATAAAAGAGTTTAGTTTTTGTTCCATTTTCGCTTCCTTGTCTTCATCTCGCGTCTTATACAAATAAAAGTTCGGTCTAGGGACTGAGCTACTCAATAAGTTTTAACCGTTATTTAGATCATCTTTTTACTTATGAGTTTGATAGAGACCGAGAACAACCAATTACTTCATGGTTCTTATAATACTGAATTCATAAAATTACGCAATACATAATTTAATTACACATTGCATAATAATTGTTATTTCTTGCATTTTCTGTTTTCATGCGCGGTTGTGAGAAAAGTAACGCAATTATTTTTTCATCAATCTCTATGAAAATCCGATCAATTTATGATATACGTAATTTATTGGAAAAAAATTACGTGACAAGGATGAGAATAATCATATGTCAACACAAGAGCAAGGAAACCTGAAACACGGTTTGAGTAATCGTCACATCCAGCTGATTGCATTGGGTGGAGCGATTGGTACAGGGCTGTTTCTTGGTATATCACAATCGATTAAATTGGCAGGTCCATCGGTAATCTTGGGTTATGCGATTGCAGGATTTATTGCTTTTTTAATGATGCGCCAGCTCGGTGAAATGGTCGTAGAAGAACCTGTAAGTGGATCTTTTAGCCACTTCGCTTACAAATATTGGGGACCTTTTGCAGGCTTCATGTCAGGATGGAATTACTGGGTACTCAATGTACTTGTGTGTATGGCGGAGTTAAGTGCAATTGGACTTTATATTCAATATTGGTGGCCGCAAATCCCAACGTGGGCATCTGCTCTAACGTTCTTTATTCTCATTAATGGTATCAATTTACTGCATGTTAAGTTTTTTGGCGAAATGGAATTTTGGTTTTCCATTGTCAAAATCTTAGCAATTTTAGCCATGATCGGTTTCGGTTCATATTTACTTGCAACCGGCACAGCAGGGCCTCAGGCCAGTATTTCTAACCTTTGGGCATTAGGTGGTTTCTTCCCATTTGGCATTAAAGGTTTGGTCATGGCAATGGCGGTCATTATTTTTGCTTTTGGTGGTATCGAGCTTTTTGGTATTACTGCGGCAGAAGCACGAGACCCAGATAAAACTTTACCTAAAGCGGTAAACCAGATTATCTATCGTATTTTGATTTTCTATATTGCGACGCTTCTTGTTTTATTCTCATTATTTCCTTGGAATCAAATGGCACAAGGTGGCAGTCCTTTTGTAATGGTGTTTGCTTCTTTAGACAGCCAAGGTGTTGCAACTTTACTCAACTTCGTGATTTTGACTGCTGCGGTTTCGGTCTATAACGGCACAAGTTATTGCAGTAGCCGTATGTTGCTCGGCCTTGCTCAGCAAGGAAATGCACCAAAAGTATTTGCTCGTATTAATAAACGCGGTATTCCAACCAATGCAGTGATCCTTTCTGCGGCAGTCACTATTTTATGTGTATTGTTAAATTACATTTTCCCAGAAAAAGCGTTTGGTTTACTCATGATGCTTGTTGTAGCGGCGATTGTGATTAACTGGGTCGTAATTTCATGGACACATTTAAAATTCCGTAAATTCATGACACGCCAAGGTCAAACAACTAAATTCCCAAGCTTTATGTATCCATTTAGCAACTACCTTTGCATGGCGTTTATGCTTGGAATTTTAGTTGTCATGTCGCTAACACCAGATATGCGTGTTGCGGTTATGATGATTCCGGGATGGATTTTGTGTTTGATGGTGGCTTATCAGTTTAAACGCCGTAAGTTAAAAGCTGAGCAGCCTGTACATGCTTTAGAAGCAGATGTGTAATTAGACCTTAATTAGGAACGAAAAGGGACGTATCGCATACGTCCTTTTTTATTTTTAAAATTTACAACAGAAATTAAAGGACTTTATAATTGTTATATTATAACATCTCTTGATTGAATAACTAAGGCTTCCCGATGTTGAGGAAGGAACAACATATTTATGAAATATTCCTATTTAGGTTTAATCTTACTTTTTCTGACTGCGTGTACCACTCAGACACCTAAGCCAACCGTTTCTAAACATCCTCACTCTTTGCCTCAGCCATCTAAAACGGTAGTAAGAATAAAACAACAACCCGAAGATTATATTGCCTGGATTGCAACCGCAGATCATGCACAGTCTGTACAAGCTTACAAGCAATTTCTTAAGCAAAAAGGGCTTGCCAATTTAGTTCCAGATTATGAGTTATTGCGTTCAGCTCGTGACTGGCAAAAATGTGGAGTGGAGCCTTATGCCGTGCCCCCACGCGAGATTTGGTCCAATATTGTACCAACGCTTAGTATCTTAAAAGCATTGGTTGACGATGGTGTAATTAACGATTTTGAAGTGACATCGGCCTATCGAGCTTTATCTTTAAACCGCTGTGCAGGTGGGGCAGATGCTTCCCGACATGTCTTTAATGCAGCGCTTGATTTTCGAATTGGACCAGAACAGCCTAGCGACTTAGACCAGTTCAATATTCAACAAACCAAAACTAAACTTTGTCAGTTCTGGGAAACCAAAGGACAAGCACTTAACATGGGTCTTGGTGTTTATGCCTCGGGACAAATTCATATTGATAGCCAAGGATTCCGTTCATGGGGACCTGACCATCACTATAGAACCTCGATTTGTCAGTGACTATAAAAGCAATTTTTTCAAAGATTAAGTAAATTGGCTTAGATAAAACTGGAATAAAAACTTGATCAATAGTTATGTTATAACATAACATTAATAGGGTTTAGAAATAGGTTACGCCTGTGATCTGGCCATATTTTAATGGCCAGCCATGATCAGTTTAAATATTATTCAAAGAGATCAAGCCATGCACACTGCAATCGCCAACTCATTTGCCAAGCTTCCTGTTACCGTTTTATCTGGCTTTTTGGGTGCAGGAAAGACCACATTACTCAATCATATTTTAAATAATCGTGAAGGCCGCCGTATTGCCGTGATTGTTAATGATATGTCTGAGGTAAATATTGATGCAGCATTAGTACGTGAAGGTGGGGCAGAGCTTTCAAGAACAGATGAAAAACTGGTTGAAATGAGTAACGGTTGTATCTGTTGCACGCTACGAGAAGATTTACTGGTTGAGGTGAGACGCTTAGCCGATGAAGGGCGCTTTGACCAATTGGTGATTGAGTCAACGGGTATTTCAGAACCATTACCAGTAGCAGAAACTTTTACCTTTGAAGATGAAAATGGAAACTCTCTCAATGAGTTCGCTCGACTCGACACTATGGTCACGGTAGTCGATGCTTTTAACTTTCTTAAAGACTACAGTTCAGTTGATTCACTGCAACAACGTGGTGAGTCATTAGGCGAGCAAGATGAGAGAACTGTGGTCGATCTTCTCATTGATCAGATTGAGTTTTGTGATGTGATTGTGCTGAATAAAATTGATTTGATTGATCAGGCGCAGCAAGACCAGCTTATCGCCATTTTAAAAACTCTAAACCCGCGTGCTCGAATTGAAATTGCTCAATTTGGAAAAATTGCTTTAGACAAAATCTTAAATACACAGCTATTTGATTTTGATGAAGCCGCGCAAGCACCGGGCTGGTTAAAAGAGTTACGCGGCGAACATACACCTGAAACTGAAGAGTACGGAATCAGTAGTTTTGTTTACCGCGCGCGTCGACCTTTCCATCCAGAACGTTTTTATGATTTGGTTCAGTCAGAATGGCCAGGAGTCGTGCGTTCTAAAGGCTTTTTCTGGTTGGCTGCTGACCCTACCTTAGCTTATTCATGGTCGCAAGCGGGTGCAATGGCTCGACACGGCCTAGCAGGTTATTGGTGGGCTGCTGTTTCAGAAGAAGATTGGCCGAGTGACCTAGCCAGCATTGAGCAAATTAAGAAAAATTGGGACGCTCGTACAGGTGATGCACGTCAGGAACTGGTTTTAATTGGTATGCAAATGGATGAGCAAGCCTTAATAGAACGCTTAGACCGTTGTTTATTAAGTGATGAAGAAATGGCTTTAGGATCACAAGCTTGGCAGAACTGGTCGAACCCTTTTAAGCAAGATGATGAAACCATGTTGATCGCTTAATAAAACAAAAGCCCCTGATTTAGAGGGGCTTATTTTATGATTTATCTTTAATGAAAATATTTCGAATATAGCTGTTAAGCGGTGTCGAATAATATTTTTCAATCGCTGCGCTGATAATAAAGGTCAGAATCAGATAGCCAATTAAAAGCATAATTTTGATGCTAGCGTCCGTTTGAGCCGGAACAAAAGCAACTTTCATAAGACCCAGCACAACCAGATGAAACAAATAAGTCTCATAACTTCTTTGCCCCAACCAGACCATCACTTTGGTCAATAGATTATGCGCCTGTGTTCCGGAAGGATGTTGAAAACACAAAATCAGTAAGCCTGTGGCAAAAGCAAATAGGCTAATACCCCATGTACTCACTTCTTTAATTGGCGCATATAAATATAGAGCGGTCATACCTAAAATAATTAGCCATGAAAGAAGTTTTTTATAGTGCCAATTTGGCTGATATTTATGAGAAAAAATCGCCGTTAAACAGCCAATCGCTATACCATCAAAACTCGAAAAATAGTGATATAAATAGGCGCCGCTTTCTTCCCCAAAATGCAGGGACCTAAAATAAGGCCCGTAAATAATTACCCCAATCAGTACAGCAATAAAGACCTTATTACTACGCGTAAGCAAGCACAATAATGGAAAAACAAAATAGAAAACTTCTTCCACAGAGAGTGACCACAACACGCCCAAGGCGTAGTTTACCCAACCGAATTTAATAATCAGGATATTCATCCAGAAGGTTAAAGCTGCAAATATGGTTAAGGAATAGGAAACCTCAATGCCATTCGGAGCTTGGTTCATAAAGGGTTTTAAGTCAAATGAACCAAGTATGCTTACCCCTAAAATGAGTAATACCAAACACGGCAAGATACGCGCTGCCCGTCGGATATAAAAATGCTTGAGGTTAATTGCGGAAAATTGTTTGTCTCGTTTTAAAGTATGATGGGTAATTAAAAAACCCGAAATCACAAAAAACATGGTGACACCATAATTTCCATTTCTTGCGATGACTGTGCTAAATGCTTCACCTAAAAAATCAAAACCTAACCATGTATCTTTGAGTTTATAAGGAATATTAAAATGATGTAAAAGAACCAAAAGGATAGACATTCCTCGAAGAATATCTATTTTATAATTACGCATTCGATGTGCTTCCAGCTTTATTAATATACAGTGTGGCAGCAGAATACTATTGATCAGTTATTTTAAATAAAAATTTTAAGCAGCATTTCGTAAACTAAAAAAGACTACATTTTTGCTTCTTTGAATTGAGCTAAGGCATAGCAGAAATAATTATTAAATAAATATTGATAAAGCTTTTATATATTTGAATTTTTCTACATAAAACTTTAAATTAGCTTTTACCGAACTATGTTTATTTTTTAGACTTCTTAAAATATCTTTAATTCATAAATTAACATGTTGTATGTGGTTGTATATACATAGCATGTCAACTAAAATACCTTTTTGCCTGCTGCCTTTTTGAGTATTTGTTATGCCCAGAACATCAAAACAAGAACATACTGAGCTTTCGATTGAAGCTGATAGTCCAGTTCCTTTATATCAACGCGTAAAACAATTGATTTCACAAAAGATTTATGAAGGTACTTGGGCTGTAAATAAAAAAATTCCTTCGGAAAGTGAACTGGTTAATCAACTCGGTTGTAGCCGTATGACGGTAAACCGTGCGCTACGTGAATTAACGACTGAGGGTTTGCTCGTTCGAATTCAGGGCGTTGGTTCTTTCGTTGCTGAAGGGCAAGGCCGAACTGCACTTTTTCAAATTAATAATATCGCTGATGAGATTATTGCACGAAACCATAAGCACCACGCTGAAGTTTTAGTCTTAGAACAAATTTATGCAAATGCAGAGCAAAGCGTGTTAATGCAGACTCGCGAAGGGCAAAAATTATTTCACTCGATTATTGTGCATTATGAAAATGATGTACCTGTTCAGGTCGAAGATCGTTTAGTCGATGCAGCGCTGATTCCAGATTATTTAGAACA
Source organism: Acinetobacter sp. 766875 (assembly GCF_000582055.1). Classification (NCBI taxonomy): domain Bacteria; kingdom Pseudomonadati; phylum Pseudomonadota; class Gammaproteobacteria; order Moraxellales; family Moraxellaceae; genus Acinetobacter; species Acinetobacter sp. 766875. Next base: position 135,221 of record NZ_JEXX01000007.1, on the reverse strand, counting down.
AGATTTTAAAACCATTACCCCAAATGCTTACCTCATGGCGAAAGCACCTGTGTCAGAGGGTGAGCATATTGTTGAGGCAGTTTTAGCATCTCCTCAAGAGTGTAAATGGTTAAAGATCACCAAAGCTGAGCCGTGTTTACTGATCCGTCGCCGCACATGGTCAAACAAACAACTTATTTCAAGTGCGCGTTTGATTTATCCGGGCAGCCGCTATTATCTCGAAGGGAAATTTAATCCATGATTGAATTGATCAGGGCCGATCAATATACAAAAATGCTTTGGAAAAACGGTGCGGGTTTCACTTTAGAAATTGCCAGAAGCCAAGGTGAAGCCGATTTCGATTGGCGCATTTCGATGGCAGATGTGACCACTTCCGGACCATTTTCGTTATTTCCCAACAAGCAGCGCATTATTAGCGTACTCGATGGACAGGGCATAGTACTGCATGTCGATGAGCTTCCTGCCAAAACGCTAAACCAAGGCGATATTTTTGCTTTTCATGGTGAGAGTCAGGTTCAAAGTGAACTTGTAAATGGGGCAATTCGAGATTTAAATTTAATTTATGATCCTGCAAAGTTTCATGCCCGTTTTCAGTGGTTGAATGATGCAGCGGAGCAGGCATTTATAAGTTCGGCAGATCTGATTTTCATTTTTAATCAGGGTAGTGAAACACAAGTAAATGTGGATGATCATTCCGTTCAGATTGCTGCTCATGAGACACTAAAAATTGAGAAAAAATCTGGTGTCACATCAATCAATTTTTCCAAAAAACAACTTAAAAGCTGCTATGTCATTGAGTTAATTCAACGATAAAAAGACATCATTTACGTCTTAAAAAGCACATGTCTTATTAGAGGATATGTGCTTTTTTTATGCTAGATATAAAAATAAATTAATTTAATTCATAAGCTTATTCAATTTTATTAAAAAAATATGAGTCACCCTCTTCACGCCGAAAAATATTTGTGTAGTATATGGATGTATATACAAGTTAATACATTACTATACAAATGCAGAGACAAGTGATGTTCTGCTGATGTAAGCTCAAAGGAAGGAGTCCGACTGTGACAACAACGACAACAAAATTTCGTGATGTAGAAATTCGTGCACCACGCGGCACTGAATTAACGGCTAAGAGTTGGTTAACTGAAGCCCCATTACGTATGTTGATGAATAACCTTGATCCGGACGTTGCAGAAAACCCGAAAGAGTTAGTTGTATACGGTGGTATTGGTCGTGCAGCACGAAACTGGGAATGTTTCGACAAAATTGTAGATACGTTAAAAAATCTTGAAACTGATGAAACTTTATTAGTTCAATCAGGCAAACCAGTAGGTGTGTTTAAAACTCATAAAGATGCACCACGCGTTTTAATTGCAAACTCAAACCTTGTACCACACTGGGCAAACTGGGAACACTTCAACGAGTTAGACGCAAAAGCACTTGCAATGTACGGTCAAATGACAGCAGGTTCATGGATCTATATTGGTAGCCAAGGCATTGTACAAGGTACATATGAAACTTTCGTTGAGGCAGGCCGCCAACACTACAACGGTGACTTAAAAGGTCGTTGGGTTCTTACTGCTGGTTTAGGTGGTATGGGTGGTGCTCAGCCTCTAGCTGCAACACTTGCAGGTGCATGTTCTTTAAACATTGAATGCCAACAAGCAAGTATCGATTTCCGTTTACGTACTCGTTATGTAGACGAACAAGCAACTGACTTAGACGACGCTTTAGCGCGTATTGACCGCTATACAAAAGAAGGCAAAGCAATTTCAATTGCGCTTCATGGTAACGCTGCTGAAATTTTACCTGAGCTTGTTCGCCGTGGTGTACGTCCAGACATGGTGACTGACCAGACAAGTGCACACGATCCACTTAATGGCTACTTACCAGTAGGTTGGACTTGGGATGAATACCGTGAACGTGCGAAAACTGAACCGGAAGCTGTTGTAAAAGCTGCAAAACAGTCGATGGCGAAGCACGTACAAGCCATGCTTGATTTCCAAAAAATGGGTGTTCCAACATTTGACTATGGCAACAACATCCGTCAAATGGCGAAAGATGAAGGCGTAGCAAACGCTTTTGATTTCCCAGGCTTCGTACCTGCTTACATCCGTCCATTGTTCTGCCGTGGTATTGGTCCATTCCGTTGGGCTGCGCTTTCTGGTGACCCAGAAGACATTTATAAAACAGATGCCAAAGTTAAAGAGTTAATTCCTGATGATGAACATTTACATCACTGGTTAGACATGGCTCGTGAACGCATTAGCTTCCAAGGCTTACCAGCGCGTATTTGCTGGGTAGGTTTGGGCTTACGTGCAAAACTTGGTTTGGCATTTAACGAAATGGTTCGTAGCGGTGAATTGTCTGCACCAGTTGTGATTGGTCGTGACCACTTGGACTCAGGTTCGGTTGCAAGTCCTAACCGTGAAACTGAAGCAATGCAAGACGGTTCAGACGCAGTATCAGACTGGCCTTTATTAAACGCGTTGCTCAATACAGCAGGCGGCGCAACTTGGGTGTCTTTACATCACGGTGGTGGTGTAGGTATGGGCTTCTCTCAACACTCAGGCGTTGTGATTGTGTGTGATGGTACAGATGAAGCTGCTGCACGTATTGCTCGCGTACTGACTAATGACCCTGCAACAGGTGTTATGCGTCATGCCGATGCAGGTTATGAAATTGCGATTAACTGTGCCAAAGAGCAAGGCTTACACTTGCCAATGATCACGCAATAAAAATACATGGAAGAACTAGCGGTGCTTTTTGCAATTGTGAAAAGCACCGTCTCAGCAGAATATAGTGCAAAAAATTAGGAAGCCAACATGGAATTACTTATCCAACCGGGAAAATTGACCTTAGCCGATTTACGTCAAGCGTACCTTAACCCGATCAAAGTTAAATTGGATGAATGTGCTTCATCTGCAATTGAGGCAAGCGTGGCTTGCGTTGAGAAAATTGTAAATGAAGGGCGTACAGCTTACGGTATTAACACGGGCTTTGGCTTACTCGCGTCAACCAAAATCGCTCCTGAAGATTTAGAAAAGTTACAACGTTCATTGGTTCTTTCGCATGCAGCAGGTGTAGGTGAAGCACTTGATGATGCAATGGTTCGTTTAATTATTCTGTTAAAAGCAAATAGCTTGGCGCGTGGTTTCTCTGGTATTCGTCGTAAAGTAATTGATGCTTTGTTGGCTTTAATTAATGCCGAAGTTTACCCACACATTCCGCTGAAAGGTTCAGTAGGTGCTTCAGGTGACTTGGCACCACTTGCACACATGTCTTTAGTGTTACTTGGTGAAGGTAAGGCACGTTATAAGGGTGAATGGTTACCAGCCGTTGAAGCTTTAAAAGTTGCAGGTTTAGAACCTATTTCTTTAGCTGCTAAAGAAGGTTTGGCACTTTTAAACGGTACACAAGTGTCAACTGCTTATGCATTACGTGGCTTGTTTGAAGCTGAAGACTTGTTTGCTGCTGCAACGGTTTGTGGTGGCTTAAGCGTTGAAGCAATGTTGGGTTCACGTGCACCATTCGATGCGCGTATTCACGAAGTACGTGGCCAACGTGGTCAAATTGATGTAGCTGCGGCTTATCGTGACCTATTAACAGACTCAAGTGAAATTGCACATTCACATGAAGACTGTAGCAAAGTTCAAGACCCGTACTCTTTACGTTGCCAACCACAGGTGATGGGTGCATGTTTAACGCAAATCCGTCAGGCTGCGGAAGTATTAGAAATTGAAGCAAATGCTGTATCGGATAACCCGCTTGTGTTTGCTGAACAAGGTGACGTGATTTCTGGTGGTAACTTCCATGCAGAACCTGTTGCAATGGCGGCAGATAATTTAGCATTGGCGATCGCTGAGATTGGTTCACTGTCTGAACGTCGTATTTCGATGATGATGGACCGCCACATGTCACAACTTCCACCATTCTTGGTTGCAAATGGCGGTGTTAACTCAGGCTTTATGATTGCACAAGTGACAGCTGCTGCACTTGCGAGCGATAATAAAGCACTTGCACATCCTGCAAGCGTTGATAGTTTACCAACGTCTGCCAATCAGGAAGACCACGTATCGATGGCTCCGAATGCTGGTAAGCGTCTTTGGTACATGGCTGACAACGTTCGTGGCATTTTAGCTGTTGAATGGTTAGGCGCTTGTCAGGGTTTAGACTTCCGTGAAGGTTTAAAAAGCTCGCCTAAACTTGAACAAGCTCGTAAAATCTTGCGCGATCAAGTTCCTTACTACAGCGAAGATCGTTTCTTTGCTCCGGATATCGAACAGGCTAGTGAATTGCTTGCGAGTGGTTGCCTAAACAAGTTACTCATTCCAAAACTACTCCCTAGTTTATCTGAAGTGTGATTGATAAAACGGTCACATGGAGTGGCCGAATCCAACTAAATTTCCTCAAGGATTGGAGATTATAATGTCACAAACCTCCACACTACAGCGGGGTTTAAACCCCCGCCATATTCGTTTCTTGGCATTGGGCTCAGCAATTGGAACTGGGCTTTTCTATGGTTCGGCGACTGCCATCAAAATGGCAGGGCCTTCAGTATTACTCGCGTATATCGTTGCAGGGATTGCAATTTATATCGTTATGCGCGCACTGGGTGAGATGGCTGTCCATAACCCTGTCTCTGGCTCATTCAGCCACTATGCATCTCAGTACATTGGTCCATTGGCGGGTTTTACCACAGGTTGGACCTATGTTTTTGAGATGGTGATTGTTGCAATTGCCGATGTCACTGCGTTTGGTATTTATATGGGGTTTTGGTATCCCGATGTACCGCGGTGGATCTGGATTTTGTCTCTCATCATGTTCTTAGGTGCAATTAACCTTATTCATGTAAAAGTCTTTGGTGAACTCGAATTTTGGCTTTCTATTGTTAAAGTCAGTGCCATTGTTGCCATGATTTTAGGTGGCTTGGGTTTAATGTTCTACGGCTTCCACGTTGACCACAGCAATGTTGTACCAGGGCTTCAAAACCTATGGATTTATGATGGCTTCATGCCTCATGGTATTGCAGGTTTAGTGGCATGCTTATCTGTAGTGGTATTCGCTTTTGGCGGGATCGAAATTATTGGTTTAACCGCAGGTGAGTCACAAGACCCGAAAACTACTCTACCAAAAGCAATTAATGCTGTTCCAGTCCGTATTTTACTGTTCTATGTACTGACTATTTTTGTACTTATGTCGATTTTCCCATGGAACCAGATTGGTAGCCAAGGCAGCCCGTTTGTACAAATTTTTGAAAACTTAGGCATTAAATCTGCTGCAAATATTTTAAATATTGTGGTGGTGACAGCAGCAATTTCAGCAATTAATAGTGATGTATTTGGTGCAGGCCGTATGTTGTACGGTATGGCAAATCGTGGTCAAGCACCGCAAGTGTTTAAGAAACTTTCACGTAATGGTGTGCCTTGGATGACTGTGGTGGTTATGGCTGGCGTGCTGTTAATTGGTGTGGTGCTGAACTACCTGATTCCTGAAAATGTATTTGTCATCATTGCTTCAATTGCAACGTTTGCAACTGTTTGGGTATGGCTCATGATCTTGCTTTCGCAAGTGGCGATGCGCCGTAAATTATCTACTGCTGAAATTAAGGCACTAGATTTCCCTGTATTTGGCTGGCCATATGCACCTGCTTTTGCAATCGGTTTTATGGTGTTCATTTTAGTCATGATGGGCTACTTCCCAGACTCGCGTCCTGCAATTTATGTAGGAATTACTTGGCTTGCTCTCTTAACCATTGCGTATCGCATTTGGGTAAAACCGGAGCAAAGCTTGGGAAAGGAAAGTGAGCCTGTCCAGCAAAACATAGAAATGGAAAGCTAACAAATCAACTGCCCAATAGTTTTACTGTTGGGCAGTTTCGAGGATAGGCTAATGAAAAAACTTTGGCAAAACTGCCATATTGCGACCATGCAAAATGGGCAATATTCTTATATCGAAGATGCTGCAATTGTTACCGAAGGGCATCTCATCCACTGGATTGGAAAACAACAACAACTTCCTGCCGACACTTATTCCGAAACAGTTGACTTAAATGGTGCTTGGGTAACTCCAGGGTTCATCGACTGTCATACGCATAGCGTATTTGGTGGCAACCGTAGTGTTGAGTTTGAAAAGCGCTTACAAGGCGTAAGTTATGCGGAAATTGCAGCAAGCGGTGGCGGTATTGCAAGTACAGTACGCGCAACCCGAGAAGCCAGTGAAGAACAACTCTTAAACTCAGCACTGAAACGTATTCGCTGTATGCAGCAAGACGGTGTCACCACCATTGAAATTAAGTCTGGCTACGGACTCAATTACGAAAACGAGCGCAAAATGCTGCGTGTAATCCGTCAAATTGGTGAAAAATTACCGATAACGGTCAAAAGTACCTGTTTGGCTGCACATGCGTTACCGCCAGAGTACAAAGATCAAAGCGATGCTTATATCGAGCATATCTGTACAGAAATGTTGCCTAAACTACATGCTGAAGGTTTAGTCGATGCAGTAGATGCGTTTTGCGAGCATTTAGCCTTTTCACTCGCTCAGGTCGAACGTGTTTTTAAAACGGCACAATCATTGGGTCTACCCGTTAAGCTTCATGCTGAACAGCTTTCATCACTAGGCGGCTCAAGCTTGGCAGCACGTTATCATGCTTTGTCGGCTGACCATTTAGAGTACATGACCGAAGATGATGTCAAAGCCATGGCAGAGTCGGGTACGGTTGCTGTGTTATTGCCGGGTGCCTTTTATTTATTGCGTGAAACACAATACCCACCAATTGAAAGTCTGATTAAGCATGGCGTGCGTATTGCGTTGTCGAGTGATTTAAATCCGGGTACATCTCCAGCACTTTCTGTACGTTTAATGCTGAATATGGGCAGTACGTTATTCCGTTTAACACCTGAGCAAGCTTTAGCGGGTGTCACCATTCATGCCGCACAAGCGCTCGGTTTAGAGCAAACACACGGTAGTTTGGAGCAGGGTAAAGTCGCTGACTTTGTGGCTTGGGATATTGAACATCCATCTGAAATTGTTTACTGGCTGGGCGGCGATTTGCCTAAGCGAGTCGTTCAGCATGGACAAGAAGTTATTTTTTAGACGGTGGCATATGAATCACACATTTAAATGGCAAGGCCGTCATGATGGCGATGGTGAAGCACATCAACGTATCCATCATATTATGAATAAAACCCAACATGCCGAGTTTGCCCTGATTGGCTTTAGCTCTGATGAAGGCGTGAAACGTAACAAAGGCCGAGTTGGTGCTGCCGATGCGCCAGATGCGATTCGTACACAACTGGCTAACTTACCGATTCATTGCCCAGTGAGCCTGGTCGATTTGGGTACAGTGACTTGCGAATATGAGAATTTAGAGCAAGCACAAAGCGAGTTAGCTGAACAAGTCGCAAACAGCCTACAAAATGGTTTAAAGCCGATTGTGTTGGGCGGTGGACATGAAGTTGCATTTGGTAGCTTTAGTGGTCTGTTCCAATATGTACAAGCCCACGCGCCAGATAAAAAAATAGGCATTATTAATTTTGATGCCCATTTTGATTTGCGTGAAGCAGAGCATGCCACCTCTGGAACACCTTTTTTACAGGCAGCTCGTCTTTCAGAACAGCATCAAAAACAATTTAATTATTTATGTATTGGGGTTGCCAACCATGCCAATACTAAAGTTTTATTTGATACTGCTGATGCGCTAAATTGTTCATATTTACGCGATCATGAGGTTAATATTTTTAACCTACCAAATGTGCTCACGGCGGTTGACGCTTTTATTGAAAAAGTAGACTGCTTGTACGTTACGATTGATTTAGATGTCTTCGCGGCTGCGGTTGCACCGGGGGTCAGTGCGCCAGCCGTAAAAGGAATTGATTTAGCTACTTTTGAAGCAATTTTTAAGCATATTCAAGAGACGGGAAAAATCAAACTTCTAGATATTGCTGAGTGCAATCCAAAATTTGATTTGGACAATCGAACAGCAAAACTGGCTGCGTATATTGTTTATCAATATTTATTTTCTTAAGAAAAAGTTTTTAATGTAGAAATGAAAAAGTGCACTGAGATCGCTCATGTGCGCTTTTTTTGACTTTCTGGTAAATTAAAGTCAAATAGGGAATATAGATAGCAACTATAAATAATTTAATTAAAAAGAAAATTAATTTATAAAATCATTGAGTTAAAAAAATACTCGATTTTTACACTATTTTATAGGCTGCTTGGCACGTAATTTGTTTTGTCTATATTTTAAACTTCGTTAAATATGTTTGGATAATTAAATGAAAAACAGAACCTTACATTTTGCTTGTATCAGTGTTTTATTTTGGATGTCTCATTCGTCTAATGCTACAACCCCCGAAATAAATACAAATACCATCGAAAAATCACAATCTAAGCAAAACACTAATGTCTCTGTTCGGGTGAAAGCTTTAAATCAGCTTTTACAAGAACAATGGGAATATACTTTGAAAAATAATCCTGAAACTGCAACGACTTTAGGCGATTTACGCTACAACGATCGATGGACCGAGTCTTCAAAAAATCAGATTGAGAAAGATAAAAAAACTACTCAAAATTTTTTAAAACGTTTTGAAGCGATTGATAGCACAGGATTTTCAGCAACTGATCAATTAAATAAAGATTTAATGATTTATCAGTTAAAAGAGACACTTAAAAGTTATGATTTGAAATTGTATGAGATGCCTTTTAATCAAATGTGGGGGCTACATTTACAATTTCCGGGATTTATTAGTTCGATTCCATTTAATAATACTAAACAATATCAAGACTATATTGCTCGTTTAAAAAAAATTCCTCTTATTCTTGATCAAGGTATTCAGTTAGCGAAACAAGGGCAAAAAGACGGGTTGATGCCACCCAAGTATTTAATTGAAAAGGTGGCAAAGCAGATTGATAGTATTGCAGCTCCAGCAGGGAAAGACAGTGTATTTGCTTCTCCATTAAAGCAATTTCCAAACAACATTTCTAAAGCAGAACAAGAGCGTTTAAGCCGTGAAATACTACAGGCCATAGATCAAAATGTTCGGCCTGCTTATCAAAAACTCGGTACATTTATTCAGAAAGATTACTTACCCCATGGACGACAACATGAGGGTATATGGAGCTTGCCAAATGGTGACGAGCTTTATCGTTTTTATGTAGAAAACAATACGACTACGCTAGAGAGCCCTGAAAATATTCATCAGCTCGGGTTAAAAGAAGTTGCTCGTATAGAAGCAGAAATGCTGAAAATTGCCAAAGCGCAAGGTTTCAATGACTTAAAAAGTTTCCAACAATCTTTAAAAACAAATCCTGCTGTTTTCCCAAAATCTCGTGAAGAAATTTTAGAGATTTATCGCGGGTATATTGCCCAAATGCAACCGGAGTTGCCGAAGCTGTTTGGTTTATTACCTAAAAATAAAGTCGAAGTTTTACCTGTAGAGCAATATCGAGAAAAAGAAGCGGCAGGAGCGGAGTATCACCAAGGAACACCTGATGGTTCACGTCCCGGACAAGTGTATGTAAATACGGGGGACTTCTCTGAACGTTCCAAAATATCAATGGAAGCGACTGCTTACCATGAGGCAATTCCCGGCCATCATATGCAGATTGATATTGCCCAAAACCTGCCAAATTTGCCGATGTTCCGAAAGCAGCCTAACCATACTGCCTATATAGAAGGATGGGCACTTTATGCAGAGCAATTGGGTAAAGATGTTGGTTTCTATAAAGACCCGCTTTCAGACTATGGAAGACTCTCGAGTGAGTTGTTCCGGGCTTGTCGTCTAGTGGTGGACACTGGTGTGCATTATAAAAAATGGACGCGTCAGCAAATGATTGATTTTATGCGCGAACACTCAGCTTTAGATGAACCAGATATTCAGGCAGAGGCAGACCGCTATATTGCTATTCCTGCCCAAGCATTGGCATACAAAATGGGCCAACTCAAAATTTTAGAGCTACGGGAGCTTGCGAAACAGGAGCTTGGAGATCGTTTTGATATCAAAGCGTTCCATGACATGATCTTAAATGCAGGAACACTGCCTTTAAATATACTCGATGCCCGTATTAAAAATTGGATAAAGGAACAAAAAGCGGCAGCTTAAAATAAAATTTGAAATTTAGGTCAGGTCCTCGTTGGGCCTGATTTAAAAATATATAAAAAACATAATATAATAATGAAAAATATACTTTTGAAATTAGAAATGGAAAAAACCTTAAAACAATATCAAGCGATTATTTTTGATTTAGATGGCACTTTAGTCGATTCCTTTCATTTTTTTCTAAACGTTTTAAATCAACTTTCCGCAAAGTATAAGTTTAAAACGGTAAGCCTTCACGAAGTTGAGTACTACAAACAACTTACGCCTAGAGAAATTATGAAAGAGATGAATGTTTCTCGGTGGAAACTGCCTTGGATTGCGAAAGACTTTATTCGGTTAATGAAAGAAAGAGATGAAGAAATTCATTTGTTTGACGGTATGCGTGACCACCTAATTGAACTGCATAAGCGTGGATATACGCTCGCAATTATTACTTCAAACTCTAAAGAAAACTGTCAAAATGTACTGGGTGAAGAACTCTGTGAGCTTTTTAGCCATATTGATGGCGGCTCGTCTATATTTGGCAAAGCGAAGCGAATAAAGCGTGTTCTCAACATTTTGGACGTAAGTAAGAACCATGCCATTTATGTCGGCGACCAAACCACTGACGGTGAAGCCGCGCATAAAGCAGGTATTGATTTTGCTGCGGTAGGTTGGGGCTATACATCGGCCGAAAAATTAAAAACCATTCAGCCCAAAGTCCTGCTTAATGACTTGGCAACCATGAAAGAATTTTTCTAAATTTATGAAATGCAGGATAAACCATGAATAATAATAACAATCCGATTGGGATGATTGACTCTGGTTTAGGCGGGTTGTCTCTCTTTAAGCATATTCGGCAGGCTCTTCCGAATGAAGACATTATCTATTTCGCCGACTCGAGATATGTCCCTTATGGAGATAGAGAAAGCGACTGGATTGTTTCACGAACCACGCATTTAATTTCAAACCTAGTTGCTCAAGGTAAGTGCAAAGCGATCGTGATTGCTTGTAACACCATGACGGCTGTAGCGGTTGAAACCATTAGAGCGCAAATTAATGTACCACTTATTGCGATAGAACCAGCGGTAAAACCCGCGGTTGCCATGACCGTGAGCAAGCATATTGCTGTCTTGGCAACGGCAACCACGGTGAAGGGTAAAAACTTAAAAAGTTTAATTGAAACGTATGCGCAAGATATTAAAGTGTCTTTGGTGCCGTGTATTGGTTTGGCTGAAAAAATTGAAACGGGCAAAGCACATACAGCGGAAGTTAAGGATTATTTAAAAAATATTTTGGCACCGTTGGTCGAGCAAAAAGTCGATACGATTATTTTAGGATGTACACATTATCCGTTTGTTTCAGACACGATTCAGGAAATTGTAGGGCGTGATATTCAAATTATTGAGCCTTCCGAAGCTGTAACAGCCCAATTAATACGGCAGCTCAATCAGTATCATTTAAGTTCTGAAAGTCCAAATGAAGGGAACCATATTATTTGGACCAGTTCAGACCCGTTGGAAGTTGCGGACGTTACTTTTTCTTTGTTAGGTACGCGTTTACCCGTAAAAGCTATAGAAAATTAAACTCTAGAAAAGATGATAAGAGGTGTTTGCTTATCATCTTATATTTTTATATAGACTATTAAATTAAAATTAACTGTTAATCTATTTTACTAGCTAAATATATATAATCCAAGTTTATATTTTAAATTTAATTAAAAGCTCTAAATATAATAAAGAGAATAATATTATTTAAATATGAATAAAATAATTATATTTAAAATTTTTTTATTAAAATAAATTGACGTAATTAAAATCACCAATTATTATCTCGTTGCTGGCCTACATTGCCAGTCGGTTTTGACAGACCGTAAATCTATGGCGGATTATAGTTCTACTATAAGACGTTAGACCCTTGCGTCCCCTTTCTTTGCGGTAGGACGGAAGGGGGACGCGTTCGCGCGTGCTGGTCGCTAGGTCAGTCTGCTAACCCTCTTTCGTTCTACCACCCTAAATTAATTCGCGGTGATTTGGTGGTAGAACTCCATTTTTAAGGAGTTGGCCATGCCATTATTCAAACTTTTTTTCTCACTTATTTAATTATTTTATTTATTTAAAATTTGGGTTTTTGCGACCTGATTTTTTAAATTTATAAATTATTTCTATTTTAAAATTTTAATTATTTTATTTTCCTATATTTGTGGGAGGATTAATTGTTATTTGAAAAATTATTTTAATATTTATTCGAATCATATTTTTATTTTATTTAAATTTATAAATAATCATGAGAATAATATGAAACTTCATAAATTTATATTAGTTTTAAACCTTGTGGTCGGTGCTGACAGTATTACAAATGATGAGGCCAATGCTCAGCAGGAATTTAAAAGGTTTGTTCACCTCAAACCGTACAACGTTTAAAACATACCAGTTTGCAAAGTCCTGTTCTCCCACAGGACTTTGCCCCTAACTTGTTCAGCAGCATTCAACGCTGCGATAAAACTCAAATGGGCTAAGTTCGCTTAGCTCCTTTATCTCTGTGTCGCAATGATGTCTCAAGCTTTAAATCAGCGCAAAAGTAAAAAGTCCGTTGTGACATAGGGGCCTAGGGGAGTGTCCGTTATGTTCTGGTATGAACGCAATAAAAAAGCCCGATATGCGTTACATATCGGGCTTAATCAATCAGTTATTAAAGCAAGTGATGCCTTAATAATGATCTTTTTTGAATTACTCTACAGTTACTGATTTCGCCAAGTTACGTGGCTGGTCAACGTCTGTACCACGTAATACAGCAACGTGATAAGACAACAACTGAACTGGTACGCTATAAATGATTGGAGCAAGCCATTCGTTTACTGCCGGAATTTGTACAACGTGTTGACGATCTTTTTCAACTACGCCGCTATTTTCATCAGCGAATACGAATAATTCACCGCCACGCGCCTGAACTTCTTCCATATTTGACTTAAGCTTATCAAGCATTTCATCGTTTGGCGCAAGAATCACGATTGGCATTTCAGTATCAACAAGTGCCAATGGCCCATGTTTTAACTCACCAGCCGCATAACCTTCTGCATGAATATATGAAATTTCTTTGAGCTTTAACGCACCTTCCAAAGCGATTGGATAATGTGTGCCGCGGCCTAAGAATAAACAGTGTTGTTTTTCAACAAACAATTCTGATAAACGTAAAATTTCAGCATCATTCTTAAGCGTATCAAGAATTACTTTCGGGCTGTGCCACAATTCGCGAGCAATCTCTTCAATCATGACATTGCTAATACGCTGTTTTACTTGTCCAATTTTTAAGACGAGTAGCATAAGTGCAGCAAGCTGAGTCGTGAACGCTTTAGTTGATGCAACACCAATTTCAGGCCCCGCAAGGGTCAATAAGTGGTGATCAGTTTCACGTACCATTGAAGACGTCGCAACGTTACAGATAGTCAAAGTTTGAATATCGATATTGTTTGCTTTGGCACGTTTTTGAGTTTCACGTAATGCAGCTAAAGTATCGGCTGTTTCACCTGATTGAGAAATACAGATATAGAGCGTATTTTCAACAATCACAGGTGTGCGATAACGGAATTCACTTGCGATTTCAACTTGGCAAGGCACGCCAATCAGTTGTTCAAACCAATATTTTGCAATCATGCCTGAGTGATAACTTGTACCACATGCAATAATCTGTACGCTTTGAACTTTGCTAAAGTCTGCTTCAGCATTTTGCAAGAAGTCTTCGCGTAAGCTGTTGCCATCAAGCGCTTGAGAAATTGTTTGTTTAATTGCTTCTGGTTGCTCATAAATCTCTTTGAGCATGTAGTGCTTGTATTCACCTTTTGAAGCATTGCTTACCGTTGCGTCAAGCTCTTTCACTGGACGTTCAACAAGTTCACCGTTTGCAAATACTTCAATTGAAGTACGAGTCAGGCGAGCAATATCACCTTCTTCTAAATACATAAAACGGTTAGTCACAGGTAAAAGTGCAAGTTGGTCTGAACTAATAAAGTTCTCACCAATACCTACACCAATCACCAGTGGTGAACCTTCGCGTACAGTGATTAACTCATCTGGGTAATCGCTATGAATAATACCCAGTGCATATGCACCTTTAAGCTGAGGAACAACAGATTGTACTGCTTCAAGTAAGCTGTCAGTGCTTTTTAGTGCTTCTGCAACTAAGTGAGCGACAACTTCTGTATCTGTTTGAGAGGTAAATACATATCCTAAAGCTTGAAGGTCATCTTTAAGCTCTTGATAGTTTTCGATAATACCGTTGTGAACGACTGCCACTTTACCCGACATGTGCGGGTGAGCATTATTTTCAGTTGGTTTACCATGTGTTGCCCAACGTGTATGAGCAATACCAACTACCCCAGTGAGCTGCTGATCAGCAACTGCATCGGCAAGATTAATCACCTTACCTACACGACGCTCACGTAAAACTTCTTCATTATTCAGTACAGCAACGCCTGCTGAATCATAACCGCGATATTCAAGACGTTTTAAACCTTCAATTAAAATTTCGGTTACACAACGCTCTGCAACGCCTCCGACGATACCACACATAATTCAATCCTCTTATTTTTCACGCTTTTGGGGACGTTGATAATTTGCCTTAGAAATTTGTTGAGCACGTTCAAAGGAGAGACTTTGTTCAGCCACATCTTTCGTAATCACAGAACCCGCACCGACTGTTGCTCCATTTCCAATAGTCACAGGCGCAACCAGCGAGCTATTAGAACCGATAAAGACTGCATCGCCAATAGTGGTTTTGTGTTTATTTGCACCATCATAATTGCAGGTAATTGTACCTGCCCCAATATTTGAGTCAGCACCGATCTCGGCATCACCTAAGTAGGTGAAATGATTGGCTTTACTTCCAAGACCAATGGTTGTGTTTTTGACTTCAACGAAGTTACCAATGTGTACTTCGTTTGCCAATTTAGCGCCTGGGCGTAAGCGTGCAAATGGACCAATTTGGGTGTTTTCACCAACAATTGCACCATCAAAAACACTATAAGGCTGAACTTTAGTTCCCGCTGCAATTTTTGTATTTTTCAAAATACAACCAGCACCGATTTCTACAAAGTCACCGAGTTCACAGTCACCTTCAATAATGACATTTACGTCAATACGGACATCGTGTCCAACTTTCACAGAACCACGTAAATCGAAACGAGCAGGGTCGGCAAAAGTTACGCCTTGTTGCATAAGTTCTTTTGCTTGCTGTTGCTGAAAATCGCGCTCAAGTGCCGCAAGTTGTAAGCGGTCATTAACCCCTTCAACTTCAAAAGCAAGTTCTGGTTGAATGGAGGCAATTTCTAAGCCATCTGCAACTGCCATCGCAACGATGTCAGTTAAATAGTATTCGCCTTGCGCGTTTTCATTAGAAAGCTTAGGCAACCATTCATGAAGTTTTGCATTGCTGACACAGTAAATACCTGTGTTGATTTCTTGAATTTGGCGCTGAGCATCAGTTGCATCTTTATGTTCAACAATCGCTTGAATTTTTCCGTCTTGGCGAACAATACGGCCATAACCTGTTGGGTTATCGACATGTAAAGTAATCATGCCAATACCGGTTTTACTTGATACTTCAACAAGTTGCTCTAGCGTTGTTTGACGAACTAAAGGAACATCACCGTATAAAATTAATGAAATACCGTCTTTAGGAAGTACCGGTAAAGTCATTTGTACAGCATGACCTGTACCTAATTGTTCTGCTTGTTCAACCCATTGAATGTTTTCTTGTGCAAACGTCTGTTTTACGTGATCGCCGCCATGTCCATAAATGGTAATGATATTTTTTGCTAATAGTTGTTTTGCTGTCTTAATAACATGTCCTAGGAGTGGGCGACCAGCTAAAGGTTGCAATACTTTAGGTAGTTGTGAACGCATTCGCGTTCCTTTGCCTGCAGCTAGGATAATGACGGTAGTTGACATGAGTAAACCTACTTAAATGGCGTTACGCCCCAGAAAGTAATAAATATGATGATACAGAGTGCCGCCCAAAGCCCTGCAATGATGTCATCCAGCATAATTCCGAAACCGCCAGCAACTTTCTGGTCGGCAACACGGATTGGCCAAGGTTTCCAAACATCAAACAGGCGGAATAAGCAAAAACCAATTAGTGCCCATTGTAACGACATTATATTAAAAAATATTAAAGGCAGAAGAGTAATTGATTGTCCTGCAAATTCATCCCAAACAATTCGCCCATCATCATGAACATCAAGGACTTTTGCCGTTTGACCACAAATATAAATTCCCACCAAGGACATGATGAGAATAGCGATTAAACTTAAGGTAAATCCGAGAGATAACCAGATAGGAATGAAAAGTAAGGCAAAAGCAGAACCAAAAGTACCGGGTGCTTTAGGAGCGAGACCAGATCCAAAACCAACCCCACAGAAAACGATGCAGCGGTTGAACCAAGACATGTTCTTAAAATGAATCGGCGGTTTATGCAAAGTGTTGGTATCCATGAATTTGCAATGGGTAATCTGAACCCAAATGCTCAAAAGTTAGTTTTGTTTGCTCAACGATCTGTCCGATCATTGTAATCTTAACGTCCAGTTGTTTTTGCAAAAGTTTTCCATAATTTTGCGGTGTTATTGTAAAACATAATTCGTAGTCATCACCACCTGCAAGTGCATACTGCCAACGTTGTTGTTCTTTTAATTGTTGCAATACAGGGTCAACAGGTAATTTTTCCAAGACGAGTCGGGCTCCAACCTTGGATGCTTTTAAAATATGTCCTAAATCTTGCGCTAAGCCATCTGACACATCAATCATGCTAGAGGCAAGGCCTTTTAGCTCTTGTCCAAGCTGACAGCGTGGTGTCGGATAGTCGAGTCTTTGCTGTAGAGGATGGCCCAAGTGCTGTAAACCGTAGGCTGCATCACCTACCTGTCCGCTCACACATACATAATCACCAACTTTTGCGCCTGAACGTAACACGGCTTTTCCGGTTTCAATCCAGCCCATTGCGGTAACGGTAATGGTGAGATGTGGGCCTTGAGTGGTATCTCCACCAATTAAGGCAACACCAAATTGATTACAACAGTCATAGATTCCCTGACTAAACCCTTTAAGCCACTCATGGTCAACTTGAGGCAAGCTGATTGCTAGTAAGATACTGTGCGGTTTGGCACCCATTGCGGCAATATCTGAAAGATTTACAGCAACACTTTTCCAGCCAATCGCATGAGGTGAGGTTTCAAGAGGGAAATGACGTCCAGCAACAAGTGTATCTGCACAGATCACCAGTTGTTGATTTGGAGGGGGAGTAATTAAGGCTGAGTCATCACCAATACCAAGCGCGACATCGGAGTTTGACTGCCGATTAAAGTACTGGTCAATAATTGAAAACTCAGCCATAGAACACCAAGCCTATTAGTTTGCTTGTTGTTTTTCTGCGCTACGCAGTGTCGAACTTAGGCGGTCTAATACACCATTGATGTATTTATGACTGTCTGCTCCGCCAAAATGTTTAGCGAGTTCGATTGCTTCATCAAGTACCACACGGTATGGAATTTCTAAATGATCACGTAACTCGTAAGCACCTAAACGTAAAGTCGCAAGCTCTACACCATCAAGTGCGTCAATTTCACGGTCAAGTACCGGAATAAGTAACGCATCAAGGTCTTCGTGTTGAGCGATGACTTGAGTAAGTAGTTCGTGATAATAGCTTAAGTCGACCTTGTGCATTGCATTTTCAGCACGGGTACGTGCTTCAATTTCGTGTACAGGGTTGTGACTCATTTGCCATTCATAAATACCTTGTACAGCAAAACGACGTGCTTTGCGTTTTGCTGCATAAGCGGCTTGCAGTGTTTGAGACATGCTTTAAATTGCCTTTAATAAATTAACCATTTCAATTGCAGTTAAAGCAGCTTCGCTACCTTTGTTTCCTGCTTTTGTACCTGAGCGTTCGATTGCTTGCTCGATGCTGTCAGTAGTTAATACACCATTGATAACAGGCAAGCTGCTTTCTAACGCAACTACACCTAAACCTTTTGCACATTCACCCGCAACAAAGTCAAAGTGAGGCGTGCTACCGCGAATCACTGCACCAAGAGCAATGATGGCGTCAAACTGGTTTGATGTAGCTAATTTTTTAGCAACGATCGGGAGTTCCCAAGCGCCAGGAGCGTGAATAACAGTAATGTTATCTTCATTTACGCCGTGACGTTTTAATGTGTCGATCGCGCCTTCCAATAAGTGTTCAACAACAAAGCTGTTGAAACGACCCACTAAAATCGCATAACGACCTTCGCTTGCGAGATGTAATAAACCTTCAATACGGCGAATTGCCATAGCAACCTCGATTATTTCGTTGTGATTTGATCAGCAGTGACATATTCCACTACTTCTAAATTAAAGCCAGATAAGGCATTGAAACGTAATGGTGAGCTCAGAAGCTTCATTTTTTCAACACCTAAATCACGCAAAATTTGAGCACCTACACCAATCGTTTGATATTGATGTGAAAGTGCTGCATTGGATTTCACCGGTTTTGGCTTGTTTAAATCATCCAACGCTGGTCCCAAGTCTTGCAAATGATCTTGTCCGATCCAGACTAAAACGCCGCGGTCACTTGCTGCGATTGTCTGTAGTGCACGGTCAAGATTCCAAGCAGGTTCGCCGTCAGCCTTATTCAGCTTAAGCAAATCACGAATTGGGCTGAAACCGTGTACACGTACCGTTGTAACACCTTCTTTTGGCTCGCCTTTAACTAAAGCCAAATGAATGTCCGGGTTACCGATCTCGCGATAGCGATAGAGCTCAAATGATCCGTATTCTGTTTGAATCGTTTTTTGATCCAGACGTTCTACAGTTTGCTCATTCGTCATACGGTAGTGAATTAAGTCGGCAATTGTACCAATTTTTAGGCCATGCTTCTCGGCAAAAATTTCTAAATCTGCACGGCGTGCCATTGTGCCATCTTCATTGATGATTTCACAAATGACAGATGCAGGTTCAAAGCCCGCTAGACGTGTTAAATCACAGCCTGCTTCGGTATGACCTGCGCGGTGTAATACACCACCTGGCTGAGCCATGAGTGGGAAAATGTGGCCCGGTTGTACGATATCGCTTGGTTTTGCATGCGCTGCAACAGCCGTTTGAATTGTATGTGCACGCTCTGCTGCTGAAATACCCGTTGTAATACCTTCAGCTGCTTCGATCGATAACGTAAAGTTTGTACTATGCTGAGCGCCATTTTGATCAACCATCAAAGGAAGATTTAACTGTTTACAGCGCTCACGGCTTAACGTTAGGCAAACTAGACCACGTGCATGTGTAATCATGAAGTTAATATCTTCAGGACGAACATGCGTTGCTGCCATGACAAGATCACCTTCATTTTCGCGATCTTCGTCATCCATCAAAATAACCATTTTGCCTGCACGAATATCGGCGACAAGATCTTCAACACGACTCAGCGGCATTCGCTTTCACCTTTTTTTGTCGTAAGACAATTTCTATTGAATAAATTTCGCATAGTTTACGCTGTTTATAGAATTTTGCCTATGATTCTGATTTATCCAAATTTATAACGAGACATAATAGATCTGGATTTATTTATCTGAATAAATCATAAGAGAATAAAATTATTTAAACTAAATACCATGAATTTAAATAAAAAAAACCTAGCCAAAAGGCTAGGTTTAAATGCGCACAAAGACTTTTAAGAAGCTGCACTACTTGGGCTATCATTTTGTGGAATTGATTTTTTGCCCATCAAAATTTCAGTTCGAATATTTTGCGCAAGCTCTGCACATTCAGCATTCATGCCGTTAATCATAAATGCATGGCGAGTCATAACATTACTTGGGTTTGGCATAGCAACAAGCTGATAGCTGTCTTGAATCGCTTTAAGCTGATCATTATCAAGATAAAGTGCAGACTCTTTCGCGTGAAGATGTTGTGCTAAACGCTGAGCAGCTTCTTTGGCATCAATTTGCATTGCTTCTACAGCATGACACACTGCACTACGGGTTTGCAGTGCAAAGCGTTTATCTTCACGGTAACGCTTATATAAAACGTCTGATAGTAATTGGAACACTGTACCTACCATAAGTAGGCACTCTACAGCGTGTGCATGTGAAGTTGAGATTGCGAGTGTTGCGCCTTCTGCATGAAACTCATCTACTACCTCAATATCTGTAGACTTTAAATGATAATGCTTTGTGCATAGCTCGATACTTTTATTTAAGAAGAGCTGACAAAGTTTAAAATAAGGAACAGAAACAGACTGGTTAACGCTACTTAATAACTGTTTTGGGTCATAAAACTGAATATTAAGTGCCAAGGTATCTTGATCTGGAGACTCAGCGCTCTTTTCTGGTTGTGTACGGACCAGTGGTTTAGCTTTAGCTTGTTGCTGAGCTTGTGCGACCAAGGTCACTGTATTTTGCTTTTCTAGTGCGAGTGCTTGAGTTAACTCTTGAATCTCATGTTTTAAACGATTTTCTTCGTTAATACGGGCTAAGTATTCGCTACGGGTTGGACGAGCGATAGCACGGTAAGCAAGCCATAATAAAACATGTAGGAACAGTGAAGCTAAAATCGCAAGCCATTGGGTACGAAGAATTTCCCCAATACTTGGTTGAATAAGCGTAATTTCAATAGAACCGACTTTCTTCTCGTTTTGAAGAGCATCACGAACAAAAATTTCACCTTCGCGAGTTTTTGACATGCCGCTTGTTGCCAAAACTTGTTTATTGGCATCAAGAATACGGATAGATGCCACACTTGGATTGGTCGCATAGCGATTGGCAATAAGCGCCAAAGATACCGTATTGGCAGGTTCAAGCTCAGATAAGCTGTCTGCTACGAGTTGACTGGTCATGAGCTGACCTTGACTCGCACGGTTTTCATTGAGCTGGTGTGTCGTTGCAATCACCAATAAAAAGGTATGCAATGCAAAACTAATGATCAGTAGGCTAGCAAATAGCCCTTGTCTAGGCGCAATCAAGTTAAACTTCCAAGGCAATTATATTGAAATTCGATTATGATTCTTACAATAGTTGTCACTCAGACTAGAGTCAATTCATGCGAGAAATCATTCTTATATCCTTTTTAGGACCGGACCAACCAAACCAGTTTACCCGATTAATGCAAGTACTATCCGTACATTCATTGCAAATACTGGATGTAGGTCAGGCCGTTATTCATAATCAACTGACATTGGGCATCGTGGTCGCTTCAGATAATGAAACTGCGACAGCGTTGGCAATGAAAGAGATTTTGATTTTAGCACATGATATTGGCTTAACAGTGCGCTTTAAACCAATCTCGGGCGCAGAATACGATCAATGGGTAAGCGAAGGTGGACGAACCCGTTATATCGTCACGGCTTTGGCGCCAGAACTGACTGCTGCACATTTACAAGCAGTTACACAAATTGTGTCTACGCAAGGCTTTAACATCGAAACGATAACGCGTTTATCTGGCCGTGTAGACCTTGAAAAAGATAGTACATTGCCTCGTCGTGCTTGCGTACAGTTTGGTTTAAGCAGTGGTCCAACTTTAGATGCACAAGCCATGCGTGCTGCTTGTTTACTTCTTTCAAGCGAATTAAATATTGATGTTGCTGTTCAAGAAGACAACGCATATCGACGTAACCGCCGTTTAGTGTGCTTCGATATGGACTCAACCTTAATTGAGCAAGAAGTGATTGATGAATTGGCGATTGAAGCAGGGGTAGGCGCACAAGTTGCTGAAATTACTGAAAGAGCAATGCAAGGCGAACTTGATTTCCAACAAAGCTTCCGTGCCCGTGTTGCATTGTTAAAAGGGCTTGATGCTGCTGTTTTACCTAAAATTGCTGAGCGTTTAACCATTACCGAAGGTGCAGAACGTCTCATTTCAACATTAAAAGCACTTGGATATAAAACGGCTATTTTATCAGGCGGTTTCCAATATTTTGCTGAATATTTACAAGGCAAACTTGGTATTGATGAAGTTCATGCCAACATTTTAGACGTACAAGATGGCGTTGTAACTGGTGAAGTAAAAGGTGTAATTGTTGATGGTGCCCGTAAAGCAGAGTTGCTGCGTGAGCTTGCCAACAAACTCGATATTTCATTAGAGCAGGCAATGGCTGTCGGTGATGGCGCAAATGATTTACCGATGCTTGCGATTGCAGGACTTGGCGTAGCATATCGTGCTAAACCGCTTGTTCGCCAAAATGCGAATCAGGCGATTTCAAGCGTTGGTTTAGATGGTGTGCTGTATTTACTCGGTATGCATGACAAAGATTTAAACCGTGCTTAAATAATACTGAACAATCATTAAGCGCTGCTCAAGAGTAGCGCTTTTTTTATGCAGAATAGTCATAAAAACAAGCAAGTTATGACAGAATTGTGCACAGAAAAAAGGCAATAAAAAAAACTGAAAAAAACTTATTTTGAGGCAAAAAAACAGCATAGTTTTTTGTAATGACACGCCAGAATTGACGCCATATAGGAAGTAGAACTTTTTTAAATTTGCAAAAATGTAATGACAAAAGAATGTTGCGACAAAGTATGTCGCTTCGACAAATAACAGGTCTTTTTTTCTAAAAAAAAACATCCATAATGCTTTCTAAGCTTCAACACAAATCATGAATTAAAGTTGTTTTTGGAATGAGGTCTGGTGTTCAGACCGAATGTTTTTAGACGTTTTCATTAAGACGGAGGTTTCTATGGTAACAGCGAATTTTGCCGCTATCGCCGGACTCAGCTTAATTGCTGTCGCGCTTGTTGCTGTGTTCTTTTCTCCTTACCGTCGTTGGCTTGGTTTTATGCTTGCAGGGATGTTTTTTTGGGGGCTATTGGAAGTGGTCCGTTTTGGAGTTCAAGTCACTTTTGAAATGCCAGTCACATATAGTTATTTAACTGCACTAAGTCTAGCGATGGTAATGGTCACATTTATTTTATTACGTGAGGATAAACAGGCACAGAAGGCTTTGGCAAATCGCCAATATATAGAACATACGCCAGTATATGAAGATGATCAGCAGCAATGTTCTAGCCGATAATTAAATTGTTATCTAACGGTAAAAAGGTATGCACAGCATGCCTTTTTTATTTACGAAAACATGATTTTTATTATACAAAGCATTTATTAAAAAATAGCCAGTTATGCTACGATAGGCTGGTCTGTTGACGTTTCATATATAGATTGCGTTGCCAATTAGAATATCATCAGTCGATGCACAAAACAGGCAATGGGGAGCCCTTGCTGAGTTTTGCCCCAAGGTTTTCATAAAAATACAATAGGCGTGAATGTTCATGAAACTTTCTTCTATACCTGTAGTCAAGTTACCACTTGTTGATGTCAGTACAGACCCGTTAGATTTATTGGTAGCAGGTTTGGCACTGCGTATGAAACAGTTGGCACGTACAAGTCCTAAGTTTATTGAGCTAGTGCATGACCGCGCATTCCGCATTCAAATTGGTACTGATTTAGGTGTGGCTCGCCAAATTATTATTAATCATGGCCATATCGATACAGTCGCTGGCTCACCTGAAAAAGCTGACTTTATTTTGCAGTTTGCAGATAGTGAACAAGGTGTAAAAACCTTACTCAAAGGCGACCCAACTGCATTCATGACGGGTATGCAAGAGGGTAGTATCAAAATGGAAGGCGATTTCAGCCTACTTGTTTGGTTTAACCAGGCAGCTAAATTGATTCCACCAAAATTACCTAAACCAGTAAAAGATAAAGTACGTCAGGCGCGTGCCTTTATTAAAGAAAAGACTGGTCGTTAGGACTTAAAAAAAACTCCCGATCGGGAGTTTTTTTATATCTATGCTTCAACTTCTAAATTGAAAGTAACTGGTCCATCATTAATGAGGTGTACTTTCATATCAGCAGCAAAAATACCTGTTTGAACATTTTCAAACTGTGAACGGGTATATTCAACCAACTGTTCATAAAGTGCTTTTGCGTCGCTCGGTGGCATGGCTGGACCAAAGTCTGGACGTAAGCCTTTTTGGGTTTGTGCCATGAGCGTGAACTGAGAAACAAGTAGGACTCCGCCATTTGCTTTTGATACATTCCAGCCCATTTTGCCTTGCTCATCATCAAAAATACGATATTTCAAAATCTTATCGATAAGCTTCTGACCTATGGCTAAAGTATCGTCTCGGCCAATTCCTAAAAAAACCAATAAGCCATTTTGGATTTCACCGGTCGTTTCACCGCCTACCACCACTTTAGCTTCAAGAACTCGTTGTATTAAAGCGCGCATTGTTAGAGAGAGTTTCTGCAATTATCTGAATTGATGCAGTTTAGCAGAAATTAATTTAAATGATTTTTAAAAGGAAATTTCATGGAGTTGCAACAATGGTATAAAAGCTCATAATTCATCTATAAAAATATGCTTTAATGCTAAGAAGCAAGCGAATAATCATTGACTATGTCTCCAATTATCCATTCTTTACTTGATACAGACTTGTACAAATTTACGATGCTACAAGTGGTTTTGCATAAATTCCCGCAAACACATAGTGTCTACCATTTTCGTTGCAGAAATTTAGAAGATACTGTTTATCCATTAGTGGATATTTTGGATGACTTAAACGAGCAACTCGACCATTTATGTAATCTCAAATATAAAGAAGACGAACTACAATATTTAAGAAAATTACGCTTTATTAAAAGCGACTTTGTCGATTATTTAGAATTATTCCAACTTAAACGACGTTTTATTCAGGCCAGTATTGATAATGAAGGTCGACTAGATATTCGGATTGAAGGGCCAATGGTTCAGGCCATGATGTTCGAGATTTTTGTCCTAGCGATTGTAAATGAATTATATTTTAGCCGCATTAAAACAGACGAAGTTTGGGCGGAAGGCGAACGACGTTTACAAGCAAAGCTTGAATTGATTCAGCAGTACGAAAAAGCTCAACAACCGAATGATCCTCCATTTTTAGTTTCTGATTTTGGTACACGCCGTCGGTATAGTTTTGAATGGCAAAAACATGTAGTTGCTGCATTTCATAACACTGTGCCAAATGTGTTCCGTGGTACAAGTAACGTCTTGCTTGCCAAAGAGTTAAATATTACGCCAATTGGAACCATGGCCCACGAATTCTTACAAGCTTTTCAGGCGCTTGATGTTCGCTTACGTGACTTTCAAAAAGCTGCTTTAGAAACGTGGGTTCAAGAATATCGCGGAGACTTAGGAATTGCTTTAACTGACGTTGTTGGTATGGACGCTTTCCTCAGAGATTTTGACTTGTATTTTGCCAAACTATTTGATGGCTTACGTCATGACAGTGGTGATCCGTACGAGTGGGGTGATAAAGCGTATGCACACTATCGTAAATTAAAAATTGATACCAAAACCAAAATGTTGACCTTTAGTGATGGCCTTAATTTGCCAAAGGCTTGGGAACTACACCAATATTTCAAAGACCGTTTTCAGGTGAGTTTCGGTATTGGTACTAATTTGACCAATGACATGGGCCAAACACCGCTCAATATTGTATTGAAACTGGTTGAGTGTAATGGCCAGTCTGTTGCTAAAATTTCGGATAGCCCTGGCAAAACTATGACTGATAACGATACATTCTTGGCCTATTTGCGTCAGGTTTTCCAAATCGAAGAGCTGGATGAAGCAATTTAATTACAATAGAGCTTAAGCGCTTGGCAGCCACTTAAGACTTGAGAATTTTAATATCTGATTTTCTGCTAAACACTAGCAGAAAATCAGAGTTTGATAGATATAAGCTTATGCTAAGATGAAATTAAGCTGGTATAAAAAGTAACCATGACGATGACACTCCCTGATTTTAAACTCGATTTATTAATAGAAGCAGAAGAGTTAGTGCCTTATTTAGGCAATGAATATATCCGTATTGTTGATTTGAGCCGTGCATCAGTTTATGAGCAACTCCATGTTCCGCATGCTATTCACTTACAGCCTAAATGGTTAGTTGCTCAACATGAAGAAGCAACAGGTGTTTTACCGGATGAAGCAGGTTTACAAGCGCTAATTGAAAAATTGAATATTTCACCAAATCACCATGTGGTGGTCTATGATGATGAAGGTGGGGCATGGGCAGGGCGTTTAATCTGGAATCTCCATTGCTTAGGTTTTACCCGTACGAGTTTAATTAATGGCGGTATTCATGCATGGCTTGGGGCAGGTTTACCGACTACAGCTGAGGTTGAAGAACTGCCTCGAGTTGATGATTTAATCCAGATTGATTTATCACATGCTGCACAGTTCCGAGTGAACTATGAAGAGTTACGTAAACAGGTTGAACAAGAAAGCATTCAATTGTGGGATTGCAGAACGATTGATGAGTACAGCGGTGTTCGTTTAGCAGCGCGACGCGGTGGTCACATCCCAAATGCACTCCATTTTGAATGGAGTACTGCACTTAATCGACAAAATCATCTAAAATTGCATCCGCTTGAACGCACGCGGCAGCGTCTTGAACAACTTGGGTTCGATTTAAAACAACCTGTAGTCGTATACTGCCAGTCACATCACCGTTCTGGTTTGGCCTATATTTTGGCTAGACTTTTGGGTTGGGAAGCAAAAGCCTATGATGGTGCGTGGAGTGAATGGGGCAATCGCCTCGATAGTCCTATCATTACTGGAGAATCGCCGTCTTGAGTTTTACATCTCGCTTAAAAAAAGAATTATTTATTAAGGCACAAAATCTTGTTCCTCAGCATCAGTTAAGTCGTGTAGTGGGTAAAGTTGCTGCAAGTGAAAATCCAATTTTAAAAGCTGCTGTTATTCATGCATTTAAAACCAAGTATGGCATTGATTTATCGATTGCAGAGCAAGGCAATGCACTCAAATATAAATCTTTTAATGATTTCTTTACTCGGGCATTGAAAGATGGCGTACGACTGGTTGATGAAAACCCAGATAGTATTGTTTCACCAGCAGATGGCGCTATTTCACAAATTGGTAAAATCACTGCGGGTGAGGTATTTCAAGCAAAAGGCCAAAGCTTCTCTGTAGAAAAATTAATTGGTGACCCACAACTTGCTCAACCTTTTCAAGAAGGCGAGTTTGCAACGGTTTATTTGTCTCCACGCGATTATCACCGTGTTCATATGCCATTTTCAGGCACATTAACTGAAACTTTATATGTACCGGGTGAGTTATTTTCAGTAAATCAGGTGACTGCTGAAAATGTACCGGGTTTATTTGCCCGTAATGAGCGTATGGTTTGCTTATTTGATACTGAACTTGGTCGTATGGCTGTTGTTTTAGTCGGCGCTATGATTGTTGCAGGTATTGAAACTGTGGCAACAGGTAAAGTAAAACCATCGGGTCGTATCGAATTACAGCATCATCAGTTGAAGCTAGAGAAAGGTGCGGAGCTTGGTCGTTTTTATTTAGGTTCTACTGCTATTATTTTATTTGAAAAAGATAAAATCCAGTGGGAAAAACGTTTTAAAGCCGAGTCAGTTGTTGTCATGGGCGAACGTATGGGCCACACGATTTAACTCATAAATAATAAAAAAAAGAGAGCATCTGCTCTCTTTTTTTATTCACATTTTTATAATTAACTCTATTTTTAAATATAATGTTTATCAGTAAATAAATTTTCAACTCATTATAAATACTTACTAAGAGAATAAAATGTCCCAAACTCCTATCATTAGCCTATATTTTGCTTCGGTTTTGACTTTTGTGGCCGCGTTACTTCATTTTATTTGTGTGTTTTGGGGAGCAAATGGTTTTCGGTTTTTAGGGGCTGGGAAAAGTATTGTTCAGATGGTCGAAAAAGGGCATTGGTACCCAAATTTTATGGCTATAGCTGTAGGTTTTATTCTTTGTATTTTCTCTTTCTATGCTTTTTGCGCAGCAACTCGTTTTATGAATTTACCATTTGAAAAAATGATTATTTCTCTAGTTGCCATTCCATTTATTTTGCGTGGTTTGGCATTTCCATGGTTAAAGGCTAGATTTAGTGGAAATAGTGATCTATTTTGGTATGTGAGTTCTTTCATTTGCCTCTTGTTGGGTTCGTTATATGCAATAGGGGCATATTCTTTATAAGTTCAATTTGAAATGATGATTAGAAAGTAGAGGAGTAATCCCTTGATTAGAAAAAGTAATTCTTTATTAAAATTTTTATTGAGCAGTATTTGTTTGGCATCCGGTTCTGCTATGGCTACTCCAATGACAGATTTGAGTAAGCAAATAGTGAGTGAAAAACCGGGTTCTATACTGTCCATCGAACAACAAGATGTGACGAGTTTATTTCCTCATGCAGATCAACGTTTGCTGGTCAATTATCGTAGTCGAGGTGTGAATGGTGAACCTATCGTTGCTTCAGCATTTATTTTATTACCAAAAGGAACGCCTCCAAAAAATGGCTGGCCTATACTGGCTTGGGCGCATGGCACGACTGGAGTTGCTGACACCTGTGCACCTTCTGGTGACTATGTAGGTGGCCCTGTTCATTCTTATCAAGAAGTTGCTTCCAAAGCTTTAGATTCTTGGCTTGCACGCGGCTATGCGGTCGTTGCACCCGATTATCAGGGATTAGGTACGCTAGGTGCACATCCTTATATGAATGCCAAGAGCCAACTGCACACGGTGGTAGATGCCGTACGAGCGTTACATGCAGTTAAGCCAAAAGATTTTAATAAACAATGGCTAGTGATGGGCCATAGCCAAGGCGGAGCTGCTGCTATTGCCGTGGCGGCTTATGGGCAAAAAGATGCACCTGAATTAGATTTAAAAGGAGCGATTGCGCTTGCGCCAGGTGGCTATCAATATGAAGGCATTGCAGAGTATGTAAAAACTAATCCAAACCCAGAACCTAGCGTGGCAGCTTTCTTCCCGATTGTGTTATTGGGAGCGCAAGCAGCAGAACCAAGCATTGTCCCTGAAAATTTAATTAGTCCCGAAATGAACACTGTGCTAACGCAAGCACGTAGCCGCTGTTTATCTGAACTTCAATCTGACTTGAAGAAATCTCCTTCTAGTATATTTAAAGCTAATGCAGATTTAAGACGTCTTTTGACTTATCTGAAGCAACAGTCCATTGAAAATATGGTGCCTACCGTACCATTAATGATCGTACAAGGTTCTAAAGATCATTTGGTTGACCCGAGAGGGACATATGCTTATTACCAACAGCTATGCAAATCAAAAAAGCCAACTATTTATCAAACAATTGATGGTGGAGATCATCGCGATGCACTGCGTCAGAGTAGTACTTTTGCCACCAACTTTTTAAATGTTATAGAGAAAAATCAGACTAAATCTTATTGCTCTAATTTTAAATAAATAGTTTGAAATGTGACAAAAAAGCCAACTTTTCAAGAGTCGGCTTTTTATATGTGAGAAGGCAACTTTAGGTCATGTTATATAGTCTTTCTTTTGGAAAAACTGCGGTAAAGGTTGACCCTTCATTTTCTTTAGATTGCACATCTAAATAAGCACCGTGCTGCATCAGTACATGTTTTACAATCGCAAGACCTAAACCCGTTCCACCTGTTTGGCGACTACGGTCACTATCTACGCGATAAAAGCGTTCGGTCAGACGCGGTAAATGTTTCGGGTTAATCCCGATACCGGTATCTTGTACGCTAAAGTAAGCATGTTCACCGTCATCATGCCAGCCAATGGTAATGGTTCCACCTTTGGGTGTGTATTTAATGGCATTGGTAATTAAGTTACTAAATGCGCTGGCAATTTCCATGTCGGAACCAATCAGGTCACAGTGGCTATCAATATGTAAATTGAGCGTGTGTCCATAATCAGCATTGTAGGCCTGAGCATCATCAAACAGTTGATTCATTAAACTCGGCATTTCAATAATCTGATTTTTTGCAATTTTCTTATTATTTTCTAAATTTGATAACAGCAGTAAATCATTCACTAACGCATTCATACGCTTAGTTTGTGACTGCATTTGATCAAATGCACGTTTCCAGCGTGGACTAATATCTTCTTGATCGGTAAATGTTTCGATATAGCCGCTCAGTACAGTTAAGGGGGTGCGAAGCTCATGCGAAATATTGTCGACGAAGTCTTTACGCATTTGCTCAAGGTTGTGCATACGAGTCACGTCATAAGCGACAAGTAAGCGGCTTTCACCACCAAACCGTGTGAGCTTAACCTGTACATAACGGTCATCATCAAGATTAGAATGGAGTTTAATCCCATCGGGCGCTTGATCAATATTGTTAAAATATTCAATAAAAGTAGGCTGACGCAAAATAGTTAATAAGTTGCGACCACGGTCAAGTGGACTAATTCCCAGTAAACGCTCTGCGGCTGGGTTCCACCATTCGATTTGATGTTGATCATCAATTAAAACAACTGCCTCAGCTAGGGCAACTAAAGAAGATTGGGCACGGTCAATTAGCCCAACCATTTCGGCCTGAACAATTCGTTCCTGACGCTGAGCACGATACACATTAAATAATAATGCCCCCCAAATACCACTTAGGTTGGGAGGAACATCGTAAGGATTGTTGGCAATCCAGTCATTCACCAAATATAAAGAACGTAACTGGAGCGCAAAAAACACCACGAAGGCGATAAAAATACAGCTCCAGAAATACCCAACCCCTAAACCGACTAAACCTGCAATAATCAGGAAAAATAATAAAAGTCGTAAATCTTGTTTAGCAAACGTCCACAAACTACTGTAACGGGAAAGCTTTTGTTCACGTACCTGTTCAGGGACGGGGTAGGGTTCATACATAAATTTTGGTTAACCTGCGGCTAAATCTGCACGTGTAGAGAAACGATAACCTGTACCACGTACGGTTTGAACAAATCGGTCAACACCAAAAGGTTCTAACACTTTACGCAAACGACGGATATGTACATCGATGGTACGGTCTTCGATGTATACATTACCGCCCCACACCTGATCGAGCAACTGGGCACGTGTATATGCACGTTCTGGATGGGTCATAAAAAATGCAAGCAAGCGATATTCTGTTGGTCCCATATCTAAAATGCTGTTACCAAAGCTTACGCGTTGGCTTACAGGATCAAGAATTAAACCATTGGCATCAATTGTTTTTTCACCGCTTAGCGCATTTGCACGGCGTAAAACAGCTTTAATACGAGAAACCAGTTCACGTGTTGAAAATGGCTTAGTCATATAATCGTCTGCACCGGCATCTAGACCTTGTACTTTGTGGTCTTCCTCACCGCGCGCAGTCAGCATAATGACTGGAATTTCTGCTAGGTTTTCATCGCGTTTTAAGCGGCGGCATAAATCAACACCACTTACGCCTCCAGGTAACATCCAATCAAGCAAGATAAGTGCTGGACGTTGGTCGACGATAATTTGATGGGCCTGTTTGGCATCTTCAGCCTGTAAACATTGAAAGCCTGCCATATCCAAAGAAGTATGGATCATTTCACGAATAGGAAGCTCATCATCGACAATTAAAATATAGTCATCTTTCACAGCGTAATACCTTGTAGATTTTAACGGTGAACCGTTTTGTAGTTATGACAGGCTTATTACAAAGATTAATTATGACAATTTCATTGCAGAAAAGTCTATAAAATCGAATTTAGCAATAATTTGTGACAAAAATACGGCAAGCACATGACCGAATGATGACAGGGATGCATAAATTTTCTTAAAGCCATTCAATATGTTAACAGTTTGCTTCCTACTAGGTTTTTAGCCTTAAAGCAGTGTCAAAAAACTTTAATATTATTTTGAAACTTGTGCCAACAAAGACAAGAAAACGATACGGCAGGCTGTTAAAACTTGTTCAAGAGATTGCTCAAAGCCACCCATGACCCATCGAATCGCAATTTGAGTCACATATCCGTTTAAGCCCGTTGCAATTAAAGAGAGTTCATTTTCCTTGTGCTGTATTTGCGGCATGGTCAGCATAACGAACGCTTGAATCATACGGTCAAACTGGGCAAGGGTTTCTTGAATCGTTGCCTGATTATGTAACTCCTGAACCAAGACGGCATCCACATAGACAATACGAGCTAATCTTGGGTCATCTTTTAAGGTTGTCAGTAGCGCTCTTAACCCTGCATCGACCATTTTTTCTGGATC
This sequence comes from Acinetobacter sp. 766875, assembly GCF_000582055.1. Taxonomy (NCBI): domain Bacteria; kingdom Pseudomonadati; phylum Pseudomonadota; class Gammaproteobacteria; order Moraxellales; family Moraxellaceae; genus Acinetobacter; species Acinetobacter sp. 766875. Next base: position 103,103 of record NZ_JEXX01000007.1, on the reverse strand, counting down.
TGGTGCAGCCTTAATCACAGCTTGCATTAAGTTTTGCTGTAATTCTTCAATCATTTTTAAAAAGATAGTTTGGAATAAATCCTCACTCTTTTTAAATGATTCATAAAAATAACGTTCAGTGAGTTTTGCTTCTTGGCAGACATCTTTTACCGTCACTGAAAAAAAGCCAAGGGTTCCATAAGTCGCAATACCGGCTTCAATGAGTTTTTCGCGGCGTGCCTCTTTGCGCTCAGACAGAGATAATCCTTTGAACTGGCGTTCTTTACCCGCAGTTTTTGTTTTCTTTTTATTGGTTGAGTCGTTTGTCGCCATAAATAAATGGTTTCCTGATTTATCGGTTTTTCAGCAAGTATGAGGCTTATGATAAAGCTGTCAGCAGAATTGTGCCAATCTATCTGAAATTACAGTGTACTATATTGACAATGAATATTGTCAAAATTATATTAAAAGAGTCTAAAGTGCACATGCAATGAACCGGTTGTGCAAATCGAAAAACAAAGGATGGACAATGAAAAATTTTAAAAACAAAGTCGCTGCAATCACAGGTGCAGGTTCTGGCATTGGGCAACAATTAGCAATTCTGTTGGCGAAACAAGGCTGCCATCTTTCATTAAGTGATATTAATGAAAAGGGTTTAGAGAAAACTGTTGAGCTATTAAAACCGTACAGTAATATTACTGTAACAACTAAAAAGTTGGATGTTTCTGATCGTGAAGCGGTAAAGCAGTGGGCACAGGAAACCGTTCAAGATCATGGTTCTGTTAATCTCATTTTTAACAATGCTGGTGTAGCTTTAGGTTCAACTGTAGAAGGCGCAAGCTACGAAGATTTAGAGTGGATTGTTGGAATTAATTTTTGGGGCGTGGTTTACGGTACCAAAGAATTTTTACCGTTCATTAAGCAAACTCAAGATGGGCACATTATTAACATTTCGAGCTTATTTGGTTTAACAGCTCAGCCAACTCAGTCTGGCTATAATGCAACCAAATTTGCGGTGCGTGGATTTACCGAATCGTTACGCCAAGAGTTAGACATTGAAAAATGTGGCGTAAGTTCGCTATGTGTACATCCTGGCGGCATTCGCACCAATATTGCTAAAGCTGCAAAAATGAATGACAGTTTGAGTAGTTTGGGTATGGACCCAGCTAAATCTATTCAAAACTTTGATAAATTCCTACGTACCCCACCAGAAGAAGCAGCTCGTCAAATTCTAGATGCCGTTTTGAAAAATAAACGCCGTTTATTGATTGGTAGTGATGCAAAATTTCTTGATGCACTTCAGCGTTTGTTCCCAACTGGATATCAACGTGCTTCAACCGTTGTAACCAAATGGATGAAATAAGATTTAAATTAAAAAAGCCATCAATTGATGGCTTTTTTAATAAGGCTTAAGCTGTTTTAAATAAGAACTTTGATCTTCTTTTTCTTCCAGATAAACTGGTAATACAAGCCTTGAACGATACAAAGGCTCACAAATGCCAAGGCATAAGCAATCCAGATTCCTTTAAGCCCCCACATTGAGCTAAACCAGTAAGCGCATGGGATTTCAATTAACAAAATAGCCGAGATATTTAACAGCATTGGGACGGTAACTGTACCGCTGGCTCGCATGATTGATGCAAAAATAGCACCTGCACCAAAAAATAAAATTGCCCAAAGTACAATAAATAAGAGCTGCTGTCCTAATACCACCACAGTTGGGTCGGTAATGAATAAGGCCATCAAATATTTTGAAAATAGATAGCCAAGTGCAATTAACACACCTGTGAATAAAAAGTTCATGCCTAAAGCTGTGCGGGTGACACGTGCGAGTAAGTCTGACTTACCTGCACCAATTGCTTGAGCTGCAAAAATTGAAGCTGCAATTGAGATAGACAAAGCAGGGAACTGTATATAATTGAGTACTTGGTTGACGGCACCATAGGCAGCTGTGGCATGAGCGCCAAAGCGGTTAACTAAACCTACAATCACGAGTCCCGCCATAGAGGTGGTAATCATTTGAATACCAGTGGGAACACCCAGACGTAAAATAATCTTGCTCAGTTCTGGGTTGTGGCGGATATGCTGCAAAAGCTGGCGGTTCGGTCGAAGAGGGTGCTTTTTCTTATTTAGATAAATCGCAAGAAAAATTAAAATCGCAATATAACTAATAATTGATGCTATAGCGGGTGCAATAATCCCTAGAGTAGGGAAGCCAAAATAACCTTTAAGCAAAATTGGGGTAATAATCACACCGATTACACTGGTTAAAGCCAGTGCCAGTAAGGGCGTGGTGCTGTCACCTACACCACGTAAAATTGAGGTATAGATAATATAAACAAATAAAAGTGGACTACCTGCGAGCATCCATCGCACATAAGGTAAAGCAAGATGCATCACCTTGGGGTCAGTACCTAAAAGCTCTAAAATATCATGGGCGAAGAATGCCCCAATAATCGCGGTAATGACTCCCCCAATGATGGTCATAAAAAGAGTAGAACCCACCACACTTTGAACTTTTTCTATATCCTGCGCGCCCCATGCCTGTCCAACTAAAACAGTAGTACCAGTTGAAACTCCAATAATAAAGGCAAGTAGTAAAAACAAAATGGGGAAATATACAGAGACGGCGGCAATTGCATCGACACCCATCATTTGTCCAACAAAGATGGTATTAATGGTGCCAGATAAATTTTGCAAGATATTGGTAGCAATGAGCGGCAATAAGAAAACAAAAAATGTTTTCCATAGATTTTGCTGATGTATTAAAGACTGTCTTGGTGGCATGTGTTCTCCATCGCCCATCTCTTTGATGAGCGGGGCGGACATTCAACTTAGCATATTTAGTTGAAATTTCTTGTAGTGTTTTACTATGCTAAGTTTCTAAATTTATTAACATTCATTCAAGATTTCTCCTGCTTTTTGCAATGTTTCATCATTTTTAGCAAAGCAGAAACGAATCAGGCGTAAAGACTCAGGTGCTTGTTGGTAAAACACTGAAACAGGAATAGCCACAATTTTATGTTGCTCGGCAAGAAACTGGCACATTTCAACATCGTTTAAGTCGGGTCTAATCTGACTGTAATCAAGGTTTTGGAAATAAGTCCCTTGAGATGGTTTAAATAAAAAACGACTATTGTGAATTGCCTGATTAAAACGATCTCGTTTAGTCTGATAAAACTGTGAAAGTTCCTGAATATGTTCTGGATGTTGCTGCATATATTGCGCAAGCGCAATCTGACAAGGGGTCGTACCACAGAAATTTGCATATTGATAAATTTGCCGGAATAGACGCATTAATTCAGGTGCAGCAACACAGTAACCAGTTTTCCAGCCTGTCACATGAAAGGTTTTTCCAAAAGAGCCAATCACAAAACTACGTTCTCTAAGCTCTGGAAAATGCAACGCGCTAAAGTGCTGTTGACCATCAAAAACTAAGTGCTCATAGACTTCGTCGGATAAAACCAAAATATTTTTATCTTGAATCAGTTCAATGAGTTCTAACCAGTCCTGTTTTTCCCAGATGGTACCAGTTGGATTGTGGGGTGTATTCACCACAATCATACGGGTTTTATCGTTAATCAAATCTTTAACTTGTTGCCAGTTCACTTTAAAGTCAGGTGCTTGTAGAGCAATACGAACAGCTTTACCGCCTGCTAACTCGACAGAAGGTCCATAGCTGTCATAACTCGGATCAAAAATAATGACTTCATCACCTGCATTGATGCAGGCTTGTATGGCACAGAAAATAGCGATGGTCGCGCCAGGTGTAATCGTGATCTGGGTTACAGGGTCAAGTTGAAGTTGATCACGCTGTTGAAACTGTAAAGCAAGCTGTTCACGTAATGCGAGAATGCCATCACCAGGTGGGTACTGATTGTGCCCAGCCAAAGTTGCCTGTGAGAGGGCTTCGAGCAAAGCAGGAGGGGCTGGAAAGTCTGGGAAACCTTGTGAAAGGTTAAGTGCACCCAAGCGCTGTGCCATTGCCGTCATCGTACTAAAAATAGTCACCCCTTGTGCGGGCAATTTTGACTGAAGCTGTAGCATGTTGTTCTCTTAAAGAAATTATTGAGGTTATAAAATCGATTCAATCGCTGCGCGGATTACACCTAGAGTTAAACCGATAAATGCACCAACTACAACGCCATTTACGCGAATCATGTGTAAGTCGCCACCGACTTCATTTTCAATTTTTCCAATCATTTCACGTGAGTCCCATTCATGAATGCGCTCACTCACATAGCGTATGATTTTATGGCTATATTGATCCGTAAAGTTCATGGCAAGTCCTGTCATTTCTTTGTTGAGAACTTCGCGTACTTTTACATTTTGGACAAGGTTTTCACCCAATTGCTGAATGGCAGCTCTCAGGTTCATTGCAATGCCGGAGTCTTCTTTCATTAAATCCGCTTTAATGGCATCACATAAAATGGTGACAGCACCACTAATGAAATTTAAAACTTGTGGACTATCTAGCAGTGCATCCTTACCACTATTGAGACGTTGGCTGGCAACACTGTCAGGATTTGCTAATTCGAGCATAAGCGAATGGGCAATAGTTTCAATTTCCTGTCGCCATGGGTGCTCGTGGTCGGCCAGCATGGATTCTACTTTTTCAACCAGTGAGTCAATAGTACGTTGCTGAACATCAATACCAATCCAGCTTGCACCTTTTGCAAGTGACCAGACACCCAGTGCTTTAAACATTTTTCGGGTTAATTCACGAGTTTTATCTGGGTTTTGTACCACCCACTCATGCGCGATATCGAGACCACGCTGCAATACATCTTGGTGGAAATCATTCTCCAATACTGCACGCAGCATTTCACTCGCAAGTTTATTGACTTGAGTGTTACGCACCCATTGCACGCTGTTGTTTTGCACGAAATTGGCAATTTGTTCTTGGCTCACAAATTCAAAAACTTTAGGTACAGTTTGCTGAATAAGCTGTACCACTTGCGTATTGTTTTGTGGGCTTGCTAGCCATTGACCAATGGCAAGGCTTAGGTCAGTTTTTTCTAAGCTTCGCTCTACCACTTGAGGTGACAGAAAGTTTTCCTGCACAAAGCGGCCCATTGACTCTGCAATACGGGCCTTATTGCGCGGAATAATTTCGGTATGATCCCGCAAAAATTTAGGGATAGGAAGCTTACCAAATGGGTTTCGAAACAGGACGGTAATGGCATACCAGTCTGCGAGTCCACCCACTACGCCAGCTTCCGCACCTAACATCAAAATATGAATTAAGTTTGTATACTCAGGCAGAAAGCGATTGGCAATCAATAACCCAATCCACAGCACTACTACAATAACAAGCGCCATGGTAGCGAAATATTTGCTGCGCTTCAGATTGGGTGCATGGTGTACTTCTTCTGCCATATTCATACAGTCATCCTATTCATTTTTGTTTTACTGGCGGCTCAGGCGGTGGCAACAACTCTCCTGTCGGACTTAAGCCATATTTTTGTCCGATAGATTTGAGAATTAACGTTGCATCAAAAGCGTCCTGTGGAGCTTGCTTTTGATCCTGATAACATTCAATAGTATACGACACTTGAACAGGGTCGATATTGACCACTTGTGGGAAATCATAGAACGGATCATGCCAGAAACCCGGATAACGACGCCCATAACCATACGGATAAAAACTCGGTGCAGCTGGATAAACCACAGCCTGACGAGGTGGTTTTTGGCTTTGATTACTTGGGTCATTTTGTACTTTAAAAAAGCGGAAGCCTTTTTGTACGGTCGTTTGTGCTGATTTCACCAAGGTAATTTCTTCAGCTGTTCCATAGCTCATGTTTGAGTCAGCTTGGAAACTGATTCGAAACGTTTGAGCATTTAACGGATAGGCTGAAAACTGGCCAAGCTGATCGAAGGTTTTTGGTTTGCTTGGTATAGTTGAACAAGCACTTAGAGTTAAGGCAGTGCCTAAAGCTAAACAAAGAGAGAGATATTTCATGGTGAACTCCCAGCTGAGCATGGAAGAATAGATGACTCAGCATTAAAAAAGAGAAGTCTTAAAAACTACTGTTCGGTTCTAGTAAAAATTCGGTTTCCTCTGGTGTTGAAACACGTCCAAGGATGGCATTGCGATGAGGATAACGTCCAAAGCGATCAATAATCACTTTATGCTTTTTCTCAAAGCTTAAATTAATTTCATTGCCGAGGCGTTGAAATAATTTTAAAGCAAACTCATGGATCAATTTTGATTCACTATGCATAAATGGCATATACAAAAATGAGCGCTGGTCAGGATTAAGCTGTGCATCGAGTTGTAAGCTAATTGCTTCTTGTGACAGAGCTAAAGCGAGGCTGTCATACGCAAAAGATTCAGGTTGATCACGATAAATGTTGCGAGAAAACTGATCTAGCACAATAATCTCTGCAAGACGACCTTCTGGGGTTTTCCGCCAAGACCAAAGTTCTGCTCGAGTTGCGTGCTGATGAATATCTGCAAATTGATCACGGATTTTTTTGTCAAAATCATCACTTTTTGCAAACCAAAGTGAACGGTGTTCAGGTGAAAACCAGAAGTTTAAAATGTCTTGATCGTTCATGATATTGACAACTCTTTAGCAATTATTCTTCAATAAAATCACAATTCTTTCGTGTCTTAAATAACAAGATTGTGATAAAAATTGCCAAACCGAAATGATGTGATCATATCAATATCCATATCATGTCACGATTTTGTATATAGTGATCTTTTATAAGCGAGCAAATGCATGAGTCAACCCACTACACCATCTCAATCAGTTATTCCTGCTTGGGTGGATTCGTCGCTACTACAAGGCATGTTACGTGGAATAGAACGTGAAAGCCTACGTATGCAAAGTAATGGGTTCTTATCACAAGAGTTACATCCAAAGGCATTAGGTTCAGCTTTAACACATCCGAAAATCACCACAGATTATTCTGAAGCGTTGATGGAGTTTATTACCTCACCACAGCCAACCATTGAGGATGCCCTACATGAGCTCACCGATATTCATGCCGTTGTGCATCGTCATTTAGAAAATGGTGAAAAGCTTTGGCCCTTGTCTATGCCATGTATGCTAGATGACAACGAAGAACGAATTCGATTAGCTCAATACGGTACTTCTAATATTGGTCGTTTTAAGACACTTTATCGCCGTGGTTTGGGTATTCGTTATGGTCGCCGTATGCAGACCATTTCAGGCGTCCACTATAATTTATCTTTTCCCGATTCTCTTTTTTCTGCCTTGCAGGAACATGAAACTGACGAAAAATTAAAAGCACTCAGTCTGCAAGATTATCGTAGCCACCGTTATTTTGGGCTTATTCGTAACTTTATTCGTCTGACCCCACTGGTTATGTTCTTAGTCGGGGCGAGTCCATCGGTTTGTCGTTGTTTCTTGACCGGACATGAACATCATTTGTTGCCTTTAATCAAAGGGTCATACTATTTACCGTATGCTACAGCATTACGGATGGGACGTTTAGGCTACCAGAACTCGGCACAAAAAAGTTTAGGTATCCATTACAACAACTTATCTGGTTATCTGGCTGGTTTACAAAAAGCAGTACATTCTCCTTACCCGCCATTTAGCCGTTTAGGGTTAAATGATGCCTCTGGTGAACCGTTGCAAATTAATGATCATGTTTTACAGATCGAGAATGAATATTACAGTCTCGTGCGTCCAAAACAGGTCCCGCACGCGGGAGAAACACCGTCTCAAGCCTTGAAAAATCGAGGAGTGGGTTATGTTGAACTTCGTGCAGTGGATGTAAATCCATATTCACCAATTGGTGTAAATGAAACAACAGCTGGTTTTCTTGAGGCTCTGGCGCTTTATTGCTTGCTCAGTGATAGCCCTGAGTTGTTATGTCCCGAGCAAGATTTGATTGAGAAGAACCAGACAGAAGTGGTCAATCGTGGCCGAGCGCCAAATGCGACGATTACTGATTTAAACGGGTCTTACCATATTGAAGATTGGGCACGTCAGCACATTTCTAATATGCAGGACTGTGCCAAGTTACTCGATCAGACCTATGCGACAGATCTGTACAGCTCGGCTTTGACCGTGATGCAAGAACGTATTGATGAAGTAGATGAAACACTATCTGCGCATGTGATTGATGACACGTTAAAGCATGGTGGAACCTGGAGCTTTGGCAGTCATATGGCACAGATGCATGCTGAAAGTTATGAAAAGCATGAAATCAGTGCAGAGACTTTGCAATATTTTGAACAATTGGCTGCACAATCTTTACAGCAGCAAGAACAACTTGAACAAGATAGTCAGATCAGTTTTGATCAATATCTTGAACAATATAGATAAAAATGAGGTTTTACATGCGATTAAGTTACCGTTTGGTGAGTGGACTGCTTGTACTGGCAAGCATTGTCGGCATGTCTTTTGCGTTATATTTGGAACATGTAAAAGGGTTAGAGCCATGTCCGCTCTGTATTTTTCAACGTGTTGGCTTAATGGCAATGGGGTTTGTGGCGCTCATTGCATTTTTGCATAACCCGGTTTCTAATGCGATTAAACGCTTCTATGCATTTTTAGCAGGCATTGCAATTTTATGGTCAGTGGGCGTTGCAGGCCGTCATGTTTGGTTACAGCATTTACCACCAGACCAAGTACCAAGTTGTGGACCAGGTTTAAATTATTTAATCGATGCATTACCCATGAAAGCAGTTTTACAAGAAGTGCTTTCTGGTTCAGGTGAGTGTGCTGCAATTGACTGGACTTTTTTAGGTCAGTCTTTACCAGTATGGTCTTTGGTTTATTTCCTTTTACTTTTACTGGTCTGTTTATGGCAGTTATTCCGTTTTTATCCGGCATTTAAGACGGCTAAAAAGTGAATTTAATATGATTAAAAAAAGCCCAACTTAAGTTGGGCTTTTTTTAATCATATTCGAACAAGTGAAAATATAAGAAAAATTGATAGAAATAACGCATAATTTTGTAGACAGATAGTTCTGTTTTTTATAAAGTGCAGCCGTTTATATATCCTAATGATTATAAAAAAATGGTTTTTAATATATTTAGTGTCTTGGAAAAAATAGGGCTAAATGCTCAGAAACGTGCTATCCATGTACAATTTTCTAATGAACTACTCAATAACCAAATATTCTTACAACGTATAGAAGGTCAACATCAGTTGAATGGTGGCCTAATGGCGGAATTGATCTGCCTTTCAACCAATGCCCAAATTGCATTGAAGCAATTTATTGGCGTTCAGGTCGCTGTTGATCAGGTCACAGATTCGGGCCAATTGTTCCGAACCACAGGTATTGTGACTGAAGCCAGTTATGGACAAAGTGATGGTGCTTTAACGCTTTATAAGCTGACTATAGAAGATGCGACAAATTTATGGCACAAACGCCGTAATAGTCGTGTTTTTATGAATAAAAGTATCGTAGAAATTACCGAAGTTTTATTTAAAGAGTGGCAAGAAAAAAGTCCACTGTTTGCTGCGAGTTTAAGTTTAGACTTGGGTGGGTTAAGTCAAAACTATGATATTCGACCTTTTACTATGCAGCATAATGAGTCTGACTATGACTTTCTTACACGCTTATGGCGAAGTGAAGGTATTAGTTGGCTCATTGATGAAACAGAGCTTTTTGTTCCGCATTTTACCGCGCCAATACAAACTCAAAAACTAAGATTAATTGATGACAATAGCCAGTATCAGGCTTTAGAGCGTCGTAGTATTCGCTATCACAGAAGTAGTGCAACCGAATATCAAGATAGTATTACTGGCTTTGTTGCAGTACGGAGTTTGCAACCGACAGCGGTACATGTGCAGCGCTGGCAACCCGATGCCCTTGCACAAGAAGAGGGTAATGGTTCGGTTATTACCACGCATACACATTCAGACAACTTCGACTCAGCCACTTTAAGTCTTGAGCAGGCTTGGCACGTAAGCCCTGCTTGGATGCAAGATTTAAATGGGGAAGATCAGGCAACCGCTTCAGGCAGTAGTCAATTAGAAAAACTAAATCAACATTTCACCGATATGCATGCGAGTCGGGCTAAATACTTTAAAGCCTATAGTAGCGTTCGTGATAGCCAAGTCGGCTATTGGTTTAATCTACGCGAGCACCCTGAAATTGATCAGCATGAAGGGGCAGATCAAGAGTTCCTAATTATTGCTAAAAACTTTTATAACCAAAATAACTTACCTAAAGATTTACATCAGCAAGTTAGCCAGTTATTAACCCAAAGTCGTTGGGATCAACAGGGTTATGATGATATAGAGCGTCAAGGTAATGAACTGACCCTAATACGCCGTCAAATCAAAACTGCACCTGAATATAATCCAGAGCAACATCGCCCAATTGCCTACCCACAAAGAGCGAAAGTCGTGGGGCCACAAGGAGAAACCATTCATGTCGATGAATGGGGACGCATTAAAGTACGTTTTCTATTTACCCGTAGTGATGATCATGGCCATGATGGTGGTGCAGGTAGCAATGACAATGATACCGACTCGGCTTGGGGGGATGTACTGACTCCTTGGGCAGGAGAAGGTTATGGGGCACGTTTCTTGCCGCGTATTGGTGAAGTGGTTGTTATTGACTTCTTTGACGGCAATATTGACCGTCCATTTGTGACTGGGCGCATCCATGAAGCGCAGCGCTCACCCACTAAGTTCGATGTAAAAGGGCAACTTCCTGCAACTAAAAAACTGAGCGGGATTCGCAGTCAGGAAATCAATGGCAGTGGCTTTAACCAATTACGTTTTGATGACACAACCGGGCAAATCAGTACCCAACTCCAAAGTAGTCATGCAGCAACACAGCTGAATTTAGGTAATTTAAGTCATCCAAAAGAACACGAGACGAGCCAAGGCCGTGGTGAAGGCTTTGAGCTCAGAACAGATGCTTGGGGAGCTGTGCGTGCGGGTAAAGGCATGCTCATTAGTACCTATGCACAAGAGCAAGCGATTGCAGATCATTTAGAGGCTGCACAAGCACAATCTTTACTTTCACAAGGCTATGAAAGCATGAAAATGCTCAGTGAAGTTGCAGCCAAACAACAAACTGATGCTTTAAACGTGATTAATCGCTTACCCAAATTCATCCAGTCGCTTGAGCTAAAAACCACAGGTCAGGCATTAAATAGTACGGTAAATCTGTTTAAGGAAGGCATTAATAACGACCCTATTCATGCACTCAAAAGCTGTGGCGGCTTTATTGAGGATATTGGTGCTCTAGGCGGAAACGCAAAAGGCGTTGTAGATGAATTTAATGCTTTCTTTAGCGATGCCAAAGATGCGGTGGAAAACTTAAAAGCATTCATCGAAAACGTTGAAGAACATGGTGCCGACATCGTTAAAGGTAAGCTTGCAAGCATTAAAGATCGTATTCATAAAAATCCATTTGAGAGTATTAAAGAGGTCGGAAAAGTCTTAGCGAATGTCGAGACTAAGGACTTTGACCTAATGAGTGTATGCGGAACTTTTAGTAAAGGCAGTAAATTGGAAGTATCACCTTCTAAAGCATTGAGTTCTTTACAAGGCTTTATGGAGGGTTATACCCAAGGTTTAGAAAGTAGTTCCGATACTAAACAGCAAGAACAAGGCAAAATCTTTAGACAAGCCTTAATGCTATTAGCTTCACCAAATGGCATTGCCTTGACGACACCTGAAAATATTATTTTGCAAGCATCGCAAGATATTGCTGAAAGTGCCAGCGGTTCTATTAATTTGAGTGCGCAAAAAAATATTATTGGGCACGCACAAGACAAAATCAGTTTGTTCGCTGCTCAAAAAGGTTTGCGTGCTTATGCAGCAAAAGGAAAGCTCGAACTGCAAGCACAAGATGATGCTATTGAAGCAATTGCCAAGAAGGTCATTAAGCTCATTTCTACTGAAGATAAAATCGAGCTTACGAGTCCAAAAGAAATTGTATTAACGGCAGGGGGATCACAGCTTAAAATTAATGCCAATGGCGTTTTTTCAACAACAGGCGGTAAGTTTGAAAGTAAAGCTGGGCAGCATTTGTTTACGGGTGGGGCCAAGGTTTCTTATGAGGTTCCTAAGATGCCTAGTTCTTTTGATTATAGTAATAGAATTGATTTATATAAGATGTTTCAATGGAGTGATTTCGAAAATATTAAATATAGTGCGATTTTTGAAAATCAAAGAGTTACGCAAGGGAATTTAGATGAATTAGGAAGAACAGAAAGATTCAAGAGTAGTACTCCTGACAAAATGAAGGTTTTAGTGGGATATAGTGCTGATAAATGGCATAAAGAAACAGAAGAGTTTGAGGATTTTGAGGACTATGAAATCCATAATGATTCTAATTTAAATAATAATTCTAATTAGGGGGAGAGGAAATGAATAAGAAAGGTTTAATTCAGTTTAGGTTTGTTGAATTATTTACTGGTAATAATATACCTAATTTATATCATGTTATTAAGAATGAAAAGGGCACAACTATTGCTTCTGGAATGACAAATAGTAATGGCTTAACAGTAATGATAAGTAGAGATGTAGGCGATACTCTTTATGTATATTTAAAAAATATTATAACAGGTGATTTGAAAGAAAAAGTTAGACACACTGTTATTTATAAGAAGGAGATAGTAAGAGTAACATCATCAAAAATACTATTAGATAATATTACCTTAGCAAAATCAACGAATAAACCTGGTAATTATAGATATTTAACGCATAAAGTAAAAAAAGGAGAAAACTTATCTTCAATTTCTCATCGATTTAATTGTAAAGTTAGTGAAATTGTACATTTAAATAAATTAAAAAATCCTGATCATATAGATGTCGGACAAATTATTAAAATTCCATATAAAGGTGCATCAAGTGATTCTAAGAAAAGTCCTGATAACAAACAATCTAAGCATGAAAATAATAAATCATCTTCTACTCAGAAAGTAAATTCACATGAAAATAATAATAAAAATACCTCAGATAAACCTCAAAAAAGAATAGAGTCAAAAGATATAACTGATGAATATACAAAAGAGTCAGGAAAACCAATGAAAGTTGCTACTAATGCAACTTCACCATGTATTTGTAAGCAATATAATTTGGCTTGGGGATCTAAAGTTAGTTGTGAATTTAGGAAAAGAGTTATAAAAATAGCACAAAATTTGTGGCCTAATGATTCAGAGAATATGGCAAGCCAATTAATGGCTGTTATGCATTTAGAAACTACCGGTACATTCAGCCCCAAAGTTGGTACTTTTACAAGAAAGAATTTAACAGATAGTGCCGACGGTGGTTATGTTGGACTCATACAATTTGGTAAAGGTGCTGCAATTGATTTAAAAGTTAAAAGATCTGATTTAGCAAAAATGACAGCAATACAGCAATTAGATTATGTAGAAAAATTTTATCAATTAAGTTCGGCTCATACAAAGATTAAGACTCTAACTGGATTATATTTATGGGTAAATTATCCTAAGAATGTTAGAGAAAATAGATTAGGGAATGACGATATTGTTTATGCGGCGCCTAAAGATGCAGAAGTAACTTCTGTAAAATTTTTAGAAAGTCCATATTATCAAAACCCTATTTTTATGAAAGAGGATGGGGAATTTAAAAGGAATGGCAAGAAAATTGTCAACCAAGGTATTAAAAATGGCTCGACCAAGGTGTGGGAAGTACAGAGAGAAATAGAAAAACACTATAATGATGGTATGAAGCAAGAAAATAAAGCTACGGATTTTACGTGTGCTTATGAACAAATTAGTCAAAGTAACAAAAAAACAAATCTTGATATGGATATTTTTGCAAAAACATTAAGAAAAAGGGCGGAATCAAAAAGCCAAGGTAAGTGTGCAAAATATGTACGAATAGCTCTTGAGGCTGCTGGTGCAGATACAACTGGACATCCTGTTCCCGCATCAGATTGGGGCCCAACTTTAATAAAAAATGGTTATAAAGAGGTTACTCCTGCTTTTGATCATCCACAAAAAGGTGATATTTACATAATTACTAAAACTGCTAGTCATCAATATGGGCATATTGCAGGTTATGATGGTACACAGTGGATTTCAGATTTTAGACAAAAAAGTCAAGTTATCTATAAGGATAAAGTTAATTATAGATACTTTAGAATTCAGTGATGTTAATTAGAGGTGTTAAATGCAACTTAAAATATTTGTGCTTATTTCTTTAGGAATATTATCTGGTTGCGTAAGTGCAAATAATGATGAGAAATGTTTTAAAGACTCAAAAAGTTTAATTACAAACTTATATAAAACTTTTCCTGTAAATGGAAATAAAATTGTTGAGAGTGCTGATAAAAAAACTATCTCTAAATTTTTTAATAATCAACTAACTACTATGCTGTTAAATGATTATAAATGTAGAGGTAAATCAAATGGAGTGTGTAATATAGATTTTAATATATTAAATAATTCTCAAGATGATTTAGGGGAATTTAATATATTGCAAGCGACTAACAATATAGTTACTGTTAAATTTGATACGCCTACACATGGTGAATTTATTGATTTTTTGATAGAAAGCAAAGGAGAATGTAAAGTTGTTAAAAATATACAATATAATAATGCAAACTTATTAGATCTTTTGAGGAAGTAATATGAAGGTATTATATTTACTATTGCTGATAGTGATCTCTAGTAATACTTTTGCATATAGCGATAATTGGAATGGTACCTATCATTATTATGGCTCAGAAAAACTTCTAGGAGATAATGTTGCAACTAGGGAAGTAATTTTAACACTAACATCAGAAAAGTGTATTTTCTCTATTTTTGGTTTTCAAATGGATAAAACTTATTCATGTAAGGTGGAAGAAAAAAATAAAGATCTATACTTGTTTGATGCTAACAGCCATGAGAAATTTGGAAAAATTATCTTTAGAAAAGGAAATTATTACCTTTATTCCCATTATGTTATAGATGGTAGAAAAAACTTTTTCTTTAAGGATAAATAATAGTTATTATTTTATCTTTATTAAATATTTTTATTTGTATTAAATAAGTCTAACTTACTTTTAGGCTTATTTAATTTTAATATTTTATTAGAATTTTAAAATAATAGTATTGATTTTATAGATGCCATATAATGAGAATTGGTTTTTTATTGTTTTTCAACATATGTATTTCCTCAAATGCTGCAGATCATAAATCACCACGGTTAGATGAGAAAACCATATATAGTAATAGTGAGCATGATCTAAATGATGCATATTCTGTTATAAAATAAACGATACTGAAGAGTTAATTAATTAAAATACTATAATAGATAATATGAATAAGTTAACTAACACCTTCAAAGGTGCTCATCTTCATTTTGAAGCCAGAAGCGCTCCATTATTAGGGATGGGGTTAGATGGAAGAATTGACCCAATCCCATTTATAAATGCAAATTTACCATATTAATTTTGAGGTACTTATGAAAGTTTTAAATTCTTTTGCAGCGATGATAGCTTGCAGTATTTCTTTCAATATTTGTTATGCAAAAGAAAATAGCGAATGGAATGATTATTTACAAGATTCTACCCAAATAAATTCACCTATAGAATATATAGATTCTTATAATAAATATACAGTTGTAAATCCTAATTTAAAAATTAAATTAGTAGACTTTGGTAATATCAATAAAACTAAAAAAGAGATTAAATATTCTTTAAAAAAATATGGAGTTCAAATTTTAAATCGGAAAGCGGTTTACAATATTTTTGAAAGTAAAGTTCCTTTAAAATCTGATGTTGACTTTACATTGTTATATAATGATAAAAATATTGTGGCTTTTAGGATTCGGGAAAATAGTAATATAGATTATGTGAAAGAACCATATAAGAATTTCACTGCAAATGCATATTTTTATAATTTGATAAATAATAATTTTATTGAAGTACCAGTTTTGAATTCAGATAGTGAGGATAAAAGTAAGTCGACCGATATCTTACAAGGAGATCAATTAACATATGATTCAAAAAAAGGGCAATATATTTATTTAGCAAATATAAAATCTTATAAAACAGGAAAAACTCAATCTATAAAAACTATTTTTAATAGTAATTTAAAGTGTATTTCATCTACTTTAGGATGTGAGACAATAGGGGTTCTTCCTGCTACAAAAGCTAATTAGTGTAAAAAGCCCAACATAAGTTGGGCTTTTTTTTACGTCTCTACAATTCCTTCTAAATCTTCAAGCGTATAGTTCGGCATATCAATAATATGGGTTTGAATACCGTCTTGCACATAATCATTCACATGAGGATATAGCCAGCGAGTAATCTGTTCGGCAACACTTGAGTGATACTGAATTTCAAAGTGATTTAAGCCATAAAACACCGCTTTATGTGAGTCTGGAACTTTAAGCTGAAAACGTGGATTAGGATGTTCGCCTAGTGCACTTTTTACACTGACTAAGTAATCACCAATCACGGTAAGTGCTTTATTACGCACCTTTTCAAACTCGAGTGTTCCTGCCACTAAAAAGGTATTGATATGGGAGGGTAGTGGAGCCGGCGCACGGTTGTCATCCATCATGCCAATACGGGCATCCATATATTCCCAGTCATCATCACGAACGCTGCCATGGCGTAAGTCTAAAATGCCATTACTACGGATATTAACTAGCTGACCCAGTAACCCAACAAATGGGAAAGCTCCGAGCTTATCTTGTATAGCAAATCCAAAACGCTCCAGTACTGCACCATGGTGTGGAGAACCAATACAGACGAGGTTTTCGACCATATGAATCCATTGGTACATATTTTGTTTACCGTAAAACAGTGCGCTACGAGAAACCAGTCCACCCATACTATGACCAATGATATCAATACTGGTAATTCTTGGATTACGTTGTACCAAATCTTCTAACAAGTTAGAGAAACTGCGGCCATTGGCTGAAATGCGGCGACCTGTGTTGTAGTTTAAATACAGCATAGTGTTGTGATCACGCTGTGCTAACAGACGCTCACCAATGCCGCCATAGTGTGCATTTGACCAAGTCAGATGGTTCATACACAAACCATGAACTAAAATTACGATACGTCCTGCAAGTTCACCTTGCTGGATTGCACCGTAGTGGTCGTATAGCACCATGGGTAAGGCAAGGGGACTATGTTGTTTAAGCAAATAGTCTCCGAAAATACCATTTAAAATGCCCACCAAAAAATGAAGACTTGGTGTTAATGGCTTTTCATGAAGGGTCGGGAATTTTTCAATAATACGACGTAAACCGGGTGCTAAAAAATAACGCCCATACTTTTGTAAGGCACCATAAGAAAACTGATATACCTTTTGCACAGAAGGGCGTTTTTGAAAATTATTCGCATTTTGGGCACTAATACCAAAAGCATTTTTTAACACTTCAATATTAATGACTTGTATTAATTCATGTACACCATTTAAGCTGGTGCTGAACAGTTGAGCTAAACCTTCTAGTACGTCGGCCTGACTCGGTGGCGTACGATCCCATTTACAATAAGTTTCATGTAACGGTGTTAAGCTCGGCATATCTTTTCCCCATTTACGTTATAACCGACGTTTTAAGCTGTACTTTTTATGAACGGCAGCTAACGTTTCCATCTTAGTAGTTTAAATAACACATGTTTTTAAAATACTGATGAATGGTAAGTTGAGACGTTTTTCTTGTCTGACAATAGGGTTTTTATATACAAACTGAGAACAAAAATGTGAGTTTATTCTCAATTTAAGAGGGAAATATATGAATATTATCTACCTCCATGGCTTTAATAGCAGCTCTTCTTCGATTAAAGGGCTGAGCCTTAAGCAATATTGTAGCGAATTGGGCATAAATGTACATTTGCCAGATTTAAATAGATCTCCAGATCAGGTTGTAGCGCAAGTTTCAGAGCTGATAGAGTCTTTACAAGATGTGGCTTTAGTCGGCAGTAGCCTTGGCGGGTTTTTTGCGACATATTTTGTCGCGAAATATAATGTTCCGGCTGTACTGATTAACCCTGCTATGCAACCATGGAAGTTGTTTGATAAGTTATTTCAAGTTGAAAGCATGCCTTATAAGGTGAATGATCTATGGTCAATTGATCATGTTCAGTTACGACAGTTAGAACAACTGGAACTGAAACAACCTGAAAATGCTGACAAAATACTCGTCTTATTGCAACAAGGCGACGAAATTTTGGATTATCGTCAAGCACAACGCTATTATAGTGCTGCAACACCATCCTCATTGATTTTGACGGATGCTCATGGCAATCATGCCATGGAAGATTTTGAAGAAAAATTACCCTTAGTGATCGAATTCTTTGCGCACACCATCAAATAAGGAAAACGTACAACGTGACACAATATACGGCTCAATCGCTTGAAGTTCTTTCCGGTTTAGACCCTGTTCGTCGTCGTCCGGGGATGTATACCGATACTTCTCGTCCTAACCATTTAGCCCAAGAAGTTATTGATAATGCTGTCGATGAAGCATTAGCCGGTCATGCCGACAAAATCTGTGTCACGGTTTATAAAGATGGTTCATTGTCGGTTGAAGATAATGGTCGTGGTATGCCAGTCGATATTCACCCTGAATATGGCCAAAGTGGTATCGAAATCATTTTAACCAAGCTGCATGCTGGTGGTAAGTTTAGTACTGATAACTATCAGTTTTCAGGTGGTTTACATGGTGTGGGGATTTCAGTTGTAAACGCTTTATCTACACGTGTTGAGGTAGAAGTTCAGCGTCAGGGTAATTTATACCAGATGGCATTTGAGCAAGGTGAACCTGTTGCTCCTTTAGCGGTGTTAGAAGGTAAAGCACCAAAACGTGCGACAGGAACGACGGTACGTTTCTGGCCTGAAGCTAAATATTTTGATAGTCCAAAATTTGCGTTAAAAGCACTCAAACATAATTTAAAAGCCAAAGCTGTTTTAGCAGCTGGTTTAAAAATTACTTATATCGATCAAATTAATGATGAAAAAATCGAATGGCAATTTGAAAATGGTCTTGTCGATTATTTGATGGATGAATTACAAGATCGTGAAATTTTGCCAAACCCTGCATTTGTAAGCAGTGGGCAAGCAGACCGTGCCGCGTGTGAGTTTGCGATTTGCTGGAATGTAGAAGGTGGTGAGCAGGTTCAAGAAAGCTACGTCAACCTGATTCCAACTGCACAAGGTGGTACACATGTAAATGGATTACGTTCGGGGGTGACCGAAGCGCTACGTGAATTCTGTGAGTTGCGTAATTTATTACCACGTAATCTTAAACTTTCGGCTGAAGATGTTTGGGATGGCGTGAACTATATTTTATCGCTTAAGTTCCAAGAGCCACAATTTTCTGGTCAAACTAAAGAGCGTCTTTCGAGTCGTGAAGCCGCCAATATTGTTTTAAATATTGCTAAGGATGCGTTTGCGCTCTGGCTCAATCAACATGCTGAAATTGCTATGCAACTTGCCGAAATGGCAATTTCTAAAGCAGGTCGACGTTTAAAAGCTGCGAAAAAAGTTGAGCGTAAAAAGATTGTTTCTGGTCCGGCTTTACCGGGTAAATTGGCAGACTGCGTGGGCCAAACACGCGAAGAAAGTGAGTTATTCATTGTCGAGGGTGACTCGGCTGGTGGTAGTGCCAAACAGGCGCGCGACAAGAACTTTCAGGCTATCATGCCAATTCGTGGAAAAATCTTAAATACATGGGAGGTTTCTTCTGATGAAGTACTTGCTTCTCAGGAAGTTCACGACATTGCGATTGCAATTGGTGTAGACCCAGGCAGTGATGATTTGTCAGAACTGCGCTATGGCAAAATCTGTATTTTGGCCGATGCCGACTCAGACGGTCTGCACATTGCGACTCTGCTTTGTGCTTTATTCGTTAAACACTTTCCAGCATTGGTTGAAGAAGGTCATTTATTTGTAGCAATGCCGCCATTGTTCCGTATCGACATTGGTAAAGATGTTCATTACGCGCTAGATGATGAAGAGCTTGAAACCATTTTAAAAAATGTTAAAGGTAATAAGAATCCGCAAATTATCCGATTCAAAGGATTGGGCGAGATGAATGCAATTCAACTACGTGAAACAACCATGGATCCAAATACTCGTCGTTTGGTTCAGCTCGATCTAGATGATGCACATTTAACAGCAGGTTTACTCGACAAGCTCCTTGCGAAAAAACGTGCAGCAGACCGTAAGCAGTGGCTTGAGCAAAAGGGTAACTTAGCTGATATCACGGTTTAAAAAAGTATTAAAAAAATCCCCGCACAATAGGCGGGGATTTTTTATTTTAATTACACAATAGTATGCAGTATTTAAATAATTAGACTAAAGCAGACAGGTCTGTATAACTTATTCTTTATTTAAAACCTAATTTCTATAGGTTGTGGAAATCGAAAAACATCACAATTTGCACCACCTCCAATCCGATCTACTACTACAAAATCACTGGGTGCCTCAAAGGTAAGCAAAGGGTGATGCCATGTGCCTGCCCGATAATTGATACTTTGCTTACCATTCGAGATGAAAGCACAGAGCTTGGAAATATCGGGAGTATTTTCATCTAAAGCGGGTGCCACAATAATTAAAAACTTTTGTTGCTGTAATGGAATAAATGCTTGAGAACCTTTCGGATGTCGCTCTAGCATGGAAATTTCCATAGGCAAGACACTGGCCTTGATGTTACGGAAAATACTGATCCCTGCTTTTGCTTCGCCCTCAATTTCAGTTTCAACGAGCGCATGATAGCGCTCGGTGTGTGCATCATTAATATGAAAAAAATCATGCCCGTCACAACAAATAACTTCTCCGAAGGGCTGAAAGTTCTCAATAGTTAAGGGCTGAATCTGAACAGTATCTATGATCATGACTTGGCAATTTTCCCCCATAAACGGACACGACTAATGCCACCATCTGGAATCATGTTAATACGGATATGGGAGACTTTTTCATGCTGTAAAATCTCATTCACATATTCATGAATATGGTCCATTTGCATAGGTTGGGCTTCTAGTAAATAAGACCAAAACATACTTTGTGGAATTAATTGTGCATCGGTTGCATTTTCAAGGTAGACCGCCTGAATAGAAACTTCAGCAGGGAAGTTCCCTTTAAAGTGCGCCGTATCAATTTCAATTTTTTCAATTTTTCCGCTTTTACCCAGTGCAAGAATACACCAGTCATAACCTGGTGCACGGCGGCGTTTGGTTTCCCATCCATCGCCCATATTGACGCCACGGCCTGGGTTAATCAAATTACGCGGGTGTCCAAAGTGCGCATCGCTATAGGCAATTACGCGACCGCCATTTTCAAGAGCCAGTAAATCGAGTGTTTGCTCTGTATCAGACACCTGAATATGAACATCACCATAAACGCGTAAACGGGCGACACCACCATCTGGGAAAATATTGAGACGTATATGCGTGAAAATTGCATCATTATTGACCATGAAAATATGATGTTGACTTGGTCCTAGCTCGGTATTTTCCAAAATACTCTGCCACTTTGCCCCAGTAAGGTCACCATTTGGTGCATAACATGCCTCTAATGATGCAGAAGCAGGATAATTTCCTGTGAAAAACGTGGTGTCGATATCAAGTGCACTGATTTTTCCACTCACTCCTAGCTTCACAATACACCAGTCATAGCCGGCATGACGCTTACGGCGCGTCTCCCAACCGTCCATCCATTTGCCGTTATCATCGAATTTATCTTCAACAAAAATAGGTGCTTCAAATTGCAGCATACGTTTTGCTTCTGCAAAGAAATCATCTGAACACTCAATCACTTGTGCACCAATTCGGGCATCCGCCAAATTAGTTTTAGTATTCAAAATCTCAGGAAGTTCAAAAGCTGGAGCGTGCAATGTTGCCATAATGGAGTATCCGTATTTCTTGTTAAAAACATGATTTTTCATTTAAAACTGCACTCACACTGAGCGTGTTGAGACCAGTTCTATACTTAAATATATAAGCATGGTGCATGCCAGTTTGGTGGAAAAGCTCAATAAATTTTGAACGATGGCATGTTTTTAGCATAAGCACCCTATAGGTGAATATCTATAGGAGCGTGTTATGAATGTGGTGATTATTGGTGCGGGAATGGGAGGTCTAACCACAGGCATTGCATTAAAGAAATTTGGTCACCAAGTTCGTATTTTTGACCAAACTGAAAAGATTCTTCCAGTCGGCGCTGCAATTTCGCTGTGGTCGAATGGTGTGAAATGTCTAAATTATCTGGGATTAACCGAGAAAATCGCCAAACTTGGTGGGCAAATGGATGACTTGGCCTATGTAGATGGTTTAACTGGAGATGTGATGACACAATTCAGTTTACGGCCATTAATTGAAGAAGTGGGACAACGCCCTTATCCGGTCGCACGTGCCGATTTACAAAATATGCTGATGGATGAGTTTGGTCGAGATCAGATTTATTTAGGCAAAAAAATGGTCAGCCTTGAAGATAAAGCTGATTATGTCGAAGTGCATTTTGCAGATGGTAGTTCAACACAAGCCGACTTACTGATTGGGGCTGATGGTACGCATTCAATGACTCGTGCCTATGTGTTAGGTCAGCAGGTACAGCGCCGTTATGCAGGTTATGTGAACTGGAATGGTTTGGTTGACATCTCTGAAGATTTAGCGCCAGCTCAGCAATGGACGACTTATGTAGGAGAGGGTAAACGTGCATCTCTGATGCCAGTTGCGGATGGACGTTTTTATTTCTTTTTAGATGTGCCTTTGCCAGCAGGTTTAGAGAATAATCGGGATGAATATAAAAAGCTCTTAAAACTATATTTTGCTGATTGGTGCCAGCCTGTACAGCAGCTCATTGGACGCTTAGACCCGCAAAAGACCAATCGGGTAGAAATACATGATATTGAACCGTTTACCCAATTTTATAAAGGTCGCGTGGTGATTTTAGGGGATGCCGCTCATAGCACCACACCTGATATTGGGCAAGGTGGCTGCCAAGCCATGGAAGATGCAATTTATTTAGCGCGCTCTTTGCAAATTAATACTTTGGGACTAGAAGATGCTTTACGCCGCTATCAAAACAAACGTAATGAACGTGCCAATGAATTGGTGCTTCGTGCACGCAAACGTTGTGATGTAACCCATATGAAAGATGAAACTGTTACCCAAGCTTGGTATGCAGAATTACGCCGTGAACAAGGCGGACATATTATGCAGGGTATTATTAGTAATATTGTCGGTAATCCACTCGACTAAAACAAAAACAGCAAGGAATTTTTCCTTGCTGTTTTATGCTTCTAAATAAAAAATTTTAGAAGTGGTATTTAACCAAAGCACTGACGTTATTTTCATCTCGGCCTTGTAGGCCAAATTTATTATTCCACACAGAGTGCTCAATACCTAGGTACAGGCGTGTGTCAGGAGAAATGTGTTTACCTACATTCCATTTCCATTGAGTTGTCCAGTTCAGCTCACTGGCATGGTCACCTTCAGCAGTTGACCAATCTAGGAAACCATCAACCAAGAATTCTTCAGATGCAATATTAAATGGAATTCCATAGACGAATGTCATTTGATAATCGTCATCAGTTTTCTCGTTGTTTGCACGGTAGAAATTTAAATTCGCATATTTAAAATATGGAATATCTAAATCAACAGCAAAACCATATAAGAAGTTATCGAAATTGTTGCCGTTTTCGCTATTACTTTCCCAAGTGGTACTAATGAGCACATCTTTAATTGGGCCATAAGCCAATTTTTTGCCAGATATTTCACCTAAGCTTAAACGTGGTGATAACTCAAAATATGTACTTTTATGATCATCTTCACCGCGCATACGGTCCATGAAGAAGAACACATCAGCATATTTAACTTTTGCTGCATATTCCAAAGTGATGGTGGTTTCTTTTGCGTCTACAACTTCATAGTTTTCACCATAAAGACCAGTCACGCTAAAATCTTGCCAAATTGGTTTTGCCTGAACCATGGCTGTTGCAGATAACAAGGCACAAGTAGCCGCAAGTTGCTTTAATTGCATTTAAATGATCTCCCCCCAAATAAAGCACGCTAAGGATACAGGGTCTTAAGCAAAAATGAAGCCAAATTTGATCAACGGTTAAAAAAAAGCCCACCGAAGTGGGGCGCTAAAAACGAATTCATTAATGTGTATTTCGTGTATTTATGGGTTGGCTCAATTGAGGGGCAGATGAGCTACGAAATGAAGGTAAATGATTAAATAACAAATTCAATAAGATAGCAAAGATACAAGTTGAACTAATACCCGAATGGAACAAAGTTTGTACCCAAACTGGAAAGTGAGCATAGAATTCATGGTTTATAATAGGAATCATCCCTGCTGATAAAGCAGTCGCGACAATAATCAAATTTTTCTGATCGTTATAATTAATTTTTGCCAAAGTACGGATTCCGCTCGCTGCAACTGATCCAAACAAGACCAGACCTGCACCACCAAGTACAGGCATAGGGATTGCTGCAATAAGGCGACCCATAACAGGCAATAGACCTAAAATGATGAGAATGACACCGCCTGCTGCCACGACAAAGCGGCTTCTGATACCTGTAATTGCCACCAGTCCAACATTTTGGGCAAAAGCACTTTGCATGAATGAACCAAAGATAGGAGCAATAGCGCTTGAAAACATATCTGCACGTACACCGTTGGCGATGCGTTTTGAATCGACTTCAGTTCCTACAATGTCTCCGACAGCAATAATGTCAGCAGTGGTTTCCGTCATAATTACTAAGGTAACGATCAGCATCGATAAGATCGCACTGAGCTCAAAAGTCGGTAAACCAAATGCAAATAGATGAGGGAATTGCAGCCATGCACCTGAGCTCACGTGACTAAAATCACCAAAACCCATGAAGTAGGCCAATATACTACCAGCCATGATCGCCAATAATATGGATAAGCGACGAATACCGGCTTGAGGTAGCATATTCAGAATAATCACAATACCTAAGGTCAGTAGTGCCAAAGAAATATTTTCTACACTTCCCCAGTTGGGTGCTTTCTCGTTACCACCCATCATCCAACGAATTGCAACAGGTAATAGAGATAGCCCAATAATCGTGATGACGCATCCGGTTACAACAGGTGGGAAAAAACGAATGATTTTTGAAAAGTAGGGCGCAAGGCAAAGCCCAACTAGAGAGGCTACAATGACTGCCCCGTAAACTGCAGGTAGACCACCGCCTGTGGTGATAATGGCAACCATGGTCGCCACGCCAGCAAAAGACACACCTTGAACTAGCGGTAGCTTTGCGCCTAGATATTTTGTTCCTATGGTTTGTATAAGAGTTGCCAATCCGCCTACAAATAGGGCCGCTGCAATGAGCATGCCGACTTGTGCCGAGCTTAAACCAGCTGCCATTCCAATAATAAGTGGCGGTGCTACAATGCCGCCATACATGGTGAGTACATGCTGTAAGCCATAAGCAAAACTTTTCGAAATTCCTAAATACTCATGCTCTGGAGAAATCGCATTCTTTTGTCGATGATTCATATTTTTCTCCTATTTATATTTGAATTAGCTGCCGCGATAAGTGGAGTAGGCAAAGGGGCTGATTAGTAATGGAATGTGATAATGCTGATTGATGTCTTCTATAAAAAATTGAATACAAACACGCGGGAAAAAAGTCTTGACTTCTTGGGAGGCAAAATAAGGAGCAATTTCAAATTCAAGTTGATAAGCGCCTTCACTCAAGTCGTTTATTTCAAAATCACTCACTCGCCCATCTTGATTAGTGGTTGCGGTCGCAATTAGTTCGTGAGTTGCTGCATGAAACAATTTCACTTCGACCTGTGCAGCCGGTTTACCTAAATTCGTATCTAAAATATGAGTGCTGATCATGCTTGTACTTCCTGTGATAGACGTAATAGAGCAATTGCTGCGAGTTGCTCATGTACAATGACTTTTTCTATAGCTAAGTTGTTTTGAAGACGTTGATGGAGTTTTTTTAAAATATCTTCGCTACTGAGGCCGGCTGCTTTAATTAAAAAAATAAAACCAAACTTCTGTTCATACTCAAGATTACCTTGCAGCAGAGCTTGTTGTGTTTGCTCATCCAACGAGATACCAGCTTGTTCTTTAGCTGAAAAATCTTGCTCTTTTGCATTGAGTTGTTTTTTTGCCTGTCGTTCCCCAATTTTTGGATGGGTTGCTAAAGCGGCCTGAATTTCTTGCCATGACCATGTGTGGCTTAATTGTTCTGCATGCCCTAAAAGAACTGATTTTGAAGAGTAGGGACGTTCTGAAATAATTTTTTCGGCCCAAGCAGGAATATGGACGCAGTTGTTTAACAGAGTCTTGAGTTGCTCGGATGGGGCTTGATTAAACTCGGCTAAAAACACTGTTATTCCTAAACTCGTTATCATGATATAGAGTTTTAGCAATAACAGTGCCAAGAGTGGTTAATCTTTCTCTAATGAATTTGGAAAATTAATAACCAACTAACGAGTTATGTGATTTTTAAACCAATATTCTGCAATATCCTGACGACGGCACACCCAGACACGATCGTGCATTTGAATATAGTCGAGGAATCTTTGTAAGGCTTTAAAACGACCCGGACGCCCTAAAATACGGCAGTGCATTCCAATAGACATCATTTTTGGTGCAGTTTCACCTTCTGCATACAGCACATCAAAACTATCTTTTAAATATTGGAAAAACTGCTCTGAGCTATTAAATCCGCCCGGTGAGCAGAATTTCATGTCGTTACATTCGAGCGTATAAGGAATAATGAGATGAGGACGTGATGCCCCAGCCGTATCGGTTAGTGTGGTCCAAAAAGGCAGGTCATCACCATAATAATCACAGTCGTATTGTATTTGTGGAAACTCTGCGAGTAACTGACGGGTATTAGGACTATCACGTCCGGTATACCAACCTATAGTCTTATTTCCAAACAAGCTTTCTAAAACTGATAAGGCTTGTTCCATGTGCTGTTTTTCGACTTCAATGTCGGTATCTTGATAGTGAAGCCAGCGGTAGCCATGAGAAACGACATCATAATCAGCTTCTTTAATTGCTTCGACAATATAAGGGTTACGGGCCAGTGCCATGGCAACGCCGAAAATAGTCATTGGAAGCTTGCGCCGTTGGAACTCACTATGGATGCGCCAAAAACCAGCACGTGAACCATATTCGTACATAGAGTCCATCGACATATGCTTAGCTGGATAGCTTGCAGCACCAATAATTTCTGATAAAAATTGCTCCGAACCTGCGTCGCCGTGTTCAATATGCTTTTCGCCACCTTCTTCATAATTCAACACAAATTGCACGGCAATCTTAGCATTATTGGGCCATTTCACCTCTGGAGGCTGTCCGTGATAACCGATTAAATCACGTGAATAAGGAGACTTTTGAATCTGCTCAATGAGTTCTGCTCCAGATAGATAAGATTCGGTCACAATTGCTCTCCTTTTGTTCAATTTTTCATAAAAATTTAAAAAATCAGCTTGCATATTTTTATAGATGGACTGATATTGAAGGTATGAAGATCTTCAAAATAAATTAAAAGCGGTACGTTTAAGTCAGGAGATAACAAACCATTACACCATCAAAATGTACAATTAAAGTCAGTTCATGCATGCTTAAAACATGCCAACATAAAAAAGTTTTGCATAGAAAAGATCCACAGTAAGAAAGAGAGGATGGTATTTATGAATATTGAAATCCGCACAGATAAAAACATCCATAATAGTGAACGTTTAATTACTTATGTACGTGCAGAACTTACTCAAGAATTCCAACGTCATAGCGAACGTATTACACATTTCTCGGTTCATTTTAGTGATGAAAATGGGGACAAAGGCGGCGATAAAGATATCCACTGTATGATCGAAGCACGTCCTGCTGGCTTGAAACCAGTGGCAGTGCACCATAAAGCAGGAAATATTGATGCCTCAATTCACGGTGCGATTGAAAAACTAAAACGTAGCCTTGAACATACTTTTGAGAAAAAGGAACACCCGAGAGGTGGACAACCAGAATTCATTGATGATGAAGTTTAAAAATTGCTAAAAAGCCCTTCGGGGCTTTTTTTATGAAAAATAAAAAAGACGGATAAAAACTCTTCACAACTTTTGGTTTGCAATGCAATAGCATTGACCTCTAAAATCTTCATCAGAGATTAGGCATAATAGCCCTAATATATTTTTGAGAGATGGTCATGTTAACCACCCAGCAGCAGGCTTTAATTAAAGCCATAGAAGAATTAGAACTTACGCAAGTACAAAAATTACTTGCTGAGGGGCTTGATCCGAATTTCATTGATCCGGAACAAGGGCCACCTGTATCAATTATTTGTGATGGAATTTTTAAATGGTGGGAAGAGGTCTCGGAAGCGTATGAAGCAGGCACTCCCTTATCAAAAGAAGAAAAAGATCAAGCATTACAAGTTTATCTCGATATCCTTGAAGCCTTAATTCAGGCAAAGGCAAATGTTCATCTTTGGGATGCAGAAGAATTTTATGGTCCACTATGGGATGCAGCAAGTTCGGCATGCGCACCAGCGGTTCAACGTTTACTTGATGAAAAAGTTGATCCAAACACACGTGATGAAGAAGGACTCACCATTTTATCTTCAATCAGTCAGTTGTTCTTTGATTGTGATTTTGATGAAATAGATTGGTCAGAAGCGCTTCAAGAAGAGCGTGAAACACTAGAGTTATTGCGCCATCATGGAGCAAAAATGTCAAAAGAACTAACTACTTGATTGGAATATAGAATGAGAACATTTCAAATTTTAACTTTTGCTCTGACCACTGTTGCCGCAGGAAGTAGTTTTGCCGCAGAGTTCTCGTTTGACCGTCCAGGTTCGGGCTTCGGAACAGGTATCACTCCAGTGGGGCAGTTAGCTTGGGAACAAGGTTTGCCAAGTGCAACTTATACAGAAGCAACTGTTGATGGCGTGAAAGAAAAAACCGTAACTGTACATGGCGATATGTTATTCCGTACAGGTTTGGCGAAAGACTTAGAATTACAATTGGGTTGGCAAGGTCCGGGTTGGACTCAAACCAAGCGCGCTGGTAAAAAGACAGATACCTCTGGTTTAGGTGATGTAAGCATCGGCTTAAAAAAAGCGATTGATTTAAATGATGAAAATTTAACAATGGCTGTGTTGGCTCAAGCGCTTATTGCAACGGGTAATGATGAGTTTACTGAACATGACGATATTTATAGTTTAAGTTCAGCAGTGGCTTATCAGTATAATGATTTGATCAATACTGCAATTACGATGCGTTACGAAGTGCAAAACAGCAATTGGGCTGTAACAGCCATTCCAACAATCAATTATAAAATTGCTGGCAAACTTTCTGGCTATTCTGAATTTGTTTACCGTAAAGCTGAAAGCCAAGACTACCAATATGGTTTAGGTACAGGCTTAGTATATGCAGTTAATAAACGTACTCAACTTGATGCAAGTGTAGGTGTCGATTTAGAGGGTCAAGATAAAGGCTACCATGGTGGCTTGGGCATGGCATTCTTATTTTGATAAAACCAACTTGAATTGATGTTAATGAAAAAGCTTATTTCTCAGGGAATTATTTATTTTCTAGCAGCTGCTAGTTTTGTATTGAGCCAGTTTGTTTTTGCAGAAGATAAGCTACTTTCACCCGAACAGGCTTTTTCATTTTCGGTTGAATCGCCACAATCGCATACCGCAAAGTTATCGTGGCAGATTCAGCCAAATTATTATTTGTATCAGCATAAATTTACTGTCCAGCAGGGTAATCAACCTTTAGCTTTAAATTTGCCTAAAGCCGTTTCTCAATATGATGAGAACTATGGGCAAAGTCAGGTTTATTACCATCAAGTCAACTTCCAGATTAAGACTAAACCTTCAGAGCACTACACTGTAACTTGGCAAGGCTGTGCCAAAGACCGTATTTGTTATCCACCACAAACTATTGAGTTTCAAACCGATGCAGATGGTCTGGTTGGTGTACAAAATCAAGCAGGAACAGCACAGAAACGCTTATTAGATTTGGCAAATAAACCAGTATCTCAAGAACCTTTAGAAGATCCGAAAAGTTCAGAAAATAAAGCTGAAGCGGCCGTTCCCCAAATTGCACAAGACCAGATTTGGTCAGCTAAATTAATTGAACACTCACTTTGGTATGGTGTTTTATTGTTTTTAGGTTTAGGCATGCTGCTTGCATTTACGCCATGTTCTTTACCAATGTTGCCAATTTTAACCTCACTGATTATTCGAGAACATAAGGGTTTAAAGGCTTGGACCATTGCGCTTACCTTTGTGTGTAGTATGGCATTGGTTTATGCAGGTCTAGGTTTAATTGCTTCTTCAGCAGGGCTAAATTTCCAACGCTGGTTACAACAGCCTGCTACGCTTATCGCGTTTAGTTTACTGTTTGTAGTTTTTGCGCTGAATCTATTTGGATTGTTTGAGCTTCGTTTACCGCAAACGTGGTTAAATCGGCTTGAT
This sequence comes from Acinetobacter sp. 766875, assembly GCF_000582055.1. NCBI lineage: Bacteria > Pseudomonadati > Pseudomonadota > Gammaproteobacteria > Moraxellales > Moraxellaceae > Acinetobacter > Acinetobacter sp. 766875. The sequence goes on along the minus strand of NZ_JEXX01000007.1, from coordinate 72,781 downwards.
CGTATTCAGTCTATGCAACAAGGTGGTACTTTGGTTGGTGCCGGGGTCATGGGCGTAGTTTCTGCGCTCTTGGTTGGTCCATGTATGACTGCACCTTTAGCTGGAACCTTATTATTTATTTCTCAAACCCAGAACCAATGGCAAGGTGCTTTGCTTTTATTCTGTCTAGGTTTTGGGATGGGAATTCCTTTACTCATTGCCAGTGTTTTAGGTGCAAAGTTCTTGCCTAAAGCAGGTGACTGGATGCATCAGATTAAAGTAATTTTTGCTTTTCTGATGTTAGGATTAAGTCTTTATTTTATTCGCCCTTTATTGCCAGATTGGGGCATGCAAGTGCTTAGTTTATTGCTAGGGCTGGCTTTTATTATTTATGCGCTGTATCAGTTCTTTTGGAAAAAAGGGCAGTTACAGTGGCTATATGCCTTACTACTTTTATTGGTAACGCCATTTGTTGCTTATAACCAGTATCAGCATTTTCAAAATCGAAGTTTGCAAAGTTCTGACCATATGACTGAATGGCATGTTGCAACTACAGCCGCAGACTTTCAGAAAATTTTAGCAGCAGCGCCTGCTGATCGGGCTATTGTCGTTGATGTCTATGCAGACTGGTGTGTGGCTTGTCAGCCTATTGAACATCGTATTTTAAAAGCACCAGAAGTTCAGTCAGCTCTTGCACCTTACTACCTCATTAAGCTTGATTTGAGCCATTATGATCAGTCACATGAAGCTCTACTCAAGCAGTGGAATATTCTTGGACCACCAACTTATCTGTTTTTAAATGAGCAACAACAAGAAATTCGTTCTTTGCGTTTAACAGGTGCCTTTAGTCAGCAAGAGCTTTTGCAACAGCTTGCAAGCTTATCGAAAGCTAAATAGTCAAATTGATTTTATATGTGGTATTTGTTGAAAAGTGCGGACTTGATTACGCCCTGAAGCTTTTACCGCATAAAGTGCCTCATCGGCCTGTCGAATCACAATGTAGGGATCGTTTGCAAAAGCAGAGCTGCTAATTCCAAAGCTTGCACTCACATGAATCTGAATATTCTGATTATTGAAAATAGATAACCCTTGTAAGGCAAGTCGGCAACGTTCCGCAATTTTTTCCGCTTGAATAATGTCGGTATGAGGGAGTAATAAAATGAATTCTTCTCCACCAAATCGACCAATGATGTCTTCATTACGTAAATTTTCAGAAAGACATTGAGCAATTTTAATCAGGACCTGATCGCCCTGATGATGTCCATATACATCATTAATTTTTTTAAAATGGTCTATGTCGAGAAGGACTAAAGCATAATCGAATTGTTGCTCGTGCAGTGTTTCAAGATGAGCATTTAAACTGCGTCTATTTAATACATTAGTTAATGGGTCGATCTGGCTTAAGCGTTGAATATAAGTTTCTCTTTGGCGCCATTGAGTTAGTAGAATTTCAAATAAAATAAAGCACGCCACTAAAATCGGCATAATAAAAAACAGCATACTCCCTAACCAAAATGGATTGGTTTGAGCATGTCGGATAGCCGTGAAGTTAAATAGTGGAGCGTAGGGTATAACCCCATTCATACTTAAATAAGTACACACGGCTAAAATAATTGTTGCTGGTATAAAAGCGCTATAAACAATTTTTCTTTCAAATAAAACTAAACCTACGCCAATCGTACCTACATAACCGACCATTGTGGCTGGGCTGATACTTCCTATTAAATAACCATCGTGACACAGCATGAGCATAAAGGCTTGCACGCTAATAAAAGGAACAATTTTTTGAGCCCAGTCTTGGTCTTTATAGCGGTAACACGGAATAATCAGCAAAGCTAATAAAAATAAGGTCAATAAGTTGAGCCAGAGCTGTGATTCGACTAAAGGTAAATTTGACCATTGCCAGACACTAGGCGTTATTAAGATATAGCCTTTCCATAAAATCCAACTGAAATTCATTGCACAGGCGAGGGTAAGCATCAGTGCACTTTTTTGTAAGGGCGTCCAGTTAATAATATGATTGTTATGGATGAATTCGAGAATCACCTGTTTTATTTTATTTATAGGATGAGTGATTAAACGAATTTTCATAATAATAAAGGAACTCCTAAATAGTGATATCTCTTCTTCAGATCATCCTAAAATGGGGGAGTTTGAATGATTCATAACCTAAACATACCATGATTCACTCATTAAACCTTAAGATTAAAGTTTTTATAAATAAGATGAAGTGAGAGGTATTTCAAACTCATCACTTCATTCATTTTAATTAAGTTTTATCAAGTTCATGAGCAAATTCGGCAATATCTGCCATCGCATGTTTTGCTTCGTCGAACCAAGCATTAAACATCTGGAAGTTATGCCACATGCCTGTATAAAGTTTAAAATGTACTTTGACACCTGCTTCTTCAGCTTTCTCTCTAAAACGTTTGGCATCGTCTAATAAAATTTCTTTTGAACCGACCTGAACTAATGTTGGCGGTAAACCTTCTAAGTTATCGAAAATAGGTGAAACACGCGGGTCATCTGCCGCAATATGATTGCCAATATAATGCTGAATACCTATTTGCAGGGCTTCAAGAGAAAGTAGGGCATCATGTTTTTGGTTAAATCTTAAAGATTCACTGGTTAAGGTTAAATCTAAGAAAGGTGACAATAAAATTAGACCGCTTGGCATGAGTTCGGGTTGTTCTTTTAAACGCAAGCAAAGTGCCAAAGCTAAATTAGCCCCGCATGAATCGCCCGATAAAATAATATCTTTGGGCTGAATACCTTGAACTAATAATGATTGATATACGTCATATAATGCTTCGATCGCTTCAGGATATGGATGTTCCGGTGCAAGTGGATAGTCCACATGAATGATTTGCATTTGGGTGCGGGCAGCTAAATCCGTCATAAATGCATGATGGGTTTTTACACTGCCCAGAAAAAAAGCGCCGCCGTGAATATGAAAAATAAGCTGGGTTGCTGAATCCTGAGCTTTAATTTCCTCACCTTTTACACCAGCAAGTCGGATCGGACGAACAGTTACATTTTTTTGTTTTGGAAATGCTCGGCAAAGTTGTTCAAGCATAGGGCGTAAAGCAGTTGGAGGTAAATTCAACTGACTTGGTTTGCGAATTGCTGTTTTAAGAAATGTTTCTGTTAAATAATATTTTAAAACGTTTGGTATATTCATATAGTATCCGCTTATGTTAATAACTTGTTTCCCTATAAATTTTATTTTTCAAGGTTACAAGGTTACACGAAACAGTCACATTCAAAAATTGCAATATCGTTGCGAGTTTTGAATACTGAAGTCTTGAAAGACCCAAGGATATTACAAAAATGAAAAAGATTGCTTTAGCTTTAGGACTTGTTGGTATGGCTGCATTTGCCAATGCGGCTGACCCACTAAACGGAACGGTATGGAAAACGATTGATGACCAAACCAATAAGCCCAAAGCCGTAGTAAAGTTTACGGAACAGAAGGATGGAACCTTAACTGCAACCATTCAAAGCATTTTGACACCAGGTGAAGAAAACTCTTGTACAAAATGTGAAGGTCCGTATAAAAACAAACCGCTTAAAGGTGTGACCATTGTACATAATCTAAAAAATGTAGGTGGTACCAGTTATGAAAACGGTACAATTTTAGACCCTAAATCTGGCAAAACTTACAAATTAAAAGGTGAGTTGGCTGAGGGTGGTAAAAAGCTTAAATTACGCGGCTATATTGGTGTTTCAGCATTGGGCCGTAACCAAACGTGGATTCGTGCCAACTAAATCTGTGAATAAAAAAACGAGCCATTTGGCTCGTTTTTTTATGCATTTAAGTTTTGATAGGCAGTTTCATCAAAACCCACCAGAAAACCTTTAGAGGTCTGTAGAACTGGTCGTTTAATTAAGCTTGGCTGAGCAATAAGTGCTTCAATAAGATGATCTTCGCTGCTTAAAGCACGAGTTTGTTCATCTTCAGATAGTTTTTTCCACGTAGTACCTTTCTTGTTGAGAACGGTATCTTGTCCAATTTCTTTTAACCAGATTTTCAAGGTATCGGCATCAATCCCTTGTTTCTTATAGTCGTGAAATTCGTAACTCAAACCTTTTGCTTGTAAGGCATCAAATGCTTTTTTCATTGAATTACAGTTTTTAATACCATAAATTTTTAACATTTTATCGGACCATGTCAAAAAGAAAGAACACACAGCCTAACCCAAAATGCATTTGGGCACTACTTTATACCGATACTTTTAAAACAAATGAAAAATAATGATTAAAACAATAAAGAATGTCATGTTATTGTCATAAGACAAGGTAATAATGAACTCAATAAGAAGAATCTAGAAAACTAAAAGAACTTAGCGCAAAAAATAAGAGATAGAAAAGAGAAAACCCGCATTTAATCATCCTGATCATGCGGGTCTCATTTCAACGTCCATTGTCACATCCTTGCAAATAAACTTATCTTAAGTTTATTTTATCTTCCTACGGCGTCCTATCCTTTTGCGTCATCCTGACTGCTTCCCTGTGCCGTGGGGCTATAATGCCGTTAAACGTGTGTAAGAAAAATACTCAAAAACGACATGTGTTGTAAGCAAAAACGACAATGCAAGTGAACACTTGTTCACTTACTCTTGAATTTTATAGTCGATAATAACTGGAGCGTGATCGCTAAACCATTGATCTTTATAAACCCATGCATTTACTGTGCGTGTTTTCCAGTCTGGTGAACATGCTTGGTAGTCAATACGCCACCCTACGTTTTTCGCACGAGCTTGTCCGCGATTTGACCACCATGAGTACAATTCGGCTTCTGTTCTTACCACACGGAAGGTGTCTACATAGCCAAGTTCATCATAAATATGATCAAGCCAAGCACGCTCATGTGGTAAACAGCCAGACGACTTTTGGTTGCCCGACCAGTTTTTAATATCAATCCGTTTATGAACGATGTTGTAATCGCCACAAATAATGATGGACTTATTCTCATCACGCCATTGTTTTAAGATTTTTGCGTATTCACCCAAAAATAAATCTTTACGTGCCTGCGCTTCTTCACCACTTGAGCCCGAAGGTAAGTATAATGATGCAATATGTACGGGATGTGACAAACCTAAATCGAATTCGGCAGAAATGAAGCGGCCTTGACTATCGGCCAATTCAAACCCTAAACCATCTTTAATAGAGACAAAGGGTAAGCGGCTATAAATTGCAGTACCTGCGTAACCTGCACGCTCTGCTGGAAAGAGATGGGTATGCCATCCCTCGGGTCTAAACTTTTCAGTCCATTGTTCATGGGTAATGCGGCTTTCCTGCATGCATACGACATCGGCATCGGATTGTTCTAACCATTCAAGTAAGCCTTTCGTCACTGAAGAACGTAAGCCATTTACGTTAATGGAAACGACTCGAAGAATTTTTACATCACTTGGATACTGATCCTTTGGTATCATGCGAAAATTTAACCTCAATTGTGAATTTGGAGCACCTCATGACAACGCCTGTGTCATTTCACCCGCAAGCATTTATCGAACTCGCATTATCACGCGGTGTGCTTAAATTTGGTGAGTTTACTTTAAAATCTGGACGCGTGAGTCCTTATTTTTTTAATGCAGGCCTACTCAACGATGGTGAAGCTTTATCTCTTTTAGCACAAGGCTATGCCGATAAATTAACACAATGCGAAAATGTTGATGTGATTTTTGGCCCAGCTTACAAAGGTATTCCATTTGTAGCTGCGACTGCTGTTGCTTTGTCGCAAACACATAACAAGAGCGTGCCATGGGGTTTTAACCGTAAAGAAGCGAAAGATCATGGCGAAGGTGGTGTTTTAGTTGGTGCTGCGGTTGAAGGTAAAAAAGTCTGGATTATTGATGACGTGATTACCGCAGGTACAGCGATTCGCGAAGTGGTAACGATTTTGAAAAATGCCGGTGCAACTATTGCGGGTGTTTTGGTTGCGCTAGATCGTCAAGAACGTGGTCAAGGTGAACTTTCTGCAATTCAGGAAGTTCAAAAAGAATTAGAAATTCCTGTGCATGCACTGATTACTATGAAGGACTTAATGGATTATTTAGAAGCGAAAGGCGAAAAAGAAGCTTTAGCCAATATGCAAGCTTACCGTGAAAAATACGGCATCTAAAAATAAAAAGGCATACCTCTAAAATAGGGGTATGCCTTTTTAATATTTTTACTTAGAACTGATAATTTAAACGCAATAACACATTACGTGGTGTGCCTGGCATGCTGTCTGAACGCCAGTACTCTTTATTGGTTAAGTTATTTACCGCAAGTGTGACATTCCACGGGTCGGCACTATAGCCAATTGCTGCATCGACACGATAGAAGCCTTCCATTTTTACTTGATTATTAATATTTGGATAATAAGAACCGACATAGGTCACGCCCACTTCGGTATACCATTGCTCGGTTGGTAAATAGCGAACAAATAAATTACCTGTGTTCTTAGATGTGTTTGCTAAATAGTTGCCTTCACGTTCAGGATTTTGCTTGTCTTCTTTTACTTTTGCATCTGTGTAGCCATACCCACCGCGAACAAACACATTATCAAGTACATGGCCAATAAAGCTAAATTCGAGACCACGAGATTGATGCTGACCCGCAGTTGCCCATACATCTGGTTCACTGTCAGGGTTTGGTTTATAGCGAATATTATTTTTACGAATATCAAAGACAGAAAATTGAGTATTTAAACGGTTATCTAACCATTCACTTTTTACTCCAACTTCATATTGCTCGTTATATTGAGGCTCTTTATCCATTTTTGTGACATCGGTGCTGCCAGTAACTTGGTTAACACCCATTTGCCCGCCAAATGGTGCAAAACTCTTAGAGTAAGACGTATAAAAGCTATGCTCTGGAACGGGTTGCCAGACTAAACCCACATTTGGACTAAGACTACTGTCTTTTACATTACGATGATCATTATTAAGTTTATTGGTAGTTGAAAAGTCAAAGTAATCATAACGTAGGCCCATCATGAGTTTAAGTTGGTCATTTAGACCAATTAAATCCTGAACAAATACACCATAAGTGGTACCTTCATTGTAGTTATGTTGGCTAATTAAAAGAGGGCCATTGCCACGACTATATTCACGTTCACCAGTGAGCGGATTAACGTAACCATAAATGGCTGAACCGTTTTGAGTCTTATTGGCTAGACGTGGTTCTCGTTGCTCATAGGTCCAGTCTGTACCGACCATAATTTGGTGCTCAAGCGAGCCTGTTTTGAATTTTCCCTTAATATCAAAGGTATTGGTTGTGGTCTTATTGCTAGTTTGTTGCCAATAGTAAATTTGATTGATATAGCCTTTTTTTGTTGTACAGGTTTTGCCTTTTAAATCTTTGCCATCTAACCCACAATAAGTCCCAAAATAAAAGTGGTCAAAGTTCTGTTCTGCTTGACGGTAACTCGCTGCCCAGTGGAAGTTCCAGTCAGGTGCATATTCATAATTTACATCGGTGCGGACCACTTGCAAAATATCATCAACATAATCGCCATCTTGGGCAAATCCTGTTTTGATAGATGTACCAGCAGGTAGATTTTCACGCGTTGGCCCACGGTCAGGAACTCGACCTAATTTGTCATAGGTATATTGTGTGGTCCAAGTGAGTGTTCCATCGTCATTTTTATAGGTAAAGCTTGGAGAGAGCATCTCAATTTTATTTTTGATACCTGAGCGGAAGCTGCCTGCCTCGCCATATTCTCCAGTCAAACGTATTGCTAAATTGTCGTTAAGTACTTGGTTGATGTCAGCCGTTGTACCGTAATTATCGTATGAACCCGCATATGCGCCAACTGAACTTTTAGAATCAAAATTGGCAAACTTACTCACCATATTTACAACCCCACCACCAGCGCTACGACCATACAAAACCGAAGCAGGGCCTTTTAAAATTTCAATACGTTCGATATTGGCTGTACTGCGACGTACTTGTCCGCTTTCACGTATACCGTCGCGGTAAATATCGCCTGTGTCTGCACCAAAACCACGAATCGTGATCCCATCGCCGCGCATATCGTAACTGGTTGATACGCCTGGTGTACCTTGCAGCATGACGCTTAAGTCATTTGATCCATAAATTTTATATTTTTGAACATCAATAGTATCAATAGTTTGCGGAATATCTTTTTTGTCTAAACCATTACGTGTGACATTGGCTTTGTCATAGTCGATATAACTTTTGATGGGATCGAGTTCACTCATCGCTTCAATTTTTATAGTTGGCATGACTGCTGCAACTTTTGAAGATGAGTCCGCTAATTCCTCTGCGTAGGCACCTTGAATATTCAAGATCATTAAACTGAGTAGGCTAAGTGGGAACGAGCTTTTAATTTGGGGAGATGATATAGAAATTTTTAACATAAAAATAAAGTCAATTAACAAAAATAAAAGTATAAATGATAATTATAATCATTTAATTGTTTAGAATAAAAGAACTATTGCTTATAAAATTATCGTGATAGATTTTTAATTGTTGATTTTAAAAATATAATTTATGTGATGAATAATTGCTTGATTGAAATGATTAGTTTTATTTATGAATAGAGGTTTGAAGAGGGTGCTTCATTATTAAAAAACACCCTTAGAGTTAAGTATTGTTTTTGAGCACATCTACAATATCCATTTCTGGATCATAGTTTTCATCAATCGTTTTGCAAATTGCTTGGCCCACTATCACTTGAGTGCCATTAAAGGTCATGGTTGGTGCTTCATATAATTCCCAGCCATGATTGAGTGCTTTAGTCACTCGTGCGCAAAAAGCAGAGTCATCAGGGCCTGTTAAATAGCGATAAAGTTTCATCTTTAGCCTTTAAAAAATAATATTTTATGACCTTAGTTTAACTGAGTTTATCTGAATTCAAGATAAAGAAATAACAGATAAGGTTTTACTAAAATTAAGAAAAACGAGTGAAAAATCTCAGCTATACTCATGCTAATTTAAATTTTAAGAAGAGCTTGAGCATGCGTGTACTTGTCGTCATGGATCCGATTGAAACCGTAAATCTGAAAAAGGATTCAACCATGGCAATGTTGTGGGCGGCGAGCCGTCGTGGACATGAATTAGGTTATGCATTACAGCAAGATTTATATATCGATCAAGGTAAGGCTTACGGTCTCATCTCTCCGTTAAAAGTTTTCGAAGATTACAACCATTATTATGAGTTAGGCGAAAAGAAAAAAGAATCAATCGCGGCTTATGATGTTGTACTCATGCGTAAAGATCCGCCTTTTGACATGAACTTTGTCTACACGACTTATGTGCTTGAGCAAGCTGAACGCGAAGGTTCATGGATTATTAACAAGCCTCAATCACTGCGTGATTGCAATGAAAAACTCTTTGCAACGCAGTTTCCAGAGCTACAAGTGCCTACACTTGTGACATCACAGCAGAGCCTGATTCGTGAATTTATTAAAGAACATGGCGATGTGATCGTTAAGCCACTTGATGGTATGGGTGGGATGGGAATTTTCCGTTTATACCAAGATGGTGTAAATATTGGTTCTACCTTAGAAATGCTGACAGAATTGGGTACGCGTCCAATTATGGCACAGCGTTATATTCCTGAAATTGTAGAAGGGGATAAACGCATTCTAATGGTGAATGGTGAGCCTGTTCCTTACTGTCTAGCCCGTATTCCGCAAAATGGTGAAGTGCGCGGTAACTTGGCGGCAGGTGGTTTAGGCCAAGCGCGTCCGCTTACTGAAAATGATAAGCTGATTGCAGCGAAAATTGGGCCTTTCTTGCGTGAAAAAGGTTTGGTATTTGTTGGACTTGATGTAATTGGTAATTATGTCACTGAAATTAATGTGACCAGCCCAACCTGTATTCGTGAAATTGATGCTCAATTTGGTACTTCAATTGCCGATGATCTATTTGACGTATTAGAAGCTGGGCGTCCTGCATAATGGTCTAGTTCGGGTGATTTCCTAAGCGAATATTGGGAAATCACCTAAAAATATATGAATTAATAAAACCACAATATGAAATACGCTAGCGCTTTGTAGGCATATTTTCAAAAAAGCACATCTTTCTGTTATAAACGAGTGAAATTCGCTTTTCGTTAATGAAGCTTTAGGATTAAAATAAACGGCTACAAAAATAGATGACAATTTCCATTGTTTTTTGAGTTGAAGAATTAGACCGTGACAGATTCACAGCAAAGCAAACTTAAACATGTCATGATGATGGCTGCCGGTACTGGTGGACATGTTTTTCCAGCCCTCGCCGTAGCCAAACAACTTCAACAACAAGGTTGTCAGGTTTCATGGCTAGCCACGCCAACAGGTATGGAAAATCGGTTATTAAAAGATCAAAATATTCCAATATATCAAATTGATATTCAAGGTGTGCGTGGAAATGGAGTCATCCGTAAACTCGCTGCACCTTTTAAAATTTTGAAAGCAACTTTTAGCGCAATGCGCTATATGAAACAGCTTAAAGTTGACGCGGTAGCTGGCTTTGGTGGTTATGTTGCAGGCCCTGGTGGCTTGGCGGCGCGCTTATTAGGTATTCCTGTTCTCATTCATGAACAAAATGCGGTTGCAGGTTTTACCAATGCCCAGTTATCACGCGTGGCTAAAGTGGTGTGTGAAGCATTTCCAAATACTTTTCCTGCTAGCGAAAAAGTGGTAACGACTGGAAATCCGGTACGTCGTGAGATCACTGATATCTTAAGCCCAAAGTGGCGTTACGATGAGCGTGAGCAAGCAGGTAAACCCTTAAATATTTTAATTGTAGGTGGTTCTTTAGGTGCAAAAGCACTCAATGAACGTTTACCTCCAGCATTAAAACAACTTCAAGTTCCATTGAATATTTTCCATCAGTGTGGTCAGCAACAGGTTGAGGCAACTCAAGCTTTGTATGCAGATGCGCCAGCAAATTTAACTGTACAGGTTTTGCCTTTTATTGAAGATATGGCAAAAGCGTATAGCGAAGCAGACCTGATTATTTGCCGTGCTGGGGCATTAACAGTGACAGAAGTTGCAACTGCTGGTGTTGCAGCAGTTTTTGTACCGCTTCCAATTGCGGTAGATGACCACCAAACTGCAAATGCTAAATTTCTGGCCGATGTCGGCGCTGCAAAAATTTGCCAGCAATCGACCATGACACCAGAAGTTTTAAATCAATTGTTTACTACGTTGATGAACCGCCCATTACTTACAGAAATGGCAGTGAAAGCGCGTCAACATGCCCAACCAAATGCAACTCAGCATGTGGTTGATCTTATTCAAAAAATGTAATCGGATTTACTATGTCTCCAATAACAGCTGCAAACCAAGCAAAAAAATTGATTAAAGTGCCTGAAATGCGCCGTATCAAACACATTCATTTTGTGGGTATTGGCGGAGCAGGTATGTGTGGTATTGCTGAGGTGTTAGCTAACCAAGGATATAAAATTTCCGGTTCAGATATTAAAGCTTCTAAAACTACACAACAATTAGAAGAAAATGGCATTAAAGTCTATATCGGACACGAAGCAGAAAATATTAAAAATGCCAATGTGCTTGTCGTTTCAACTGCTATTGATCCGGAAAATCCGGAAATTAAAGCAGCGATTGAACAACGTACTCCGATTGTACGTCGTGCAGAAATGCTTGGTGAGCTTATGCGTTACCGTCATGGTATTGCGGTAGCAGGTACACATGGCAAAACCACAACAACGAGTTTGTTAACCACTATGTTGGCTGAAGAAAACCTTGACCCAACTTATGTGATCGGTGGTTTACTTAACAGTACTGGTGTAAATGCAGCTCTTGGTGAAAGCCGTTTTATTGTTGCTGAAGCTGACGAATCAGATGCATCTTTCCTTTATTTACAGCCAATGGCAGCGATTGTAACCAACATCGATGCTGACCATATGGACACTTATGAAGGTAGCTTTGATAAATTAAAAGATACCTTTGTACAATTCCTACATAACTTACCGTTTTATGGTTTAGCGGTAGTTTGTGGTGATGATGCAAACGTTCGTGAGATTTTGCCACGTGTAGGCCGTCCAGTTATTACATATGGTTTTAACGAAGATAATGACATTCGTGCGATTGATGTAGAGCAAGATGGCATGCGTTCGCACTTTACAGTGTTACGTAAAGGCCGTGAACCGTTACGTCTAACGATTAATCAGCCTGGTTTACATAACGTTTTAAATGCTTTGGCTGCAATTGGTGTTGCTACCGATGAAGGCGTTTCAGACGAAGCAATTAGCCGTGCATTAAAAGGTTTTAGTGGTGTTGGACGTCGCTTCCAAGTACAAGGTGAATTTGAGCTTGGTGAAGGTAATGTGAAATTAGTCGATGACTATGGACACCACCCGAAAGAAGTGGAAGCTACAATTAAAGCTGCTCGTCAGAGTCACCCTGACCGTCGTTTAGTGATGCTTTTCCAACCACACCGTTACTCTCGTACTCGTGATTGTTTTGATGACTTTATTGAAGTTTTATCTCAAGTCGACCAATTATTATTACTAGAAGTTTATCCGGCTGGGGAAAAACCAATTGTTGGCGCAGATAGCCGTACTTTGGCGCGTAGTATTCGTTTGCGCGGTCAGGTTGAGCCGATTTTGATTGATCCGGTTGATGGTAATTTGCAAAACATCATGCAAAATGTGTTACAACCAAATGACTTGTTATTAACGCAAGGTGCAGGTAACGTGGGAGCAATTTCAGTAGAACTTGCACAGCATCATTTGTATGTGAAATAAACAAAAAGTATTGAATTATCGGGTTAAGGATTTAAACGTGTCAAATGCTACAAAATTCGGCAAAGTTGCTGTGTTACTTGGTGGAAAATCGGCTGAGCGTGCTGTGTCTTTAGATAGTGGTCAGGCAGTTCTGGACGCTTTGTTACGTTCAGGTGTTCAGGCTGAGGCATTTGATCCGCAAGACCGTAGTGTAACTGAACTTGTAAACTATGACCGCGCATTTATTGTATTGCATGGTCGTGGTGGTGAAGACGGTCAAATCCAAGGCGCACTTGAGTGGTTAAACATTCCTTATACAGGAACAGGTGTGCAAGGTTCTGCAATTGGTATGGACAAGGTCAAAACCAAGCAAATCTGGCAAGGCAGTGACTTACCAACAGCACCGTATCGCATTATTACTAAAGAGACTGACCTAGATTCAGTCATTGCTGAATTAGGCTTACCTGTCATCATTAAACCTGTACATGAAGGTTCAAGTGTAGGCATGAGTAAGGTTGAGAAAGCTGAAGATTTTGCAGCAGCAATTGAGAAGGCGACTCAGCACGATGCTGTTGTGATGGCAGAAAAGTGGATCACAGGTCGTGAATTTACTATTTCATTTTTAAATGGTCAGCCTTTACCTGTTATTCGTTTACAGCCACCAGCAGATGTTGCTTTCTACGACTACGAAGCAAAATATCAACGTAATGATGTCGAGTATGGTATTCCTTGTGGTCTTAGCGAGAGCGAAGAGAAAAACCTACAAGCCTTATGTTTACGTGCTTTCCAAGCCGTAGGTGCAGAAGGTTGGGGCCGTATTGATGCAATGCAGGATGAGCAAGGTAATTTCTGGCTTTTAGAAGTAAATACCGTACCAGGTATGACCAGCCACTCGCTTGTGCCAAAAGCAGCTAAAGCTGTGGGTTATAGCTTTGATGAATTGTGTGTTGCAATTCTTGAGCAAACATTGGAAGGTACGGCTTAAATATGGCACAACTTCCGGCTTCCATGCGCCGTAAACGTGCGGCGATTACCTCCATTCATGAAAAACCGCCTACGCGTAAGCAAAAGCTTGCCAATGCTGGCGGATGGGTGTTGCTGGTTATTGCCTTTTTAGTCTTGGCAGCCGGAATTTACGGTCTATATAAAGTTATTACTGATGCAACTGTCGCAAAACTTGAAGTGGTAGGTTCAACAACTCCGGTTGAGAATCAGCAAGTGATGCGATATGTGCAACCGATTGTAAAAGATAATTATTTTACGTCTGACTTAGAGCAGATACGTGATAAAGCATTAGAAATTTCATGGGTAGACCGAGTTGTCGTATCTCGTGCCTGGCCAAATGGTATTCGTGTTCGTGTGATGCCTCGACATGCGATCGCCCGTTGGGGAACAGGTCGCTTATTAAGCGATGGTGGTGACGTATTTAGTGAGGCAGAACCGAGACTTCATCCTGAGCTTCCGCTGTTACATGGTCCGGTAAGCCAGTCTAAAATGATGATGCGACGCTATAATGAAATTAATCAGTTATTCCATCCTGTTAATTTGCGTTTAAAAGAGTTATATCTAACAGAGCGAATGACTTGGTTTATGCAGTTTGACTCTGGTTTACGAATTATTGTTGACCAAGACCAAACAATGAATAAATTGCAACGTTTAAGTCACTTGGCACAATCTGACCTAAAACCTGTGTGGACGAAAATCTCAGCCATTGATTTACGATATCGTAATGGATTATCTATTCAATGGAAGAATGCAACCCCACCTAAAATTGTGAATGGTCAGTTTGTTGTAACGAGTGATGACACAAGCATTGCAGGTGGTGCAAAAGCAAAGCCATAATACGTGGCTTTAAAATAGGCAATTTGCCTGGTATTAGACAACAAAGAAATGGTATGAGTGATGAGTGAAGCTGTTCCCTCAGTTGTTGCGATTGACATTGGGACGCATAAAGTTTCAGTTTTGATTGGAAAAATTCATGCGCCAGATAACATTCAGGTTATCGGTATGGCAACTGCTCGCAATCGAGGCATGAACAAAGGAAAAATTGTAAGTCTCGATAAAGTCATTGCTGCGATTAAAAACGCCGTTGCTGAAGCGGAAAATATGGCCGAATGTCGCATTCATAGTGCGTGGGTATCTATTCCGAGTACCGAGCTGCAAAGTTTCTATGCTTCTGGACGCACACCTGTTGCTAATCCAGCACATGTGATTACAACCAATGAAGTTGTACGTGCATTAGAGTTAGCAAAAGCAAGCCATGTAACTTCTGACTACTATTTAGCAAGTGCTGTCCCGTTAGGGTTTGAGTTAGGCGACTCTGCTGAATGGGTTCAAAACCCAATCAATATGACCGCTCATAGCATGACTGGCCACTATCAACTCATGATGATGCCGATTGCTACTATGCAAAACCTTGATCGTGCCATGAAAGGTGCGAACATTGGTGTAGAGAAAATGGTGGTCTCTTGCTTGGCTACGGCTGAAGCAAGTTTGCTGAAAGATGAAAAAGAATATGGCGTTTGTCTAGTTGATATTGGTGCAGGTATTACCAACCTGGCAGTTTATTTAGATGGCCGTTTGGCTTTAGCACGTACATTACAACGTGGTGGTGAGCATGTGACACGTGATATTGCTGCTGTGTTGCAAACAACTACTGAAGAAGCTGAGCGCATTAAAATTCTGCATGGCTGTGTTGATCTAAGTGCTGTTAAGCCTGACCATATGATTCAGGTACAGGGTATTGATGGGCCTCAAACGATTAGTCGTATTGAGTTATCAGAAATTATTATTGCGCGTTATGAAGAGATTTTCAGCCAAATTCGCGAAGAACTCGAACAAAGCGGTGCAATCCATGGCCTATATCATGGCGTTGTATTAACAGGTGATGCTTGCCAGATTGAAGGTATGGTGAGTTTAGCGCGTCGTATGCTAGGTGTATCTGCTCATTTAGGTAATCCACCGTTACAGGTGTATGCTGATGATCAGCATCAAGCTGCATTACGCCGATCAATGTATGCGACAGCAGCTGGTTTGCTTATGTTTAGCCAAAGCGAATTACAAGAAGCTGTTGAGGAACCTGAAGAGGGAAATGACCGTTCGGTATGGGAACGAATGGTGAATGGCTGGAATGCGTTTAATAGCAAACTTAAAGCCATTTTTTAGGATGTATGGATTTATTGGTAGAATTGTTAGGAAGTTGTAAGAGAAAACCACTGTACTTGACAAGGTTTGTATTGCACAGCATTCTTAAAATTAGTTATTTTTGAAAATCAAGGCAGTATACGGGCTGAAGTGACTGCCATAATGTATTAGGAACCCTAAAGGTCATGGCCTCATTTGAATTTATAGAAGATGAACTAAACGATGGCAACGGTCAAGCCCGTTTCACTGTATTTGGTGTAGGTGGCGGTGGCGGTAATGCCGTTCAGCACATGGTACAGTCTGATATTCAGGGTGTTAAATTCGTTTGTGCCAATACAGATAAACAAGCACTTGATTGTATGAATGCCCCTTTCAAAATTCAGTTAGGTGAGCAAAGTACACGTGGTCTAGGTGCCGGTGCTAACCCTGAAGTAGGTCAGGTTGCCGCAGAAGAAAGCCGTGAAATTATTCGTCAGCACCTCGAAGGAACTGACATGGTATTTGTAACCGCTGGTATGGGTGGTGGTACAGGTACTGGTGCTGCTCCGGTTGTTGCCGAAGTTGCTAAAGAAATGGGGATTTTGACTGTTGGTGTTGTAACAACGCCATTTAACTTTGAAGGTCGTCGTCGTCAAAAATCTGCTGAGCGTGGTATTGAAGCGCTTGAAGCACATGTTGATTCATTGATTATTATTCCTAACCAACGCTTATTGAGCGTGTATGGTGATATTTCAATGAAAGATGCCTATAAAAAGGCAGATGATGTATTGTTAAACGCTGTACGTAGTATCTTTGACCTTGTGGTTAACCGTGGTCACATTAACCTTGACTTCGCCGATTTGAAAACTGCAATGAGTACCCGCGGTTATGCAATGATGGGTGCTGGTTTAGGCCGTGGTGAAGACCGTGCTCGTCAAGCTGCTGAACAAGCCATCCGTAGTCCACTACTTGATAATGTGAATATTATTAATGCAAAAGGCGTGTTAATTAATATTACAGGTGGTGATGACATCACGTTACGTGAAACTGAAATCATTACTGATGTGGTTAACCAAATTGTTGACCTTGATGAAGGCGAGATTTTCTACGGTACAGTATTTGATCCAGATGCGCGTGATGAATTACGTGTAACTGTGATTGCAACTGGTTTAACACGTAATGCAGCTGATGCAGAACCAAGAAAGCGTAATACTGTAAGTCATACAGCAACTCAATCTGCACAATCTGTAGATGAAGATGATGTTCCAGCAATTAATAAGCGTCAAAATGCTGAAAATGATGTGAATAATGCACCAAGTTCATCACCACGTTCTTCTCCAATGAGTATTCAAGATTATTTGAAAAATCAGCAACGTAAGTAATATAGCGTTCAATCTATTAAAAGGCAGTGTATAAACACTGCCTTTTTTTATTTTTGATCAATGACTAAATATGCTAACGTATAGCGGTTTTAAAAAAGAAGTTACAAAGCATGGTGAAACAGCGTACTCTCAGTCGTGTGGTAAAAGCGAGTGGAATAGGTCTTCATAGCGGTCAAAAAGTGATGATCAATTTCATTCCACATACCGTGGATGGAGGTATTGTATTTCGCCGTATCGATTTAAATCCACCTGTCGATATTCCTGCTAATGCATTGCTGATTCAAGAAGCATTCATGTGTTCAAACCTTGTTACTGGCGATATTAAAGTAGGTACCATTGAGCATGTGATGAGTGCGATTGCTGGTTTAGGAATTGATAATTTAATTGTAGAAGTGTCAGCATCTGAAGTCCCCATTATGGATGGTAGTGCTGGACCATTTATTTATTTGTTAATGCAAGGTGGCTTGCGTGAACAAGATGCACCGAAAAAATTTATAAGAATATTAAAGCCAGTTGAAGCTTTAATTGATGATAAAAAAGCGATTTTTAGACCACATAATGGTTTTCAACTCAACTTTACGATTGATTTTGATCATCCTGCCTTTGCAAAAGAATATCAATCTGCGACTATCGATTTTTCTACTGAAACCTTTGTGTATGAAGTCAGTGAGGCACGTACTTTTGGTTTTATGAAGGATTTAGATTACCTCAAAGCAAATAATTTAGCTTTAGGGGCAAGTCTAGACAATGCCATTGGTGTAGATGATACAGGTGTTGTGAACGAAGAAGGCTTACGATTTGCCGATGAGTTTGTTCGTCACAAAATTTTAGATGCAGTAGGTGATTTGTATTTACTTGGTCATCAAATTATTGCCAAGTTCGATGGCTATAAATCAGGACATGCTTTAAATAATCAGCTATTACGCAATGTTCAAAGTGATCCGAGTAATTATGAAATTGTAACATTTAATGACGAGAAAGACTGTCCAATTCCATACGTGAGTGTGACATAAGTCATTGTCTTTATTTGGCTATGTTATAATGTAACAATAAAAACTGTGATTTTAATCACATAATAAGAACGATTCTAATTAAGGAATAGAAAGCTCATCATTTTTTATTGCTTGCCAAACGTAGTAAAGCTTGGCTAAGCTTAGGGTCGCTCACGAAGTCGGCAACACTACGTAACATTTCTTGTGTTTCCGGGGGGATGGATTTAGAAGGCTCAGATGGGGGCGCTGTAGGAATAGTTTTATTTCTTAAGCGAACTTGAATTCTTTGTATGTCTTTTAGTCCTTCGAGTTGAGATAATTTAGATATATATTGGCTCTGTAAATAGCTGAGTTGACTAATCATTGCCTGATTTTCACCAGTAATAATTAAAGTGCCATTTTGATAACACACAACCTGCCATTGTTCCGGTTGGGGCAATAAGGGTTGGATTATTTTCGTAAGTCTTTGCCATTGCGCGACTTGCGTTGTTAGAAACGTAAGGTTTCCTGTTTTTATGTGTTTTCCGGATTGTTGAAAAACGTTATCGGGTTTAGACATTGATCGTTCTCGAATGGTTTCTTGTCCTAATCTTAAGCGTTCATTTCAACTGATATCAAGGAAGAGATCATAAGGAACTTGAGTAAGAACAGTTTCAAGAGGTTTTTATGCACACGCGTCGTATTTTATTAGCGTTTTCACTTGCCGCTTCGGCTGCATCGGTTGCTTTTGCAGATTATCAAAATATTAACCAATCTACTGACTCAGATCGATTGGAACAGTTATCAAAAACATTATCTCAAGGTTCATATACACATCCTGATGATTTAGATCTTCCGGCGAGTGCTAAAGTTTCAGTCACTTTACGTCCTAAAACAGTTGAGCTCAATAATGACTCACTGGCAAAAAAATATGGCCATACGACTGCAAAAAATTCTTTTAATGCCTCTTCTTCAAATCCTTATTCTTGGTTAGTTTCTCATCCTCTTCCAGATAGCGTACGTGTTTCTTCTAACTTTGGTGGCCGTACCATGGGTGGTCGTGCAGAGCATCATGGTGGTTTAGACATGTCGGCACCAAGTGGTACACCGATCTATGCAACTGGTCCTGGTATTGTAACTAAATCAGGTTGGGGTACAGGTTATGGACAATATGTTGAAATCAACCACGGTAATGGTTATTTAACACGCTATGCACACGCTTCACGTTTATTAGTTCGTGTAGGTGACCAGGTTTCTGCTGGTGATCATATTGCTAACGTGGGCTGTACAGGTCGTTGTACAGGACCGCATTTACATTATGAAGTAGTTAAAGATGGTCAACGTAAGAATCCATCAACTTACTTAGCAATGTTGCCTTAATAGAGTTTCATGAAAGTTCAAGGTTATTAAATTTATGAATCTGAAATGAACATAAACCTTTCTTAACGCAATGATCGTATAAAAAAACGCCAATATTGGCGTTTTTTTGTTATTTTGTTTACTGTTCGGTCAATGACTATTCATTCAGAAAATAATAGAGCCCCCTCACATTCACCCGTGGCAATAACTTGAGAGGGGCAAAACGTGGTAAAAATACAAAGTAGATTAGAGAACAAGGAACAGGTGAATTATGGCGTTTTACGGTGACTCCGACGCACAAGAAACCCAAGAATGGCAAGATGCATTCGATTCAGTTTTACAACACATGGGAACTGAGCGAGCGGCATTCTTGTTGGAAAAACTTTACCAACAAGCAATTGCTAAGCATGTTCCAATTCAACGTCTCAATACACCTTACTTAAATACAATTTCTGTTGAAGAACAACCTGCAATGCCAGGCGACCAAGATATGGAACGCCGTATTCGTGCATTGATTCGTTGGAATGCCTTAGCAATGGTACTTCGCGCGAATAAAACAGGTGATGATTTAGGTGGTCACTTGGCGAGCTTCGCATCAAGTGCAACATTATATGACGTAGGTTTTAACCATTTCTTCCGCGCAAACAGCGATAACTTTGGCGGAGATATGATTTATTACCAAGGGCACTGTGCTCCTGGTATTTATGCACGTTCATTCCTTGAAGGACGTTTAACTGAAGAACAGTTAAGTAATTTCCGCCGTGAAGTTGGCGGTAACGGTTTACCAAGCTATCCACATCCGTATTTAATGCCGGACTATTGGCAGTTCCCAACTGTATCAATGGGTCTTGGTCCAATCATGTCGATTTATCAAGCGCACATTCAAAAATATTTGATGAACCGTGGCCTGATCAAAGAAGAAGATCGTAAAGTTTGGGCATACCTCGGCGATGGCGAGATGGATGAGCCAGAAAGCTTAGGTGCGATCTCACTTGCTGGTCGTGAGAAGCTTGACAACTTAATTTGGGTAGTTAACTGTAACTTACAGCGTCTAGATGGTCCTGTACGTGGTAACGGTAAAATTATTCAAGAACTTGAATCGATCTTCCGTGGCGCAGGCTGGCGTGTCATTAAAGTAGTATGGGGCCGTCATTGGGATCCACTACTTGCTAAAGATACAAGCGGTGCATTAAAAGCACGTATGGAAGAAGCGGTTGATGGTGACTATCAGCGTTATCAAGTAAAAGGTGGCGCATATACACGTGAAAAATTCTTTGGTAAGTACCCAGAAGCTGCGGAACTTGTAAAAGATTTAAGCGATGAAGATATTGATGCGTTAAACCGTGGTGGTCATGACCCTTACAAAGTTTTTGCTGCATATGCAGAAGCGATGAAAGCGAAAGGCCAACCCACAGTGATCTTGGCGAAAACCATTAAAGGTTATGGTTTGTCTGAAGAAATTGAAGCGGTAAACAAAACTCACCAAATCAAAAAGATGCAAATTGACTCTTTAAGATATGTACGTGACCGTTTCAATCTTCCATTTTCAGATGAGCAATTAGAAGAGCTTCCATTCTATCGCCCAAGTGAAAACTCTCCAGAAATGAAATATATGAAAGCGCGTCGTGAAGCTTTAGGTGGATACCTGCCTGCACGTCGTCGTGAGAGTGAATCTTTAGCGATTCCTGAATTATCTGTATTTGATGCAGTGTTGAAAGGTTCGGGTGGCAAAGAGCAATCAACTACTATGGTGATGGTCCGTTTAATTGCTGCTTTACTTAAAGAAAAAGCGATTAAAGACCGCGTAGTGCCAATCGTTCCAGATGAAGCACGTACTTTTGGTTTAGAAGGTATGTTCCGTCAGCTTGGTATTTATGCTGCTCACGGCCAAAAATACACGCCAGAAGACCAAGAACAGTTAATGCATTACCGTGAAGCAAAAGACGGTCACATGTTACAAGAAGGGATTAACGAAGCAGGTGCGATGAGTGCATGGGCTGCGTTAGCGACAAGTTATTCAACTAATAACTTGCCAATGATTCCAATGTACATGTATTACTCAATGTTTGGTTTCCAACGTATTGGTGATATTGCATGGGCTGCGGGTGACGCACAAGCTCAAGGTTTCTTGTTAGGCGCGACTGCAGGCCGTACGACATTGAACGGTGAAGGTTTACAGCACCAAGACGGTCATTCACATATCTTGGCAAACACGATTCCAAACTGCGTGTCTTATGACCCATGTTTTGGTTATGAGTTAGCGGTAATCGTACATGATGGTTTACAACGTATGTATGTGAACCAAGAGCGTGTGTTCTATTACTTAACAGTAATGAATGAGAACTACGAGCATCCTGAAATGCCAGAGGGCGTTGAAGAAGGCATTAAACGTGGTATGTATTTATTCGAGAAAGATGAAAAAGCAACTGTCCAGTTACTTGGTTCAGGTGTAATCCTTCGCGAAGTGATTAAAGCTGCGAAAATCTTACGTGATGAATACCAAATCCATTCAAACGTTTGGAGTGTAACAAGCTTCAATGAGTTAGCACGTGATGGTATGGCATGTGAAGAATACAACCGCCTACACCCACTTGCTGAAGAAGTTAAAGAATCTTGGGTATCTAAACAATTACGTGGTACGGAAGGTATCGTAGTTTCTGCTACCGACCATATGCGTGCTTATAGCGAACAAATCCGTGCGTATCTTCCAGATGGTCGCCCATTTGTTGCATTAGGTACAGATGGTTACGGCCGTTCAGATACACGCGCGAATTTACGTAGTTTCTTTGGTGTTGATGCTGCACACATTGTTGTTGCTACTTTGAAAAAATTAGCTGACGAAGGTGAAGTAGACGCACGTTTAGTGAAAGATGCAATTTCTAACTTTGAGTTAGATACTGACCGTCCGGTTGCATGGGCTCCGCAAGCACATCCGGAAGTTCAGCCAGTTGCTGAATACAATGAAACGCAAACAGGTGAGGGGAACTAAGCATGCAAATTAAGACCCCTGATATTGGTGTAGATAAAGCAAACGTCGCTGAAATTTTAGTAAAAGTTGGCGACCGTGTTGAAGTTGACGACAGTATCGTTGTGCTTGAGTCTGATAAAGCAACTGTTGAAGTGCCTAGCACTTCAGCAGGTGTCGTAAAAAGCATCTTGATTAATCAAGGTGATGACGTGACTGAAGGTGTTGCTTTGATTGAGATTGAAGCAGAAGGTGCGGCACAAGCAGCTCCGGAACCAACACCAGCTCCTGCGGCTGAAAAGCCAGCTGCTCCAGCACCTGCACAGCAAACTCAAGCTTCAGCTCAACCTGCTGCTACATCAACTGCAACTGTTGACGTGACTGTACCTGACATTGGCGTTGAAAAAGCATTAGTTGGTGAAATCCTTGTTAAAGTGGGTGACCAAATTGATGTTGAACAAAGTATTGTTGTTGTAGAGTCGGATAAAGCGACTGTGGAAGTTCCAAGTAGCGTGGCTGGTACTGTAGAAAGTATTCAAGTGAAAGAAGGCGATACTGTTAAAGAGGGTGTTGTTCTTATTCAAGTGAAAACAGCAGCTGCATCTAATGCGCAAGCAGAAGCTCCTGCTACTACACCAGCTCCAGCTGCAGCCGCTGAACCAGTTGCTACAAAGCAAGAAACTGTTGCGGCAGCTGCTACTCAATCTGGTCCAGTTGATATCAATGTTCCTGACTTGGGCGTAGATAAAGCAGTTGTTGCTGAAATCTTAGTACAAGTTGGCGATAAAGTTGATGTAGACCAAAGCCTTGTTGTAGTTGAATCAGATAAAGCAACTGTGGAAGTTCCAAGTACCGTTGCTGGTGTTGTAAAAGCAATTCACTTGCAAGCAGGCCAACAAGTTTCACAAGGTATATTGCTTGCAACAATTGAAGCTGAAGGCCAAGCACCTGCTGCTGCACCAGCGGCAAAAGCAGAAGCAGCCCCAGCTCCACAGGCAGCAGCACCTAAAGCAGCTGCTCCTGCTACAACACAGTCTGCACCTGCGGCGCCTACATCTGGCACTGATAAGTTAACGAAAGAGCAAGAAGCAGAAAACGCTAAAGTATATGCAGGTCCTGCTGTTCGTAAGCTTGCTCGTGAACTTGGCGTGATTTTGTCACAAGTTAAAACTTCTGGTGAGCATGGCCGTGTAGTTAAAGAAGATATCTTTGCTTATGTGAAGAGCCGTTTAACGGCACCACAAGCGGCACCAGTTGCTGCGGCTGCACCAGCAGTTTCGGGTTTACCAAAGCTTCCTGACTTTACTGCTTTTGGTGGCGTGGAAGAAAAAGTACTGACGCGTTTGCAGCAAGTATCAATTCCGCAGTTGTCTTTAAACAATTACATTCCACAAGTAACTCAGTTTGACCTTGCGGATATTACTGAGTTAGAAGCTTGGCGTGGTGAGTTGAAAGACGGCTTTAAGAAACAAGGTGTGAGCCTAACAATTTTGGCATTTATTGCAAAAGCTGTAGCACACTTGTTGAAAGAAGAGCCTTATTTCGCGGGTCACTTGGCAGATGATCAGAAATCTGTATTGCTCCGTAATGAAATCCATATGGGTATTGCGGTTGCAACTCCAGATGGTTTGACAGTACCTGTACTACGTAATCCTGACCAAAAATCAATTAAGCAAATTGCTGTTGAATTGGGTGAGCTCAGTAAAAAAGCGCGTGATAAGAAATTAACACCGAAAGATTTACAAGGTGCTAACTTCACGATTACAAGCTTAGGTTCAATTGGCGGTACAGCATTTACCCCACTAGTTAACTGGCCACAAGTTGCAATTTTGGGTATTTCACCTGCAACGATGCAGCCTGTATGGAATGGTAAAGACTTTGATCCACGCTTAATGTTGCCGTTGTCATTGTCTTATGACCACCGCGTAATTAATGGTGCGGATGCAGCTCGCTTTACAAATAAACTTACGAAACTTCTTAAAGATATTCGTACTTTATTAATCTAATGCTTTGAAAGATCATACTAAAACCTCGCTTCGGCGGGGTTTTGTTTTAATGTCTATTTGACTTAATTTTTAGGTTAATCTACAGATTAAGCAGGATTTATCGAGAGTGAGGAGAAATTTCTCGTTATTACATAAAGGAGAAGTAGTAAATGTTAGGTTTTCTGAAAATTATGTTGCCCTTACTATTGATTGTGTTTTTATTGATGGGAATATGGGTCAGTATTTTACACTTCCCGTGGGAATGGATGACTTATGTGGTGATGGGTTTTGAGGTGTTTGTTGCTACTTTGATTTTGCCCTTTGAATATCAGGCTGGAACGAGCAGTAGCCCTATTGGTTTTATTCATATAAGTGCTTATTTTGCAGTGATATTAGGTATTGCACGATTAGTCGTGTGGGCGTGGATAAAATTTGTTACTTGAAAGTTTGAAAAATCGAGTGACTTGAATATAATAAACGCATACTTCATTGGGGAGTAGCCGCTATTCACAGCAAAGGTGAATAGGTGATGGTCAACATAATTGTTCAACAGAACATGGTCATCATAGCTTAAACGTCTCATCGTTTCTGAGTTGGCAAGACCTTTGATTTACCACTCTGCAATCATTTTATGATATTTGGCTAGCAGGAGGGGTAGGTCATAGGCATTTATGCTAGCCAGAGAACCGACATGCAAGAATTTCTGATTTCTACCTCGATTGTTGCCCTCGCTGAAATGGGCGATAAAACTCAATTGTTGGCACTTTTACTATCTGCGCGTTTCCGTAAGCCAATTCCTATTTTAATTGCGATTCTTTTAGCAACACTTATTAATCATGGTATTTCTGCTGTGCTTGGGCAATGGATTACCACAGTTCTAAGCCCTGAAATTTTAGTCTGGGTTCTCGCTGTTGGTTTCATTGGTATGGCATTCTGGATGCTTATTCCGGATAAGCTCGATGATGAAACTGATAGCATTAATAAATGGCAAAAATTTGGTGTTTTTGGGGCAACCTTTATTTTATTTTTCTTAGCAGAAATTGGTGATAAAACCCAAATTGCGACAGTCGCTTTAGCTGCACGCTATGACAGTATTTTCTGGGTGATGCTAGGTACAACATTAGGTATGATGATTGCCAATGCACCAGCTGTATTTATTGGTAATAAATTAGCTGAACGTCTCTCTATCTCACTGATTCATAAAATTGGTGCAGCTATTTTTTTCGTTGTAGGTGTTTCTACGCTAGTACAGCATTATTTCTTCTAAGTTATTTTCAATTTGTATAAAAACGCATTCATGAAGAGTGCGTTTTTTTTGAGCTTTGAAGAAGTTAAACTTTACGATATAGCTTATTTAAGAAATGTTAGAGGATTACTCAATTTCTTGATGATTCATTTCTAGAATAAGAAAAGTAAAATCTATTTTAAAATATTATGAGAAATATCAATTAATTCATTGCAAGCATTTTAGAATCCCTTTATTTTAGTAGGGATATAAAAATATCTAATATTTAAAATTTTTTTGGGGAATTGTATGGGGTTTGAAAAAACAACATCACAGATATTATTTGATAATGGCGTACATAAATGTATTAGTTTTACCAGTTTGGTCAAAGGGGAAGGCATACAAGCCAATCAATTTTTAATTATTGATCATGAACGAGCAGCCGTTATTGACCCAGGTGGCGACTTGACCTACGTTCCATTGACGATGGAACTTAATAAATATACTCGTCTTAAAAATTTGGACTATGTAATCGCTTCGCATCAGGACCCAGATATTATTACTTCAATGCCTCGTTGGTTAGTTTATACCGATGCTAAAGTGGTGGCCTCTAAATTGTGGGCACGATTTTTACCTCACTTAAATTCCTCATTTATGAGTGAGCGTATGAAAGGAAATTGGGAAGATCGTCTGATTGAGCTACCAGATCGTGGTCAAGTGATTCAACTGGGCGAATCAAAGCTTGTCATGGTTCCGGCCCATTTCCTACATTCGGTAGGTAATTTTCAGTTTTATGATCCAGTTGCCAAGATTTTATTTTCTGGTGATATGGGGGCTTCTATTGTGGAGGATGCAAGTCAGCCTCTCAAAGATTTTGATGCCCATGTGATGAAAATGAAGGCTTTTCATCAGCGCTATATGTGCTCCAATAAAGTTATTCGTTTATGGGTCAACATGGTCCGTCAAATGGATATTGAGATGATTGTACCTCAGCATGGTAGTCCATTTATTGGTAAAGAAATGATTAATCAGTTTTTAGACTGGATTGAAACCTTACCATGCGGCGTAGATTTAATGACTGAGCAAATTTTTAGCTGTCCCACATAAAAAGTTATCTTCAATATCTTGAGTCCAATTTGAAATTTTTTTAGGATTTTGCGCCATAGAAAAAATTTTTGATGACGAGAATTTGAATAAAAATGTTATCTCAAGTTGCGACTCCAGATGAGTGCCTACGCTGTGGGGCGTGTTGTGCACATTTTCGGGTTTCATTTTATTGGGCTGAGGCCGAGTTAATGGATGAACATCTCGTTGAACCTTTAACACCCGTTTATTCGTGTATGCGTGGAACCAATCAAGCTCAGCCACGATGTCAGGCTTTAACAGGTGAAATTGGTAAAGAGGTAGGTTGTTCTATTTATGCTGTGCGTAGTTCTACCTGTAAAGAAGTACAGATTGCTGATGAACAGTGTAATAAAGCACGCTTGGCGCACCAATTGATTCCTTTGATTGAGGTAAGCCCAGCAGATTCAGAAAATGATCATGATTATGATCAGGTGAGTTAAATATGAGCTAACACGATAATAAGTGAGAAATATTTAGAGTAGGTAAATATCTATTGCTGAAAAAGGCAAAGATAATATGAAAATTGCATTGAAATTTGTTTATAATAGCTCACGGAATTTACCAGTGAGATTGTTATGCTGACCATCGTTCAAGAAGCGCTAACCTTCGATGATGTCTTATTACTTCCTGCCTACTCTACTGTTCTCCCAAAAGATGTCTCTTTAAAGACACGTTTAACTCGCGGCATTCATTTAAATATCCCATTAGTTTCAGCTGCAATGGATACAGTGACTGAGTCACGTATGGCGATTGCAATGGCGCAAAATGGTGGTATCGGGATTTTGCACAAAAACATGGATATTGCTGCTCAAGCTGCAGAAGTACGCCGTGTGAAAAAATTCGAAGCGGGTATGGTGAAAGATCCAATCACTGTAACCCCAGAAACCACAGTACGTGAACTTATTGCAATTACCAGCGCTAATAACATTAGCGGTGTACCTGTTGTTAAAGACGGCAAGGTTGTTGGTATTGTGACAGGCCGTGATACACGTTTTGAAACTAACTTGGAACAACCTGTTAGCAACATCATGACAGGCCAAGATCGTTTGGTGACTGTGCGTGAAGGCGAGTCTAAAGAAAATATTCAAGCATTATTGCAAAAGCATCGCATTGAAAAAGTTTTGGTCGTTGGCGAAAACAACGAACTTAAAGGTTTAATTACGGTAACTGACTTCCGTAAAGCTGAGAGTTATCCAAATAGTTGTAAAGATGATCTTGGTCGTTTACGTGTTGGTGCTGCGGTAGGTACAGGCGTTGAAACACCAAGTCGTGTAGAAGCATTGGTTGAAGCTGGTGTTGACGTCATTGTTGTTGATACAGCACACGGCCACTCTGCTGGTGTTATTGAACGTGTACGTTGGGTAAAACAAAACTTCCCTCAAGTCCAAGTGATTGGCGGTAATATCGCAACTGGTGATGCTGCATTGGCATTATTAGATGCAGGCGCAGATGCTGTAAAAGTAGGTATTGGTCCTGGTTCTATCTGTACGACACGTATTGTGGCAGGTATTGGTATGCCGCAAATTTCTGCGATTGACAGCGTAGCTAATGCACTGAAAGATCAAATTCCTCTAATTGCAGATGGCGGTATCCGTTTCTCTGGCGATATGGCAAAAGCGATCGGTGCGGGTGCAAGCACAATCATGGTTGGTTCACTTCTAGCAGGTACAGAAGAAGCACCTGGTGAGGTTGAATTCTTTCAAGGCCGTTACTACAAAGCATATCGTGGTATGGGCTCATTAGGTGCAATGGCTGGAGCGACAGGTTCTGCTGACCGCTACTTCCAGGATTCAAAAGCAGGTGCTGAAAAGTTAGTACCAGAAGGAATTGAAGGTCGTGTTCCATATAAAGGCCCAATGGGTAACATCGTTCATCAAATGATGGGTGGTTTACGTTCATCTATGGGCTATACAGGCTCATCAGTGATTGAAGACCTTCGCCAAAATGCGAAATTTGTGAAAATTACTTCAGCGGGCATGTCTGAGTCACATGTTCATGATGTAACGATTACTAAAGAAGCTCCGAACTATCGTGTTGGTTAGATTTTAGTAACCAAATCAAGTAAGAAAGCCGTCAGTACACTGACGGCTTTTTGTTTTTGGTGTAAAGTAAATCTGATGAAAATAGATATGGCAGAATAGCCATATATGAAATGAGCCACGGCTGAAGTGGCGTAAAAATGAGATAAGCTATGAGTTATTTTGGAACGGATGGTATTCGTGGAAAATTTGGGCAAATGCCGATTACACCAGAGTTTGCTTTAAAACTCGGGTTCGCCGCAGGGAAGGTATTAAAACGAACGAGTCCAAAAAATAAACCGCTTGTGGTATTAGGAAAAGATACACGTTTATCTGGCTATATTTTAGAGTCTGCTTTGCAGGCGGGATTAAACGCTGCTGGTGTATATGTTCACTTACTTGGACCATTGCCGACACCGGCTATTGCACATCTTACCCGTGCCTTACATGCGCATGCAGGGATTGTTATTTCTGCATCACATAATCCTTATTTTGATAATGGAATTAAATTTTTCTCAAGTGAAGGTAAAAAATTACCAGATTCATTACAGGAAGAAATTAATAAAGAATTAGAAAAAGAGTTATTTATTGATGACACTGCGAACTTAGGTAAAAGTGTTCGTGTAAATGATGCAAATGGTCGTTACATTGAATTTTGTAAGTCTACATTTCCATATCACTTCGATTTAAATAATTTAAAAATTGTTGTGGATTGTGCACATGGTGCAGCTTATAGCGTTGGTCCATCAGTTTTCCGTGAGTTAGGCGCCAAAGTTGTTGCTCTGTACAACGAGCCAGATGGTTTAAATATTAATGAAAACTGTGGTTCGACTCACCCAGAAAGTTTACAAAAAGCAGTAGTTGAGCAAGAAGCTGATCTAGGAATTGCCTTTGATGGCGATGCCGACCGTGTCGTGATGGTTGATAAGTTTGGGAACTTAATTGATGGTGACCACATCTTATATATTTTGGCGACTCAAGCGAAAAACAAGCCAGTAGGTATTGTTGGTACTGTTATGAGTAATATGGCGCTTGAAATTGCACTTGAAAAAGCAAACGTTGGCTTTGTTCGTGCAAAAGTTGGTGACCGCTATGTATTACAAGCATTAGATGAAAATGGATGGGTTACAGGTGGAGAGCCATCTGGACATATTTTAACGTTAGATAAGAGCACAACAGGTGATGCGATTATTGCAGCACTTCAAGTGTTAACTGTAATGGTTGAGCAAAATAAAGCGCTCCATGAATTGGTTCAGGACTTTAAATTATTCCCACAAGTGCTTGTAAATATACGTTTAGAACAAATGCTTGATCCATACTCTATTCCAGCATTAGTGACTGAGTTCAATAAAGCAGAAGAACAGCTTAAAGGACGTGGACGTATTTTAGTTCGTAAGTCTGGAACTGAGCCAGTCATTCGTGTCATGGTTGAAGGTGATGACGAACAAGAAGTGAATGCTTTGGCTGAACATTTAGCAAATGCAGTCCGTTCACAAGCGCAAGTTGCATAAGGTATATGGCATGAGTGACGTCATTAAAGACTTAAGCGAATTACGTTTAAGCTATGAACAAGGTGAATTGTACGAAACACAAGTCGCGAGTAATCCGCATGAACAATTCTTAGGTTGGTTTAATCATGCCTTAGCCGCCAACTTGCACGAACCATATGCAATGTCTTTAGCAACTGCGAGCGCTAGCGGTCGTCCACATGTCAGAACTGTATTGTTACGCGGTGCGACAGAAGCAGGTTATGATTTCTATACCAACTATGACAGCCAGAAAGGGGCAGATTTGGCAGAAAATCCCTATGCTGAACTGTTATTTTATTGGCCTAGCTTAGAGCGTCAGGTACGAGTGGGTGGTCATGTCGTCAAAATTCCTGAACAGGAATCTACCGACTATTATCATAAGCGTCCACGTGACAGCCAGATTGCAGCTCATATCAGTACACCGCAAAGCGGTAAGATAGAAAGCCGAGAGTTGTTGCAACAGCGTTTTCAAGACTTTCAACAACAAGTTCAAAGCCGTGAAGTACTCGATAAGCCAGAGTTTTGGGGCGGATATCGTCTGCAACCGGACTATTATGAATTCTGGCAAGGACGACCAAATCGTTTACATGACCGCTTGAGTTATGAAAAAATCGACG
Source organism: Acinetobacter sp. 766875 (assembly GCF_000582055.1). Classification (NCBI taxonomy): domain Bacteria; kingdom Pseudomonadati; phylum Pseudomonadota; class Gammaproteobacteria; order Moraxellales; family Moraxellaceae; genus Acinetobacter; species Acinetobacter sp. 766875. The sequence goes on along the minus strand of NZ_JEXX01000007.1, from coordinate 41,812 downwards.
GTCAATGGACATTGCACCGACTGATGCCTTAAATGACAAAAATACAAATTAAACAAAGACCTTTATTGACGCGCCCTGAACAGTTTCAGGGCGTGCCTCCGTTTATTGCCGAGATTTTGGCAAGACGTGGGGTGCAATCTGAACAAGAATTAGAGCTAAAACTTAAGAACCTGCTTGCTCCAGAGCTCAAAGGGTTGGACGCTGCTGTCGCATTAATGGACCAAGCCATCGATGAGCAGAAAAAAATTGTCATTGTAGGAGACTATGATGCTGATGGTGCAACTAGCACTGCTTTAATGATGCTCGTGCTTCGCGATATGGGAGCACAAGTCGACTATCTGGTACCAGATCGTTTCAAATATGGTTATGGCCTTACTCCAGCCATTGCTGAGCTTGCTTATCAAACTTATAAACCCGATCTATTAATTACGGTAGATAATGGAATTTCCAGCCATGCTGGTGTTGATGCAGCACATGCCTTAGGCATGCAAGTAATTATTACCGATCATCATTTAACGACCAAAGAAACCCCGCTTGCTGAGGCGGTAGTAAACCCGAACCAATTAGGATGTGAGTTTCCAAGTAAGGCGCTTGCCGGTGTTGGCGTTGCTTTTTATGTACTTGCCAATTTGGCGAGTCTACGCAATAGACAAGGCAAAAGCACAAGTAAGGTGACTCAATATTTAGATTTAGTCGCTTTGGGAACTTATGCCGATGTTGCTGTTTTGGATTATAACAACCGTATTTTGGTTGATGCCGGTGTAAAACGTATTCAGCAACATCAGTGTCGAGTAGGGATTTTAGCTTTACTCGATATTGCTGGTCGGGAAGCAACTTCAATACGTGCGCAAGACTTAGGTTTTGTGCTTGGACCACGCATTAATGCTGCTGGACGTATGGAGAGCATGCGCATTGGGATCGAGTGTTTATTAGCAGATTCGATGGAAACTGCATACCCCATTGCTCAACAATTAAATCAGCTAAATAAAGACCGCCGCCAAGTTGAAGGGGAGATGAAACAACAAGCTTTATCGGCTTTAGATAATTTGCAGCTTTCACAACAAGATATCCCACCGGCGCTTGTTCTATTTGAAGAAAACTGGCACCAAGGTGTCATCGGGATTGTCGCGGGGCGTTTGAAAGAGCAATTTCATCGGCCAACGATTGTTTTTGCACCCGATGAGGATGGCGTTCATATTAAGGGCTCAGCACGTTCAATCGATGGTGTTCACATTCGAGATACTATTGAGCAAGTTGCTGAACAACATCCTGAGTTGGTCAGCCATTTTGGTGGACATGCTGCGGCAGCCGGCCTTACGATTCGTAAAGAAAACTTTGAAGCTTTTAAAACCGTATTTAATGATTGTGTAGCTGCGATGGATGAATCAATCTTTCAAGCGACATTATGGACTGATGGTGAGTTACCTGTCTCTGCTTTGCAGTTAGATACCTTGAACTGGATTGAGCAGTTAGGGCCATGGGGACAAAAATTTCCACTGCCTCAATTTGAGGGACATTTTAAAGTTATCGATTTCCGTTGGCTCAAAGAGACACACCTGAAACTTAGACTAGCGATAGATCAATACAGTTTCGATGCGATTGCTTTTAACGCAGCCGGCCGCTTCGAGTTTGATCCAATGCGTGACCATGTACATTTAGTTTATGAAATAGACCGTAATGTTTTTAATGGCAATGTGAGCTTACAGCTACGAATTGTGCATTTAAATCAATAAAAAATCCGCTCAATTGAGCGGATTTTTTAAATCTAGGTAAGATTAGAAGCGGTATGCTGCACGAACACCATAAGTGTTGTCGTTATCACCGAAACCAATACGACCTTCAAGACTTACTTGCTGATTTAAGAATTTTTTAGCATTAATGCCCCATTCGTCTTTATCAGTTAAGTCATTGTTGTAGTAGTCCACACCTAAACTTAAAGTTTTATCGATGTAGTAGTCACCACGAACTTTATATTCGTCAAGGTCACCAAACGCACCATACGCTTCAAGGTTTACGTCATGTTGACCAACTTGAGTTACGTATTTCGCACGAACGGTAGGATCTGCGCCGTCTTTACCGTCTTTTTCGTCATAACCTTTAACACCCAAAGCAAGTAACAAACCTGGTGCTGGTAAGTAACCTACTTCTGCAGCATAAGTTGTAACTTTTTGGTCGTAGTTTGTGTTGTCGATTTCACGTTCATTTCTACCTACATCACCGCTAAGGTAGAAGTCAGTGTTAGGAACATAGTATTCAACGCCTACGCCATATTGAGTATCTTTAGTACCGCTGTTATCGCCATAGTTAACGTGTGCGTTAACGTTGCTTGCACGGTTTAAGAATGCTGCTTCAGCAAGCGGTGCATTACGTGTTTGAACAGGGTTGAAATAATAAGTCCCATCAACACCAAATTTACTTACGCTGCTGCCGTTATCTGGATCAAGATAAGTGTAAGAACCACCAACTTCAGCTTGGTAAGCGTTTGCTGCGCCACTTACTGCAAGTGCAGATAAAAGAGCTGATGCAATTGCTAGTTTTTTCATGGAATCTCTCCCCTCTAAAAACGATTTTATAAATGTTTTGTTACAACTTTTAGTCTAGAGCAAAAACATTTACCGTCAATCTTGTGCAAGTAACCGGACTGTAACCATGTGCTTTTTTTGTAACTATATTTAATTTAAGATATTGATTTTAAAATATAAAAACATAATGTTTTATTTTATTAAAATTGAGGAGATTTTGTGTAGAAATTCAAAAATGCTGGAAAAGTACCCAATTTTGTATGGGGATGTTACGAATTAAGCTTAAAATCTTCTGAAAGAAAATTAAAAAATTTATAAATTGAAATGACGGTTATGAATTAAAGCAGGTTCGAAGATAACCATAGCTATGATAAAATATTCGACTGTTTATCTGTTTTTATGGGAACACTCGCGTGGAAATTAATCCTTATCTAAACCAATTGAAAGACTTAACTGATCGTAGCCAAACACTACGGGGGTATCTTTGACTACGATCTGAAAAAAGAACGTTTAGAAGAAGTTTTACGTGAGTTAGAAGACCCTGCGATCTGGAATGATCAAAACCGTGCTCAGGCAATGGCAAAAGAAAAGGGCGAACTAGAAAACGTTATTAACGTTTTAGATGGTTTATCTACACAGCTTGAAGATGCAAAAGCAATGCTGGATTTAGCTGTTGAAGCTGATGATGAAAGCTTGCTGGTAGATGTACAATCTGAGCTTGGCGCTGCCGAAGAAGAATTAGCAAAACTTGAATTCCGCCGTATGTTTAGCAACCCAATGGATCCGAATCCTTGCTATGTCGAGATTCAAGCAGGTTCAGGCGGTACAGAAGCACAAGATTGGGCTTCAATGTTATTACGTATGTATATGCGATGGATTGAACGTCACGGTTTTAAAGCAGAACTTATGGAAGTATCTGATGGTGATGTAGCAGGTATCAAATCTGCAACGATTCGCGTTGAAGGTGAATATGCATATGGCTGGTTACGTACAGAATCTGGTGTACACCGTTTAGTGCGTAAGTCACCATTTGACAGTGGTAACCGTCGTCATACTTCATTCTCTGCGGTATTTATTTCACCAGAAGTTGATGACAATATCGAAATCGATATTAATCCTTCTGATGTTCGTACCGATACTTACCGTGCATCTGGTGCAGGTGGTCAGCACATTAACAAAACAGATTCAGCAGTTCGTTTGACGCACATTCCATCAGGTATTGTGGTTGCATGTCAGAACCAACGTTCACAACATGCGAACCGTGATCATGCATGGAAACAGTTACGTGCAAAATTGTATGAACTAGAAATGCAAAAACGTAATGAAGCAGCTCAAGCACTTGAAGACTCGAAGTCTGATATTGGTTGGGGTAGCCAAATTCGTTCTTATGTACTTGATGACTCTCGTATTAAGGACTTACGTACAGGTGTTGAAAACTCAAATACTGGTGCAGTTCTTGACGGTGATCTTGATCGCTTCATTGAAGCGAGTTTAAAGCAGGGGTTGTAAGAGTCTTTTGAACTTTTAGTTCTTTTAAACTCTTAAATTTTTAGCGATTAAAACGGCAAAGCAGTTCAGTGATCGGAAGTTAATCGGAAAAATACGATATGAATATCGAAAAAAATGGATATGAATATCGAAAAAATGCGATATTATGTTTTCGAAATGCTGAACAAAGCTTTGTTCGTTTAAAAGACGTGTTGAGCCTATGGATATTGATGCAATTAGCAAAGCCCTAGCCAATCCTCTTCGTCGGCAGATTCTGCAATGGTTAAAGGAACCTGCGCATTATTTACCGGTAGAAGAATGTGGTGGTAGTTTTGAAAAAGGGGTTTGCGCAGGTCATATTGAACGTTTGGGTAAAGTAGCTCAGTCTACAATGTCCAATCATTTGTCTGTATTACAGCAGGCTGGTCTCATTCAGGTCCAAAAATATGGACAATGGTCTTATTTTTCACGTAACGAAGCTTTGATTCAGCAATATATCGAACATTTAAAACAAACACTTTAAAACAAATAAAGTGTAAGTCGAGGCGATCATGGCTGAACTCAATACTCCCTTAACAGTTGGTGATTTTGAAATTAAAAATCGACTGGTAATGGCCCCATTAACACGTGCACGTAGTGGAGAAAGTCGTGTTCCAAACGACTTAATGGTGGAATATTATCAGCAACGTGCAAATGCTGGTCTCATTCTCACTGAAGCAACAGTGATTGGTTCAAAAACTGTGGGTTATGCAGACACCCCTGGACTATGGTCACAAGAGCAGGCACAAGCGTGGAATAAGATTATTGAAGCAGTTCATGCACAAGGTTCAAAAATTGTAGTTCAACTTTGGCATGTGGGTCGTATTTCCGACCCTGAACTTTTGGATGGTGATATTCCTGTTGCTCCAAGTGCAATTCAACCTGCGGGTGAAGTAAGTTTATTACGCCCTAAACGCCCATATGTAAAACCACGTGCGCTTTCGATTGAAGAAATTAAAGAAGTTGTTGCTCAATATAAACATTCAGCAGAACTAGCTAAAGCAGCAGGTTTTGATGGTGTTGAATTACATGCTGCAAATGGTTATTTAATTGACCAGTTCCTTCAAAGTAATACCAACCAACGTAATGATGAGTATGGCGGTCCAGTTGAAAACCGCGCCCGCTTGTTATTGGAAGTGGTTGATGCATTTATTGAAGTGTGGGGCGCTGGCCGAGTAGGTGTACATATTGCACCGCGTGGCGACTCTCATGATATGGGTGATGAAAATCCGCTAGCGACATTCGGTTATGTGGTTGAACAATTAAGTCAACGTAATGTTGCTTTCATTTTCTCTCGTGAATATGAAGCAGCCGATAGTATCGGTCCACAATTACGTCAAAAATTTAATGGCGTGTGGATTGCCAATGAAAACCTGACACCAGAGTCAGCAAAACGTATTTTGCGTGAAGGTCAGGCAGATGCTGTATCTTTTGGTAAGGCTTATATTGCTAACCCTGATCTATTACAACGTTTAGAGCAAGGTCTGCCATTAAATGAGCTTCAACCAACGACTTTATATGCTAAAGGCGCTGAAGGTTATACGGACTATCCTGCTTTAGAAGCTTCTTAAAATCATTATTTTATTTAGATTTACTATTTACTGAACTTACTCTTTTGTGAGTTCAGTCAATGACTTTTCTTGTATATGGTAGAGTTTAGGTATCGAAACTCTGCCATTTTTTTTATCTATGTTATATTTTCCCCAGTTTTTAAATTTTGACTATTTGAGGCAAACCGCTTGGCGACCCCTTTTTGGTACAACACAGCACTCCATTTATTAAAACCGTTTTATCGTTGGCGGATAAAAAGACGTGCAGAAAGTCTGGAATTATATCATCAGGAATGTCTGGAACGATTTGGGCCGTTTGAAGATCCGAAAAATGTAAAAGCCATCTGGTTTCATGCGGTTTCAGTTGGAGAAACCAATGCTGCGCAGCCACTTATTGAGCACTATCTCAAACTTGGCCAGCCAGTTTTAGTGACCAATACTACAAAAACCGGTCAGGCACGCGCTAAGTCACTTTTTTTAAAAGAGCCATATTTAGATTTATTCCAAGCAGTTTATTTGCCTGTAGATCAAAAGCCTCTTTTAAAACAATTTTTCGAATCATACAAACCGAGACTTTTAGCATTAGTTGAAACTGAGCTTTGGCCCAATTTAATTGATCAAGCCAAATTACAGCATGTACCATGCTTATTACTTAATGCTCGTTTATCTGAAAAGTCAGCAAAGGGTTATAGTAAAGTCTCAAGTTTAACTGCCGGTATGTTAAAGCAAATCGATTGGGTATTAGCACAAGATAGTGCAACCCGTCAGCGTTATGTCGAGCTTGGTTTAGACGAGCATAAAAGTCAGGTTGTTGGAAATATTAAATTTGATATTCATGCACCTGAGGCTTTTATTAAGCAAGCTGCTCAATTGCATCAGCAGTGGTATTTGGCAAATCGTCAGGTTGTGACGATTGCCAGTACACATGCACCTGAAGAACAACAAATTTTAGAAGCACTTGCGCCTCATTTAAATTCAGACCGTCAGCTGGTGTGTATTGTGGTGCCTCGTCATCCTGAACGTTTCGACGAAGTATTTGAAATTTGCCAAAATTTAAATTTAGTTACGCATCGTAGAAGTATGGGACAGAGTATCCATGCAAGCACACAGGTTTATTTAGCCGACAGCATGGGGGAGCTTTGGTTATGGTATGCCTTAAGTCAGGTGTGCTTTGTAGGTGGTTCTTTAAATGAGCCGGGTGGTGGACATAATATTTTAGAACCGATGGTTTTAAATGTACCTACAGTGGTTGGACCACGTTACTTTAACTTTCAAACGATTGTTGATGAGTTCATTGATGAAAATGCTGTGCTTATCGCTCAAGATGCACAGCAGGTCGTTGATATCTGGCTAGCGTGTCTAGCAGAGCCTGAGGCGACTGAACAGCTAGTGGCACAGGCGCATAAAGTATTGCATCGTAATCAAGGTTCATTACAAAAACATATCGGGGTGATTAATCGCTATCTGGCCGAAAAATCATGAATATTGTTTTACTAGAGCCTGAAGATGTTCAATCGGATACATGGTCTATCCATTCAAAACGTCAATTACAGCATTTGCGTGAACATCTTGATATCACGGTCGGCCAGAACCTAAAAGTTGGTATTCGCAACGGCGTCCGTTATATCACTGAAATTGTTTCAATAAATGAGCACGAAGTCCGTATACGCCCTATTCGTGAAGAAGCAGTACCAACGAAGCTTCCAGTTCATTTAATTTTGGCTTTACCACGGCCTAAAGTCTTACGTCGTCTAATTATGGACAGTGTGACTTTAGGTGTTGAAAAGATAAGCCTAATTCATAGTTATCGCGTTGATAAAAGCTATTGGCAAACGCCATTTTTACAGCAAATTGAACAATACGTTACGCTTGGACTTGAGCAAGCAGGCGACACAATTGTTCCTGAAATTCAAATGTATAAACGTTTTAAACCTTTTGTTGAAGACGTTTTGCCAACCCTAATTTCAGAAGAATCTCCTGCCTATGTGGCTCACCCTTATGCCGAGCAGAGTATGCCAATTAATATTAGCCATGCTTGTAGTGTAGTGGTCGGGCCGGAAGGTGGATTTATTCCTTATGAAGTTGATTTACTCATAAAAAACGGTTGCCAAGCGATGAGCTTAGGCAACCGTATTTTAAGAACCGAAACGTCTATTTCTTATATTTTAGGGCGTTTATTTAGCTGAGTTCTCAGCATTCAATGGCGAATGATTAGCGGCCATTTTTAATTCCTGAATAGGGTAAGGAATATTAATGCCATTTGCATTAAAGGCTTGTTTTACTTCGGCTTGAATAGTACTTGTAGATGACGAAATATCTGTCTCAGTGGTATTAATCCACCAACGTACCGTAAGGTTAACCGAAAAGTCTGCTAGAGCTGTCACGTTAACTGAGAAAGCAGGCTGGCTGAGTACATTACGGTCATTATTGAGAATATCTAAAATAATTTGTTTCGCTTTTTGCTCATCGTCATCATAACCAATACCGACTACGAACTCACAGCGACGTTGTTGGTAAGCCGTATTTACCGTTAAAGCACTCGTATAAACGGTTGCATTTGGAATAACGATACGACGGCCATCCGGTGAGCGCAGGAACGTTGCACGAATCTGAATATCTTCTACAGTTCCTTCAAGTGAATTCACTACAATCGAATCGCCAATACGGAATGGCTCGCTCAATAAAATCAAAATACCTGAAAGCAGGTTTTGGAAAATATCTTTAAATGCAAAACCAATTGCGACCGAACCAATACCCAATGCACTCATGAGTTGGCCTGGCGTAAACCCTGGAATCATAATGACTAAAGCAATTAAGAAACCAAAGAATAAGATTGCTGTACTACCGACACGGTTTAAAACAAGAACCAAATTTTGGCGAGTATAAGAACGATTTTCTAAAGTCTTACGCACAAAGAATTTAAATAATTTGGTCAGTAGCCAAAAAATAATAAAAACGGTAATCGCAATGCAGATATAAGGTACACGTTCCCAAAAACTATCTACGATTTTGTCGATAGTAGTATAGGCATCATGGTATTTCTCGGTATGTGCTAAAACCGTTTGTGTGGTTTTAGTACCTGCTTCTTGCAAAAGTTCGCCTGTATTTTTTGCAACATCCGTTAAGGATTTTTGTTCATCAGCCACGACAAGTCTCTAATTAAATAAATTCATGAAAGCCTTTTTAGCTTTCATCATAGTAGGAGATAAAATGTGCGCCTACTATAATGAGTTCATCTAAATAATAAAGTGTTTTTTAATTAAAAGTATTGCGTTCCTTTTTGTAAAATTTGTGTTGGGGTTTGGATAGTATCGGTACCAGAGAAGTAGTAAAAAAAGCCTGCGGTAGAAATAAGGCTAATTAAAATAGCGATTAAAATAAGCCAAGCCATCAGTTTCTCGATAAAGGTTGAAGGCCGAACAGGGCCATACTGATTTGGGCCTGCAGTACCAGAAGCAAGTAATAAATAGATCATAAAAAAGAACTGAACCACCGGAATAAATAACAACAGGCCCATCCAGCCACTTTTATTTAAATCGTGTAAGCGCCGAACGACCAGAATAATATTGAGGTAGATCAAAAATAGCCAAAAAGCCCATACTACTAAGGCACTTACGCCGGAAAGAGAGCTATAAAACTCAAAATTAAATAGATCGCTTGAAAGCTGAAAACTTCCAAGAAAGGAAGCTAAAATGAAATAACCTATAAGTGTAATTAAATAAATTAGGCCATATCCACCTAAATAACTCATGCGGTTAAAGCGACCATGAATTGAAAAAGGACTATCTTTAAACGGAAGCTCTGGTGGTCGTGAAGAGGGAGTTTCGGCAAACATCTTATTTTATTCCTGCACTGCTTCTAAAAGCTAAAATAAACTTTGTTGATGGTCAAAACCATCAAAACTTAAAAAAATTATAAAAGTAAAAGCTATAGACAAATGTTTTAAATCAACTTAATTTTATAAAAATGTTCACAATTTCGTATGTTTGAGTAAGTGGTTAATATATGACCAAAGTCGGATTGTTTTGACTTTGAGAGAGTCATCATACTGAACAGGCATACAAATAAGATCCAGTAAAATAATAGCCACAGTCTCGAGATGGGATGCACAAGATCAAGGAAGTTGCGTATGAATGAGATCTATCCAGTACCAGAGGAATTTAAAAAAACAGCTCGTACTGTTGAAGCAGACTACTTTAAACGTTATCAACACTCTATCGAGAACCCAGATGAATTCTGGGCAGAGCAAGCTAAAATTGTCGATTGGATAAAGCCATTTACCCAAGTTAAAAATACCAGTTTTGACAAAGACAATTTCAAAATTGAGTGGTTTGCTGATGGTGAGTTGAACGTTTCAGCAAACTGTTTGGACAGGCATCTTAAAGAACATCCACATAACCCTGCCATTATTTGGGAAGGTGACCATCCTTCTCGTCATAAAATCGTTTCTTATAAAGAATTACACGATGAAGTCTGCCGCTTTGCCAACGTTTTGAAGAAATATGGCATTGGTAAAGGTGACCGCGTTGTGCTGTATATGCCAATGGTGACTGAGGCTGCAATTGCCATGTTAGCCTGTGCCCGTATTGGTGCAGTTCACTGTGTGGTATTTGGTGGCTTCTCGCCAGACTCTTTGGCAAGCCGTATTGAAGACAGCCAAGCTAAACTTGTAATTACCGCAGACTCAAGCCTACGTGCCGGTAAGCTGTTACCACTTAAAGAAAATGTCGATTTGGCTTTAGCATTGCCGGGTACCGAATGTGTTGAAAATGTGATTGTGGTTTACCGTAATGCAAACCCAATCGAAATGAAGCCAGGCCGTGATTTGTGGTATCACCTTATTATTATGGAGGTGGATGCTGACTGTCCTCCAGAACCAATGAAGGCAGAAGACCCTTTATTTATTCTTTATACCTCAGGCTCAACAGGTAAACCCAAAGGTGTGTTGCATACCACAGGCGGTTATCTGGTCTATGTAACCAGTACTTTCAAAGAAGTCTTCGATTTAAAACAAGACGATGTGTATTGGTGTACAGCCGATATTGGTTGGATTACAGGGCATAGTTATCTGATTTATGGTCCGTTGGCAAATGGTACGACCACCTTAATGTTCGAAGGTGTACCTCAATATCCAACATGGGCACGTCTTGGTCATGTGGTCGATAAACATAAAGTTTCTATCTTGTATACAGCGCCAACTGCGATTCGTGCCATGATGCGAGAAGGTGATTCGTATGTACGTGAAAGTAATCGTAGCAGTTTACGTTTACTTGGTTCGGTTGGTGAACCTATTAACCCAGAGGCTTGGAACTGGTACTACAATGTTGTTGGCGAAGGCCGTTGCCCGATTGTTGATACATGGTGGCAAACTGAGACAGGTGGTATTTTGATTGCGCCATTACCGGGTGCAACAGCTTTAAAACCAGGTTCGGCAACGCGTCCTTTATTTGGTATTCAACCAGCCATTGTAGATGGTGAAGGTAACGAGTTAGAAGGTGCAGCTGAAGGTAACCTTGTGATTAAAGATTCATGGCCAGGCCAGATGCGTACTATTTGGGGGGACCCAGACCGCTTTATTGAGGCGTATTTCTCAACCTTCAAAAATACTTATTTTACAGGTGATGGCGCCCGCCGTGATGAAGATGGTTATTACTGGATTACAGGTCGTGTTGACGATGTCTTAAACGTTTCAGGCCACCGTCTAGGTACGGCTGAAATTGAAAGTGCTCTTGTTTCACATGAATCAGTAGCAGAAGCAGCCGTGGTAGGTATGCCGCATGATATTAAAGGACAAGGTATTTGTACTTTCGTGACCTTACAGGCGGGTGTTCCAGAATCGGAAGAGCTGCGTAAAGAGTTAATTAACTGGGTACGTAAAGTACTCGGGCCAGTAGCTTCGCCAGATGCCCTGCACTGGGCGCCAGCATTACCTAAAACGCGCTCTGGCAAAATCATGCGCCGTATTTTAAGAAAAATTGCGGCAAACGAGCTTGATAGTTTGGGCGATACCTCAACCTTAGCTGAACCTGCTGTAGTAGAGCAGTTAATTGCAACGGTTTATCCCGATAGACAAAAATAATCTCTAAAAAAGCCCCTAAGGGGGCTTTTTTATTAAGCACCATTAAGAGCTTGCTAGAAAGTCAGTCGTATTTTGTACATTTGCAAATGTACTAAGCGCAGTTAAAAAAGCTATTTGCACGTCTTCAGCTTTTACGGTCTTTCCAGCATAGCTTAAATCACGTGTTGCGGTGGCATCTGCAATTAAGATAGGTTGATAGCCAAGCTCTTTGGCTGCACGTGTCCCTGAATCAATACACATATGTGTCATCATGCCTGTAATCACGAGTTGATCAATTTGGTGCGCTTTTAAAAGTTCTTCTAAATTAGTTTCTAAAAAACTATTGGGATAATGCTTAGTTACAACCAATGAATCATTATGAACATGCAGTTCGGGATGAAGTAAAACCCCATCTGTATTTTCTTGAAAAAAACTGGCTTGTGGCGGGTTAATATGTTGCACATAAATAATCGGTAAATCTTTTTCATTAAAATATTGCTCGAGCTGTTTTATTTTATCGAGCGCTTGATCTGGTCCAACCAATTCCATTTTGCCATTTTTAAAATAATCATTTTGTACATCGATAACTAACAGTGCTTGTTTCATGAGAACACTCTTGTTGATATGAGATAAAACAAGATTATTCTCTGCTTGAAAAATCGGCTATAGTCAAATGAAAGCATTATCGCAAGTTTTCTTTCGCCATGAAAAATGAATATTGAATTAGACCCGATTGATCTAAAAATTATTGCATTACTCAAGCAAGATTCCCGTTTAACAAATAAAGAAATTGGTCAGCGTGTCCATCGAACGGGGCAGGCTGTAGGTGCTCGAATAGCCCAGTTGATGGATGCAGGAGTTATCAAAAACTACACCATTGCTGTGCAATACCTACATAAACAATTTATTCATTTGCATTTAAATGAACAACGCGCTTTTGAAGAAATTGAAAATTTGGTCAAGCAATACGAACAGATTGATGAATGCTTTAAGGTTATGGGTAATGCCTGTTATATGATTGTGAGTCATTTTGAACCTGCAGCATTAAATGAATTTATTGAGGTTCTTTCAAAATGGTGCCGCTATTCAGTTGAAACTGTTGTTCGAGAAGTTGAGAAATCTTAAAAAATAAAAGCTCCAAGCCGAGTCTTGGAGCCAATAAAACTTTATTTTAATTTGTTATTTTTATTATCTTGCGCTGTTTAACTGGAGTTTTTTAGGCTGATTTAGCTGGGATTTCTACCTCCTTTTCCTGTTGAAGTTCTAACTGACGAACGAGCGGCAGAACTTTTTCTCCGAAATATTCCACCTCTTCAATAAAGTGTAAGAAACCGGAAAGAACCAAATCGACACCTACATTTTTAAGCGCCACAATACGCTCTGCAATTTGCTGAGGTGTACCAATTAGATTGGTTTTAAAGCCATCGTTATATTGAACTAAATCTTCAAAAGTTGATTTTGCCCAGTTGCCTTCTTGTTCTGGTGAAGCCGCACCCGCTTCACGAGTTGCATCGCCAAATGCATTGACTGCTTCAGTATTGGCTTTATCAATAATTTCTTGAAGTACTGCTTTAGCTTCTTCTTCGGTATCTCTGGCAATAATGAACGCATTTACCCCAATTTTGACATGGTGATTATTGGCTTTTGCTTTGGTACGAATATCTTCGACTTGTTTTTGAATTTCTTCTACAGTATTACCATTGGTGAAATACCAGTCGGATACACGAGACGCCATGTCTCTTGCAGCACGTGAACTGCCGCCCTGAAAGACTTCAATATGTGGTTTTTGCAGAGGTTTTGGCTTAAGTGTGTAGTTCTGGAATTGGTAATACTTACCATCGAAACTATAGTTATCTGTGGTCCAGATTCCTTTTAGCGTGCGAATAAACTCTTCAGAGCGAACATAACGCTCATCATGCTCAGGCCACTCTTCACCAATCGCATCAAACTCGCCTCTAAACCAACCACTTACCACATTAATAGCAATGCGGCCTTCGGTTAGATAATCAATCGTAGCCAGCTGTTTAGCTGCAAGTGCCGGTTTCCAAGGGCCGGGTAGAATCGCCGCAATCACTTTAAGTTTCTCAGTTTTTGCAAGTAATGCATGACTGAAACTCACAGACTCATGCTGGTTTTCTGCCCCATAGCCCGCCGTAAAACGAATTTGAGTGAGCGCATATTCAAAACCATTGTTTTCGGCAGCCTGTGCAAGTCGAACATTGTAGTCATAACTCCAATCTGTACGCTGTTCGATGTTACTCACTACAAGGCCACCGCTTACATTTGGTACCCAATAAGCAAATTTAATTGGTTGTTGTAATTGCGTCATGGTGCTCTCTCCCCATTCGTTATTTTTATTTAGCTATATTGCGCTTAGGCAACATGCGTTAATGATTTACCGGACTTGTGATGCAAACGAGATTCGGCTGCATCAAGGTTTGGTACAGCTGCCGAAGGTAATACTTCTTCTTGCTCAATTTGCTTATTAATACCAAGCTCTTGATTCGCTTGTTGAGATTTAGGTTTAACCACCTCAGCACGTTTACCTTTTGCTGGCGCCCATTCTAGAATTGGCAATGCACGCGCTACGGCCAGTGTAATACGGTCAGCTAGTTGCTCACTTTTCACTGTATATTCAGGAGTAAAGTCGCGATCTGTTGCGTATACGCCAATTGGTAAAGTTTGTGCTTGGAAGAAGCTGAACAATGGGCGAAGTTGGTGTTCGAGTACCAGAGCATGGCGATCACTACCACCTGATGCAGCTAAAAGTACAGGTACATCGACTAATGCAGTTTGTTCAACGAAGTCAAAGAAGTGTTTGAAAAGACCGGTAAAAGAGGCACGGTAGACAGGTGTACCCACAATCAAGGCATCTGCTGCTTCAACTGCTGCAAGGTCATCTTGTACACGTTGCGGGAGTTGATTGCGATAAAATGCACCGCCTAATAATGGTCCGATTTCACTTAATTTAATAAAGTGAACTTGAATATCAATTGCTTCAGATAACTCATCAAGAATGGCCTGAACCAGACTTTCGGTTTTAGATGGGGTATTTAAGCCACCAGAAACAGCAACAATATTTAAAGGTTTTGATGATGCGATACCAGTCATGATTTGGTTCCTAAGCCTAAAAAACAACATTGGACTTATTAATCAACAATGACGGCAAACTGTAAAATAACGAAATTGGTCAACCTTATCAGTTTTAAATATAAAACCCGAATAGTTGATTTTTATAATTTAATAGTAAGTTAAGCAATTGTTTTTATTTTATATAATTATTGGTGATATCTTTTTTAGAATAAAAATGAAGCTTATATAAAAAATAGATTAATTTTGATTAAAAGGTAAAAAACAACGGGAAAACGAAGCAAAGGACTGTATTTAACAACATTTTGCATAAAAATGGATAAGATGAGCATATCTTTCATCTAAATAGTAGGGTTACAATAGGCCATACTTATGCTCAAGATTACTTTAATCGCTTATGAATATTTTAATCGTTGATGATCATCCTTTGTTTCGTCATGCTTTGATTCAAGCAGTACGTTATAGCCTGCCACAGGCACAAATTCATGAAACAGCTTCGGTTGATGAGTTTTATGAGCGTTTGGAAAATGGGGCAGAACCTGATCTGGTATTACTTGATTTAAACTTACCAGGTGCTTCAGGCTTTTCTGCTCTGGTCTATGTAAGAGCACAATATCCCTCTATTCCAATTATTGTGGTTTCTGCACACGAAGAAGCGTCAATTATCCAACGTGCGATTGCGCATGGTGCAATGGGTTATATTCCTAAATCGGCTCATCCAAGTCATATTGGTGAAGCGATTCGTCAAGTTCTAGATGGCGAAATTTGGTTACCACCAAACCTTCCATCAAATATTAATCTTGACCCGCGTGCGGCAGATGAAACTGCTTTGGCTGAACGTATTCAGTCGTTAACGCCTCAACAATTCCGTGTTTTGATGATGGTTGCGGAAGGTTTGTTGAATAAACAGATCGCTTATGAGCTTGATGTTTCAGAAGCCACCATTAAAGCGCACGTAACCGCTATTTTTAGAAAACTAGGCGTACAAAATCGTACACAGGCTGTATTGGCAATCAGCGCATTAAATATTGAAGATAAAAAAATCTAAAATAAAAAAGACCTCAATGGAGGTCTTTTTTATATGTTCCACTTAAGCAAGGCAATCTTGCTTAGGTGTTAGGCTGTCGCAGTACAGTGGGTTAAGAGCACATTGCAAATCATCAATTTGTTCTTGAGTTACGTAGCCTTTACTTTTTAAATATTCAGCTACCCGGTCATCACGCAAGCTTAAGAAAGCTGCATCATAAACCCCTAAATCAACAAAAAGTGCTGCGGTTTCTAGGCTATTGAACCGGTCAAGGAAAATATCATTGTCATACATTAAGAAGATATGGTCAAGTTTTGCTTTTTCATCTACATGCAAACGCTCAGCAAGTTGATGTGGAGGTGTCTTAATAAAGAGCAAGTCAGAAAGTTCATCAAACTGAGTCATATCTAACTGATTTTCTCCAAGTTTGACATGGCCAAGCCAAGCTTTGAAAACCAGAACAGCACCGCCACGGAGTAACATGCTCCAGATTTGATGGCGTGTGTCATGATCAAGATTTTCACTTTCAGCAGTGAGGACTTTTAAGAAGTTCTCTTCTTGTTGCGCTAACTTGTCAAATAAGCCCAAACCTTGCGGATGATAAGCAGCAGGTGCAAATACATCAAAATTTAAATCATGAAACACATTAAGTGCGAGGGGCACAGCACACTGATAAATTGTATTAAGAGCTTTGATATGTGCTTCGCTCAGCTTGCTGTGCGGAAAAATACTTTGCCAATCTAACTCTGGAAGTAAGGCATTGGCACTGTATTGGCGATAAAACTGTTGAGAAGAAAGTTGGCCTTGCGGGCTGTTATCAGAAATATTCATGGCAGTGGTCCTTTGCGTTAATTCATGAGGAGGGGTGCGATCAGGCAAAATAAGTTCAAATAAATCGTCAGACGAATAAAATGCGTTTTGAATATTTATGTGTCATGCAGAATGCAAGTAGAATAAGACTAAAGTCGTATATAGTGATTTTTATTAAATAAATAATTATAAAAACAATAACTTATTAAATTGTAACTAAGTGTACAAGTGTTCACTTACAAAAAAGGTGAGCTTTGCCATAGAAAAAGAGTCTTTGGAAATTTTGGTCAATAATTTATTGACTAAAAGTAGACATTTTGAGCAGTTCTGCCTATTGGCTTAAATTTAGCTAAACATTTTTGCCAAGCATCGCTCCCCAAACTTATTAAAAGTTGGGAAGCGATAAATGATTAGTCTGTCGTACTAGCAATTTTAAGACCAGATAACCAAGCTCTTAATGAGGCCGGTTTTAGTGGTTTTTTAAGTAGAACTATATTTAGTTCTTTTAATTGCTGTGGTAACTCGGGATGGGAGTCCGCTGTAATTAAGGCAACGGGAACATCTTCTTGACGATTTTGATTAATAAAATCAACGCCAAGCTGATTGTTATTCAAGTGCTGGTCAATGAGCCAAACCTGAATATTCTCTTTTTGAATAATGTCTAGAGCTTGCTCAGGTTCAGTGGCTTTAAAAACTTGATAACCCCATCGGCCTAATAAACTACTCATACCTTCAAGAATCGTTTCATCATTGTCTAGGCACAAAATACGATAGGCTTTTGTTTTTAAAGGCACGGCCTGTACAGTTGGTGTTGCTACTTTTGGTGGCTCGACAATAGGCACCTCAATCATAAAGCATGAGCCTTTGCCCATCTCCGAGTAAACATGAACAGGGTAATTTAGCAAACCTGTCATACGTTGTACGATGGCGAGACCTAATCCTAAACCTTGTTCACCCCAAGGAGATAAATGTCCGCAACGTTCAAACTCTTGGAATAGCTTAATTCGTTGTTCTTCAGCAATACCAGGTCCGGTATCCCAAACCCCAATTCGAATATGGCCAGATTGCTGTGCAGAACGAAGTACGCCTACGACTACTCGACCTTTGGCGGTATAGCGTAGGGCATTGCTGACAAAGTTTTGAATAATACGACGAATCCACTGCGGGTCAGTATCGATCCAGAAAGACACATCGTGGACTTTTAGTGAAATATTCCGCTGAGCGGCAATCGATTTAAACTGCAACTCAAGGTCACTGAGTAAATCATGCAACGGATAAGGTTGTCTTTTTGGTTGTATGGTGCCGCCTTCCAAACGTGCAATATCGAGTAGGGCAGACAGCATACTTTCTGCACCATAGAGTGCACGGTCAAGTTGCTGTAAGGTTTGGCGGTCTTCTTCAGTCGAAATGCTTTGCTCAAGAACAGTACTAAACAGACGAGCAGCGTGCATAGGCTGTAATAGATCGTGACTTGCCGCAGCAATAAATCGGCTCTTGGACATATTGGCCATATCAGCTTGCTCACGTGCAAGCTGTTGTTCAGTTAAGGCATCAGCAAGCTGTTGAGTCCGATCTTTTACGCGAGCTTCAAGTACGGCTTCGTTCGCACGGAAGGCCGTAATATCGGCAAATGTCGTGACGAAACCACCGCCTGAAATTGGGTTACCTCGCATTTGAATAACGCGGCCGTCTTTACGGATACGTTCAAACTCGTGGGCGCTGCCGACTTTCATCCAGTGAAGACGTTTGCGTACATGCTCTTCGACTGAACCGGGGCCACATTCGCCGCGTTCAGCGTTATAACGAATCAGGTCGGCAATTGGGCAGCCGACATAAACAAGGTCTTTTGGATAACCAAATAGTTTTAAATATTGGTTGTTCCACGCGACCAGACACATATTTTTATCGACCACACTTACCCCTTGGGTCATGTGGTCAATCATGGTCATAAGCAAATTTTGATTGAAACGTTGCCACTGAGATGCTTGGTCTAAAATATTAGCGACTTGACCCAAAGCAAGGCCATTATTAATCATGGCTGTCGTGAGCAAAGTACGTGCAGAAGCAGCACCGATAATACCGGCCAGATATTGTTCGGTAAAACGCCACCACATACCATTGGCAATTGTATTGGGATTGAGTGTGAGATGATTTTGCTCACAAAAGTTCTCGAACGCTTGTGTAGTGGGTTGCTCACCTGTAATTCTTTTTGCCAAGGCAAATAAATCACCTACTTTTAAACGGGCCGCGTCATGAGGAAGATAGGTTAAATCAGTAGATGTGTGTGGTGATGGTAAAGGCTTAGTTTCATAGTAGAAGAAGCTTTCTGCCTGAATTTGTTCTGCCACACTTGGTCGATAAATTTTTGAAATCCAGATATATAAAACAATATTTAAACCAAGTGACCAAATGACACCGTGAGTTAAAGGAGCAAATGACTCAAAACCAAATAAAGATTCCGGACGTAAGGCATTAATGCCAAAAGGACCAAAAAGCAAAATACTTTGAGCAGCATCCTGATAGGCTTCAGGCAAGCTACGCAAAATTGTTGGAAAGAGTAAGGTATAACTCCACATTAAAAATCCAACAATCAGACCTGCATAGACACCTTGGCGGCTTCCGCCACGCCAGTACAAACCACCAATCAGTGCCGGAGCAAACTGCGCTACAGCACTAAACGCCAATAAACCAAAAACTGAAAGTTGGTTAATATCATTAAAGAAATGGAAAAATAAAAAGCCAAGTAGCATCACTGCGACAATACTGATACGACGGCTGAACTTCAGAACTTTAGGTAAATGTTTATCATGACGCGACAGCAATTTAAAACGCCATAAGGCAGGCATAATCAAGTCGTTACTGAGCATGATAGACAATGCAACTGATGAAACCAGTAACATACCTGTCGAAGCTGAAAAGCCACCTAAAAAGGCTAGTAAAGCGAGCCATTCTTGGTTGTAACTTAACGGCAGTGACAGTACAGCCACATCGGGTACAGTTAGGAATTTCGGTGCGGCATGCAAAGCCCAGCTTGCGATTGGGATAATAGCTAAAATAGTTAAAATGAGATAAACCGCGAACCATTTACGGGCACCGCGAATATGCTTTTCATCGCGTAGCTCGACCACCGCCACGTGGAACTGGCGTGGTAAACAAATAATGGCTAAGCCTGCCAGTAAAGTTTGAATCCAGAAAGTTTCAGGTACACCAAAGAGCTGAACCTCCTGAAAAGTCTGGTTTACATCAGAGGTCATTTGGCTGAGGTTAGCTGGTGATTCAAAAATAAAAAATAAAGCGACGCAAAGTAAGGCAAATAACTTCACAAATGACTCAAATGCAACCGCAAGCATGAGCCCGCCGTGCTGTTCCGTGTTTGCGATCTGTCTTGTGCCAAAGATCATGGCTAAAATCGCAAGCACACTGGTGAGCAATAACACACTGTTGGTCGTCGTATGAATATGCGAGCTTTGCTCCATAATGACCGAGGTACTTAAAGCGATTGCACGGAGCTGTAACGCGAGGTAGGGGATAATCGCGATAACCGCCAGAATAGTAACTAATGAGGCCAGCACACCACTTTTACCATAGCGTGCTGCGACGAAGTCAGCGATTGACGAAATCGCATGGTGTTGCCGTACTCGACCTAAACGCCGCCAGATGTCATAGCCAAACCAGACAAATAACAGTGGGCCTAAATAAATAGGCAAGAAGATGACGCCTTCACGTACGGCTGCACCGGTTGCCCCATAAAATGTCCATGATGAGCAATAGACACCTAAAGTTAAACTAAATAAAAACATGCGGCCACGGGTGCCAAGACGACTGGCATGCTTCTCACCAAAAAAAGCACAGACAAATAAAAGCGCAATATAAAGAGTGAGCACCCCAATAATCAGCCAGCTGTTCATATGACCTACATAAGTGAAACCGTGTGTCTATCATAACCTATGCCGATACAAAGCTATAAATTGATTAAATTTTAACGACCAAAGTCTAAGTTACGACTTAGAGGTAATCTTGCTAACTTTAATAATGAAAAAATACATTAAAAAAAAGTGACCAAGGTTGGGCACTATGTAAGGAGTTTGGTTATGGATCAAAGCCAAGTGGAACAGATTCTACGTAATCCAAAGTTTCAAAAAATGGTCAAGACAAAAAGTGCATTAAGTTGGACCCTCACCATCATCATGTTAATTCTCTACGTGGGCTTTATGCTACTTGTAGGCTACAACAAAGAATTTTTGATGAGTTCATTTAGTGGCGGTGTAACGACATGGGGGATTCCTCTTGGAATAGGAATTATCATTTTATCTTTCGTACTTTGTGGCGTGTATTCCTACATCGCGAATAACACCCTTGATCAGTTGAGTGAAGAAGCGTTGAAGGAAGTCGAGGCCATCACGCACGAGAAAGGATTACACTAATATGAAATGGAATTCATTAAAAGCGAAAGCCTTATTGGCGGCAGCATCGCTATATTCAACAGTTGCTATGGCAGGCCCGGATTTAGGTGAAGCTGAGCAGCAAGCAACCAACTGGCATGCCATCATCATGTTTGTCATCTTTGTTGGTTTCACATTGTTCATTACTAAATGGGCTGCAAAACAAACTCAATCAGCACAAGATTTCTATACGGCTGGTGGCGGAATTAGTGGTTTCCAAAATGGTTTGGCAATTGCGGGTGACTTTATGTCAGCGGCGTCATTCCTTGGTATTTCTGCAATGGTGTTTAGCTCTGGTTTTGATGGCTTACTTTATTCTCTGGGATTCATGGTCGGTTGGCCAATCGTTTTATTCTTGGTAGCAGAGCGTTTACGTAACCTCGGTAAATATAACCTTTCCGACGTAGTGTCATTCCGTCTTGAAGAAAAACCAGTTCGTACTTTAGCTGCTTTTAGCTCACTTGTAGTTGTTGCATTTTATTTAATTGCGCAAATGGTGGGTGCAGGTCAGCTGATTAAATTGCTATTTGGTTTGAACTACAACATTGCTGTAGTCATTGTTGGTCTATTAATGATGGCATACGTAATTTTTGGTGGCATGTTGGCAACCACATGGGTACAAATCATTAAAGCGGTCATGTTACTGAGCGGTGCAACCTTTATGGCATTTATGGTCATGAAAGCTGTTGGTTTCAGTTTCAGCAATATGTTTACCCAATCTATTGAAGTGTTCAGTAAAGTCCATAACATAAGCCTTGCCGACGCTGCAAAAATTATGGGTCCTGGTAAACTTGCTGCAAACCCAATTGATGCTTTATCTCTTGGTTTAGCACTCATGTTTGGTACAGCGGGTCTTCCACACATTCTTATGCGTTTCTTCACTGTAAAAGACGCAAAAGAAGCACGTAAATCTGTAGTCGTTGCAACAGGTTTTATTGGTTACTTCTACCTTTTAACTTTCATTATTGGTTTCGGTGCGATCCTTTTTGTATCAAACAACCCGCAATTCCTTGATGTTGCGAAAATGGCAATGACAGGAAAGCTTGAGCTGGTTGGCGGTAACAACATGGCAGCTGTGCATTTAAGTGACGCTTTAGGCGGTGACTTGTTCATGGGCTTCATTTCAGCAGTAGCGTTCGCAACGATTCTTGCTGTTGTTGCTGGTTTAACACTTTCAGGTGCATCTGCAATTTCACACGACTTATACGCTAACGTATTTAAAAAAGGTCAAACGACTCCAGCTTCTGAACTTCGTATGTCAAAAATCGCGACGCTTGGTTTAGCAGTTTTTGCCATGATCTTGGGTATTTTATTTGAAAAGCAAAACGTAGCATTCATGGTAGGTTTAGCGTTTTCTGTGGCTTGTTGTGCGAACTTCCCGGTACTTGTTCTTTCAATGTTCTGGAAAGGTTTAACCACACGTGGCGCTGTGATTGGTGGGGTGGTTGGTTTGGTAACAGCTGTTGTACTGATCATCTTATCTAAAGCGGTATGGGTTGATACTTTAAAAATCTCAGATACACCAATTAACCCGTTCAATGGTCCTGCATTGTTTGCGATGCCATTGTCGTTCCTTTGCTGTTGGTTCTTCTCAGTGACTGATAACTCAGCACGTGCGAAAAAAGAACGTGCTGCTTTCGACGCACAATATGTACGTTCAATGACAGGTATTGGTGCTTCTGGTGCATCAGACCACTAATCAGAATGTATTAAACATGTCATAAAAAGCCCTACGGGGCTTTTTTTGTTTTTCTCCTAAAGGTTATTGAAAAGAAGCTCCTTAATAAAGAACAACTTGTTTATCCTATTTTTTGTACAGTATGATTTTCTATAATTCAAAACATAATGAAAAAATGGAAAATAATTAAATGCGATCTATTATCGAGTTCTGGGCGAGCTTTCGATTATTGCCTTCTGCATGGTTGCTGTTTGTGCAATTCATTTTACTTATTCTGGCTATGCTGACTTTTGATAATGAGGTTTATAGAACCTTAACTTGGGCATTAGGAGTACTTGCTTTACTCATTATTGCTAAAGTGATTCGTCAAACACCTATGTTTACCTTTTTAGGACTTACCTTTGTAAGTGGCGCAATTATATCGTCAGTGTTTATTTTATTGGGCTACAGCAATTTAACCATCCAGATTTTTGCTCACAGCTGTGAAGCTTTAGCTTACTTCTCGGCAGCTTATGGGTTATTTCGTTATATGTTTGCTGACCGATATTTGACACGAGATGAGCTGTTTGCAGCAGCAGCTGTTTTTACCTTAATTGCTTGGGGATTTGCTTTTTTATACAACATTTGTCAGTTGCTAATTCCAAATAGCTTCCAAAATCCAAACCATGTTTATCACTTACAAACTTGGCTAGATCTATTATTTTTAAGCTTTAGTTTGCAGTCAGCGACAGGATTGTCTGACCTCATGCCCCTTAGTCCACCAGCACGTGTTCTAGCGATGTTGCAAATGTTTTGTGGTGTTATGTACTTGGCATTAATTGTTACGCGTTTGATCGCTTTACAGTATATTTCACACTCCCCTAAAAAGAATTCTGATAAATAAAGAAGGAGGTGTTTTAATTTATTTACACCTTTGTAACTGCAATATTAATTAAGTTTGTTTACAGTATGATCGGCTTTCTCTATTGAAAGATATAACTTTGTTCATTCCTGAATGTCTTTATTGGCTTCATGCCTGTCACTTTTCATTAAAATAACATGGAGGATTTATGCCTTCCAAACAAACGAGTTGGTTCGCAAATGTTAATCCCAATGTCTTTTTGGGTACGGTCATTATTATTGCTTTGTTCCTAGCAGTTGTCGTGATCGCTCCGAGTTCTTTTGAACTTTTAACGCAACAGTTAAAGCAGTGGATCACCGATTCATTTAGCTGGTTCTATGTTCTATCAGTTGCATTCTTTCTTATTTTACTCATTTATATTGCCTGTTCTGCGATAGGTCGGATTAAATTAGGTCCTGACCATAGCCAGCCTGAATATAGTAATGGTTCATGGTTTGCCATGCTGTTTACTGCCGGTATGGGTATTGGCTTAATGTTCTTCGGTGTTGCTG
Source organism: Acinetobacter sp. 766875 (assembly GCF_000582055.1). NCBI lineage: Bacteria > Pseudomonadati > Pseudomonadota > Gammaproteobacteria > Moraxellales > Moraxellaceae > Acinetobacter > Acinetobacter sp. 766875. Next base: position 17,716 of record NZ_JEXX01000007.1, on the reverse strand, counting down.
AACCTGTCATGCACTATGTAAATCCACCAAGTGGAGATGCGCAGACAATTGATGCAGCTCAGCAAGCTCTACGTGTGACTTTTTTCCACTGGGGCTTACACGCATGGGCAATTTATGCTGTGGTCGGTTTAGCATTAGCTTATTTTGCTTATCGTCATAATTTACCGTTAAAGACCCGCTCAGCCCTTTACCCCCTCATTGGTAAAAAGATTTATGGGCCGTGGGGCGACAGTATCGATATATTTGCGACCATTGGTACGGTATTTGGTGTAGCGACTTCTCTCGGATTTGGTGTCACCCAAATTAACTCTGGTTTACATTATTTATTTGGTGTCGAGCAAAGTACCAATATTCAAGTTCTACTTATTATTTTTGTGAGTATTTTAGCCTCATTATCTGTGTTCTTAGGTTTAGATAAAGGGGTTAAACGCTTATCAGAGCTAAACTTAGTCTTAGCTTTAATATTATTAGTATTTGTTTTTATCGCTGGCCCTAGTATTTATTTACTTCAGACCACTATTCAAAATACTGGGCAATATATATCTAACCTTTTCACCATGACATTCAATTTATATGCTTATCAGCCAAATGGATGGATTGGGGGATGGACCATTTTATATTGGGCTTGGTGGATTTCATGGTCACCATTTGTGGGTATGTTTATCGCAAGGGTTTCCCGTGGTCGTACCATTCGTGAGTTTATTGTAGGTGTTCTTCTTATTCCGACAGGCTTTACCATCATTTGGATGGGCTTTTTAGGAAATGCCGCGTTATTTAGCATTATTCATGAACATCAAACCACTCTCATTCAGGCTGTCCAGCAAGACTCCTCAGTTGCTCTATTTGAGTTTTTAGGGCACTTGCCATGGTCAGGTGTCATGAATATTCTGGCCACTATTTTAGTGGTTTTATTCTTCGTGACTTCTGCGGACTCGGGAGCACTCGTTACTGACTACTTAACAGCAAAAACTGAAAATTCACCAACTTGGCAGCGTCTGTTCTGGACAGTGTTGATGGCAGTGCTGGCTATTATTTTACTCTTGGTTGGAGGTCTTGCTGCACTGCAGTCTTCAATTATTATGAGTGCGTTGCCGTTTACTGTAGTCATGCTCTTGATGAGTTGGGGGTTAATAAAAGCTTTGCATCTTGATGTCACGAAAATGCAAGCAATTCAGGAAGCTCGTATTACCCCACGTGCTATTCATAACCCGAGAAGTTGGCAACAACGATTAGGTTTGATCATGCATTATCCTCATAGTGAAGAAGAGGTGAAGCAATATATTGAAAAGCAGGTTTCACGAGCTTTTGAAAATATTCAGCATGAGTTTAGACGTCGTCATCTTGAAGTTTCAATTAGTGAAGTTGAAGATGGTATGCAGCTTCGAGTCGATCATCATCATGAAATTAATTTTATTTATAAAGTTGTTTCACGTGAAACAGTACCACCAAGTTTTTTAATTGGTCGTACGGAAACAGAAGATGGTCAATATTTCCAAGCCGAAGTATTTTTGAGAGAGGGTGGGCAGAACTACGATGTAATGGACTGGACGCAGGAAGATTTGATTCAGGATATTATTGATCAGTACGAACGTCATTTACATTTCTTAAATATCGTACGTAGTTAATAGCCATAAAAAAAGGACTCAATTGAGTCCTTTTTTTTAATTCAATTTCTAAATTAAATTAGAAACGGAATTTAGCATTTAAGCCGATAGTTTGTGTGTCGTAGCTAGACTTTTTAACGTCAGCTTTCATGTAAGACGCACCAACTGCAAGAGCAGGAGTGATGAAGTAGTTTACGTTACCACCCCAAGCTTGGCGGAATTCACCAAGGTCATTACCTTTGATGTTTGCTACGCCGTCGTTACCGATGAATGCAGCACCAACACTTAACTTAGGAGTTAAGTAAAGGTCAGTTTTTAAACCGTATTGGTTTTCTTGACCGAAAGCACCAGCAGCTTCAAAACCGATTGCCATGTTAGTTCCGTCGATTGGACCTACATATTTAGCACGAGCTGTAACAGCATCTTGATCGTTTTGGATTGCAGCAGTTTGGTTAACAGCAGAGTAGATACCGTTGCCCATGATACCGAAGTTATCTAAAGCAAATTGGTTAGCTACGCTTGTATAACCAACAGCCATCAAGAAGTTAGGTAACAACATTGCACCAACTTCTAAAGCATAACGGTCGCCTTGGTCATCACGAGAAATCGCGTTTTTACCGTCAACGTCAGTGTGGTTATAAGTAGCGCTAGCGTATACAGGAAGGTAAGGAGTTGGAACGTAAGCCTCACCTTTAACGCCGTATGTACCTACACGGTAGTTTAAACCGTTGTTTTGGTCATATTGTTGATAGCTGTAACCTAAAGACACGCTAGAAGCTTGGTTTAAGAAAGCTGCTTCAGCTAAAGGACCCTTAGCTGTATCAACATTTTTCAAATAGAATGTACCAGCAACGTCACCAGTGTAGTTCTTATCGTTTGCAGTTGTGTCAACATATTCAGATTGACCTTGAACTTCAAATTGATAAGCATGAGCACCGGTCATGGCTAATAATACAGCAGTGGCTAAACCAAGTTTTTTCATAATCATTTCCAGCATTAACAAGAGATAAAGCTGGGGTCATTGTATTGTAACAATTTATGAAGTCAATAATAGATGAAACGTAATGTTAAGGAAATTTGACACTTATGTTAAAAATGTTTAAAAAATAAACAATCAGAGTGTCTTATGTCAACCTGCTAAAAAAATGAACATTAACAAGAAGCTAAACCTTAACATTCATAAGGATTTGCCTTTAAATAGTTTCAAAATAATTACATTTATAATTGGAAAAAATGATTTTATTGATCGGATTTAACGTTCATAAATTTGTCGATTCGTTTAATAAATAGTCGTTCGAATATTATTCTTGTTTCAATTTTCATATATTTTGAGGAATAGTTATCATTATTTTGATAAGTTTATCTAAATAATCTATCTATTTAAAATAATTATATAATTGAATAAGGCTAAAAAAAAACATTTTTAAATCAAAAAAACGATTAAAAAATTAATTCTGATCAATTTAATCAACTTTACAAAATTAGAGATAAGTCACACAATTCAATTGCAAAGTTCACTATCTAACATTTTTATAGTTGGTAGTACTTCCCCAGATACGATGTGTTATCACATCAGACTTTACGAGCTCAGCTTTCCCCAAGGTTGAGCTTTTTTTTATCTATAAGAAAACATTAACATTTATTAAAAAAATTACATGAAATTTCTTCTTTTTGGTTTGTATAAAAAAGAACCCAGCTTAGAGCTGGGTTTCGGATGCTGGGAGAGGCATCCAAGAGGAAAAAGAAGCTAACTATAGAATTGCGAAATTTACTTCAGCTGTAAAATGGAGTTTTGCTATAGCCATCATTTGCTCTTTCGATCAGATTTTCATGAAATACAAACGATGAAGACCTATATTGCGTTATTCAAACTTTGTTGCTGAACTTCTGCTCATTAAAGTGCTAGGATGCGGGTTAATTACTTCATTTTATAGTAGTGATGATGGTAGGGCATTTACGGAGTACCAGCTAGAAATGTCAGGATTACGTTCAGAACATATCAGTAATCGACTATTTTTCTTTATGTTGGTCATTATTCTGTCCTTACTGTTTATGGCTGTGCCTCTTATTGTCAGCAGTTATCAAGAATATTTAAAAACTAAACAAGCGTTGGTTGAAATCAAAAGCATAAAGTCTATTGCTGAAGTGGCAAATAAAGTATCTAAAGAACGTGCGCCAGCAAATAAATTAATGTCGAGTAACGCTGCCGACTTTTTAAAAAATCAGAAGAAGTTATTAGAGTATCGGCTTACTGTCGATCAGCAAATTAATGAAACTATTCGTATTTTAGAAGAAGAGGGTTATTCCGATTTAGCACGTATTTTAGATACTAAATTTAAAGATGATTTGAAACAGGCGCGGGCTGTAGTCGACTATTATGCCGCAACACCTGAACAGGCAAGAACCTCTGTGCAATTTGATAATGCCATTTTGGGTATGTTTGGTGCTTGGGATAGTTGTCGGGAAATTTTGCAAAAGCTTATGTTGCAGCTAAAAAGTAAAGATAGCCAAATTAATAACTATTTTACTTTGATTGTGGTTTTAACTGACATGCGTGATCAGGCCGGTCGTACTGCATCTAATGTTATTGCGCCAGTGACATTTAAAGAAACGATTCCTAATGATAATCGGGCGCGTTCTTTGCAGACTCAACAGCAAGCCCGTTACTTATGGGCACTTGTAGATACGCTACAGTCTGAGCAAGCCAAGACTCCTGAATATCATCGCCTTTATGCAAGAGTTAAAACTGAATTTTTAGATAAAGGTGTGCCTATTGTTGGTCAACTTTTAGAAGAAAGCCAGAAGCATGAGGCTTACCATTTAAATGGAACTGAACTTACAGACCAAATCGTTGATAAATTTACAACAGTTATTGATTTACAAAATTTTCTACTTAATAAAAGTGTCTTGATTGCATCTCAAGAAAACTATTTGGCAAAAAAGAAATTCTTTCTTACTTTGCTTATTTCTAGCATATCGTTAGCAGCTGCTTTACTTACCTTAATTTATGCAAAGAGACGAGTATTTGAGCCTCTTATTCAAGCTCGTACCTTAATTCTTGATTTGTCTCATAGCAAAGATTATCCGGTAGATGAATTGAACCCTAAAAAAGGTGAGTTCATTTCACTGTTTGAAGCGATTGACCGTTTGCAAAGAATGCTTAAGCAGCGAGATGCGTTTGAATTCCAACTTAAAAATATTGCCAATACAGACCCGTTAACTGGTGTATCCAACCGTTTGGCTTTATCTGAGTATTTAAAAATTGTTGAGAGCTATCCTCAAAAGTTTTCACAAACCTGTTTAATGATTATTGATATAGATCGCTTTAAAGATGTGAATGATCAATATGGTCATATTGTTGGTGACCAAGTGATTAAGCGTATTACCGATCAATTGAAAGCAAATGTACGCGCTTCTGATCTAATTGTGCGTTATGGTGGTGATGAGTTTTTAATTTTATTAGAACAGGTGCCGTTTTTAGATGCGCGTCTATTGGCGGAAAAAATTCGTATTGCGATTGCTTTAGAAGAAATTAATTTATCTGGCTCAAATGAAAAATTACATGTATCAGTCAGTATAGGGTTTGCGATTGGAGCGACCAGCTGGATGGAGTTGTTAGAAAAAGCAGACCGTTCACTCTTAAGAGCTAAAGCTCGGGGACGAAATGTTGTAGAGGGATAAAAAAGCCGGAAATCACTTTCCGGCTTTTTTGTTTTATTGCTTCAACATCGGTTTCAAGAAACGACCCGTATGGGAAATCTCGACCTCAGCGACTTGTTCAGGTGTACCTTCAGCAATAATTTGCCCACCACCTGAGCCACCTTCAGGGCCTAAGTCCACAACCCAGTCCGCTGTTTTAATCACATCAAGGTTATGTTCAATCACCACAATAGTATTACCCTTGTTGCGTAGCTCATGCAAAATATCGAGTAGCTTGGCAATATCGTGGAAGTGCAGACCTGTTGTTGGTTCATCCAAGATATAGAGCGTTTTACCCGTATCACGTTTTGCTAACTCACGTGCGAGTTTTACACGTTGAGCTTCACCACCAGATAAGGTCGTAGCAGCCTGACCTAAACGAATATAGCCTAAACCGACCTGAGTTAAGGTTTCTAAGCGGCGGTGAATGACTGGAATAGCACTAAAGAACTCAGCAGCATCTTCAACCGTCATTTCTAAAACATCAGAAATGTTTTTGCCTTTATAGCCCACTTCAAGTGTTTCACGGTTATAGCGTTTACCATGACAAGCATCGCAAGGTACATACATGTCTGGTAAGAAATGCATCGCGACTTTAATCATGCCGTCGCCTTCACAGGCTTCACAGCGTCCGCCTTTCACGTTAAACGAGAAACGACCAGCGCTATAACCACGGGCTTTCGCCTCTGGGGTTTGAGCAAATAACTCACGAATTGGTGTAAATAGCCCTGTGTACGTTGCAGGGTTAGAACGTGGTGTACGGCCAATTGGGCTTTGGTCAATATCAACGACTTTATCAAGGTGTTGTAGACCATCAATCGAGTCGAACTTTTCAGCTGTTAAGGTTGTTGCACCATTAAGCTGTGTTGCAGCCAGTGGTAGTAACGTACGGTTAATCAGTGTTGATTTACCCGAACCTGAAACCCCAGTCACACAAGTCATAATGCCAAGTGGAATAGTTAAATCGACATTTTTTAAGTTATGGCCTGATGCACCTGAAAGCTTGATGAATTCATCTGGACGTGGCGATTGAGTACGTTTTTTTGGCACCTCAATTTTAAGCTTGCCTGAAAGGTATTGACCTGTAAGAGAGTCGGCATGTTTAGCCAGCTCCTCATAAGTTCCTTCAGCAATGACAACGCCACCATGTACCCCAGCACCCGGGCCGATATCAATAATATGGTCAGCTGCACGGATTGCATCTTCATCGTGTTCAACGACTAATACTGTATTGCCCAAATCACGTAAGCGAATTAGCGTTTGTAATAAACGGTCATTATCACGTTGATGGAGACCAATTGATGGTTCATCAAGGACATACATGACACCCATTAAACCTGCACCAATTTGCGAGGCTAAACGGATACGCTGAGCTTCACCACCCGATAGTGTTTCGGCAGAACGAGCCAGACTTAAATAGTTCAGACCAACACTCACCAAGAAGTGCAGACGCTCACGAATCTCTTTAAAGATTTTATCGGCAATTTCGCCTTTAGCACCTTCAAGATTTAAATCTTGATAATAGCTTTCTGCATCGCCAATCGACATGCGGGTAATGTCTGCAATGGTTTTATCTTTTACACGAACATGCCGTGAAATTTCATTTAGACGTGAACCACCACATGCATCACATGCTGCATTAGATAAATATTGAGCTAAATCATCACGTACATAGTTACTTTCAGTTTCACGGTAGCGACGCTCAAGGTGTGGCAAAATTCCTTCAAAAGGTTGTACGCGTGTATGTTTACGGCCGCGTTCATCGATATAACTTAAATCGATTTTTTCTTTGCCAGTACCTTGTAGAAATTTCTTTTGCGTGTCTTTATCTAACTGGTTCCAAGGCGTATCAAGTTGAAAACCGAAGTGGTCGGCAACTTTTTGCAGCATTGAATAGTAATAAGGACGTTGACGATCCCAACCACGAATAGCCCCTTCACTAATTGCGAGCTCAGGGTTAGGAATGAGTTTTTCAGGACTGAAATGACTACGTGTACCTAAGCCATCACAAACAGGGCAGGCACCGAATGGGTTGTTAAATGAAAATAAACGTGGTTCAAGCTCTGCAACTGCGCGATCACACTCAGGACATGAGTGTTTTGCAGAAAAAACGCGATCTGGGTGTTCGCCATTCATCCATGATAAAACAGCAATATCACCACCTAAACGCAGTGCAGTTTCAAATGATTCAGCAATACGGTTGCCTAAGTCATCACGTACTTTAAAGCGGTCAACAACGACTTCAATGGTATGTTTTTTCTTTTTGTCGAGTTCTGGTGGCGTATCAATATCAATAATTTCGCCATCTACACGGGCTCGAACAAAACCTTGACCTTGTAGTTGTTCGAACAGGTTGCTGTATTCACCTTTACGCTCACGTACCACTGGGGCAAGCAACATAAGTGCTGTACCTTCCTCAAGCGTTTTTACTGCATCGACCATTTCAGAAACGGTTTGCGCAACCATAGGCAAGTCGTGTTCAGGGCAATAAGGCGTACCGACACGGGCATAAAGCAAACGTAAATAGTCATAAATTTCGGTAATGGTACCGACGGTTGAGCGTGGGTTGTGACTGGTAGATTTTTGCTCAATTGCAATCGCTGGTGATAAACCCTCAATCGAGTCAACTTCAGGTTTTTCCATTTGCGATAAAAACTGACGAGCATAGGCCGAAAGTGATTCGACGTAACGGCGTTGTCCTTCAGCGTACAAGGTATCAAAGGCAAGAGAAGATTTTCCTGAACCTGATAGCCCCGTAATCACCACAAATTTGTCGCGTGGAATATCGAGAGACACATTTTTTAAGTTATGGGTACGTGCGCCTCGAATACGGATATGACTTTGGCTCATAAAACATCTCAATTATGTATTGATGAAAATTTAGGTGTTGTTTGATTAGTCACAGGGAGATATGGCTATTTATAAACAACAGACCCTATATGATAACGATTTAAAATTGTTCAAGTAGTACAAAATGATTTAAAGCGACAAATTGTGACGGTTAAACGACAATCGACAAAATTTGTTTAAATAAGCAGATTGTATTTTTAACATTCCTCACTCTACATTTCTACTCTTAGCCTATTTTCACAAGCAACATAATTTTACTAGACGACTGGTCTAATAGTTGTTTATGATGAATGTATGAAACGATTAAACAAAAGCGAAACTACACGACAACACATTCTAGATACCAGCTTTGAGCTAGTACTACGTAAAGGGTTCGTCGGTGTTGGTTTGCAAGAAATCTTAAAGTCTTGTGATGTACCTAAAGGGTCGTTCTATCACTACTTTGCTTCTAAAGAGGCTTTCGGCTGTGCGTTGCTCGAGCAATACATGACTGACTATAAAGTTCGTATGGAACAACTTTGGCAGCACGGTGAGCAAAGCGCCCATGCCCGTTTAATGGCCTTATGGCAGGCGTGGATTGATGATCCAGTAAATGGTAGCTGGGCTGAAAACTGTCTAATTGTGAAACTGGCAGCCGAGGTTTCGGACTTATCAGAAGATATGCGCCAGATTCTTAACGAAGGCGTACACAAACTAACGCAACGTTTGGCTTTGCTAATTAAAGAAGGTCAACAAGAAGGTTCAATTCCAAAACATATTGAGCCTTTAAAAACTGCGCAAGTCATGTATCAGTTATGGTTAGGTGCTGCTTTACTCACAAAACTGTCGCAAGACAAAGCACATTTATACCTAGCCTTAGAAACCACCCAACAACTCTTAAAACCGATAGAGGAATAAAGCATGCGAAGTATTATCCATCGTAATTTTGGCGAACCTGTAGACGTTTTAGAGCAGGCGGATATGCCAAAGCCAGAGCCGAAAGCAGGCGAAGTGCGTATTAAAACCATTATGTCTCCTATCCATAATCATGATGTATGGACAGTACGAGGAAGTTATGGCTATAAACCAACTTTACCAGCGATTGGTGGTAGTGAAGGTGTTGGTATTGTAGATGCCTTGGGTGAAGGTGTTGAACATGTACAGGTAGGGCAACGTATTGCCGTTGCAGCTGTGCATGGAAGTTGGGCTGAATACTTTATTGCACCAGCTCAAGGCCTTATTCCTTTAAATAATGAAATTGATGATGAAACAGCAGCGCAACTGATTGGTATGCCAATTAGTGCTCTCATGCTATTAGACTTTGTTAACGTTCAACCGGGTCAATGGTTAATCCAAAACACGGCAAATGGTGCAGTAGGTAAAACGGTTGCGATGATTGCACAGGCACGTGGTTTACCTGTGATTAATTTGGTTCGTCGTACTGATGCAATTGCCGAGATGCAAGCATTAGGCATCCAACATGTGGTTGCGACTGATCAGCCGAATTGGAAAGAGCAAGTTAAACAGATTCATGGTGACCAACCTCTTATTGCTGGTGTGGACTCGATTGGTGGTAGCGCAAGTGGTGAAATGCTGAATTTACTTAGTGAAAATAGCCTACTCGTTTCGTTTGGTAGTATGACTGGCGAAACCATGCAGATTTCATCGGGCGATTTGATTTTTAAACAAGCGACAGTAAAAGGTTTCTGGGCGAGTGTGGTCAATAAAGAAATGCCAGCCGCGCGTAAAAAGGAACTGATTGTTGAGCTGCTAACATTAGCGACTCAGAAAAAATTAATCTTGCCTGTAGAAGGTGTATTTAGTTTTGATGAGATTAAAACTGCTGCTCAAAAAGCAACGCAGGGTGCTCGTCAAGGCAAGGTATTACTAAAGCCGTAAAACATAAAAAAGATCAGTCGAGAGACTGATCTTTTTTCATATCTTTAAAATAAAAAGGAAAAACGTATGATCGGACAAATATTCATTGCGCTTATCGCAATATTACATGTCTATATTTTAGTGTTAGAGATGTTTTTGTGGGACAAACCTTATGGCATGAAAGCCTTTGGAAATAATGCCGAAAAAGCAAAACTCACCAAAGTCATGGCACAGAACCAAGGTCTTTATAATGGCTTTTTAGCAGCAGGTTTATTCTGGTCTTTATTGGCTGATGCGCCATTTGCCACATCAATTGCTAACTTCTTTTTAGGCTGTGTACTGATTGCGGGTATTTATGGCGGGCTGACTGCCAGTAAAAAGATTATTTATATTCAGGCAGTTCCTGCATTGATTGCTTTAGTCGCTGTTAATTTTCTTTAAAAAGCGCAAAATACAGCGTTTTGAAATGGAAATAACCAGATAGGATTAGTGCATGTGGGCGTTATTTTTAAAGTGTATGTTGGGGGCTGGGGTTGTCCTTATTATTTCGATTTTATCGAAAAGTAAGGCATTTTATATTGCAGGTTTAGTCCCGCTTTTTCCTACCTTTGCTTTAATTGCTCATGTGATTGTTTTTCAGCAAAAAGGAGCCGAAGCGTTACAAAAAACGGCTCTGTTTGGTCTATGGTCACTTATTCCTTATGCCATTTATTTAGTTGCGGTTTACATGCTGGCAACACGCGTGTCGATGTGGTCGTGTCTGGGCTTGGCAACCCTTTGTTGGGTGGTCGCTGCGGCAGGTTTAATTTATGGTTGGCAGTTGTTTCAAAGTTAAATGAAAGACTGACCATTTAACGAAGTAAATGGTCAGAGCCTCAGCTTGATTTAGATCTGATCTAAACCTAACCATTGTCTTTGATGGTAGGCGCTATCCCAAAATAACCATTCAAGTTTTGCACCCATGGTATAAGCTGCATGCATTTTCTCTAAAGTATCTGCATCACAACGTGCAGCAACTTTGTCTACAGTGGCAATCACATTGCGAACGGCGGTATGGAATTCTTCACCTGCGTAGGTATCAATCCATGCTTGGTAAGGGTTGTTAGGAATTGATTTGCTTACAATATCTTTACCGACTTCGGCATAAATCCAGAAGCAAGGTAAAAGTGCAGCAAGTACAACAGGGTAGCTTTCAGACCAAGCAGTTGCTGTCAAAAATGAAGTGTAATGATGGCCTGCCAAGGTCAGTGGTGTATTTTGAAATTCTTCTTTGGTGACACCAAAATTTTTCATAAAGTCATCATGCAAACTGCGCTCAACCACAATTGCAATTTTAGCTGCATCTGAAAACTGCATAATATCGTCAGCATCAAAGGCTTTTGCTGCTGCAACAGCCAGTACGCGACCATAGGCCACTAAGTATTGAGCATCTTGAATGACATAATGACAAAAAGCTTCTTTATCTAAAGTACCGTTAGCAAGTTCCTGATTAAAAGGCAGGTCGAGAATTTTTTGATATAAATTTAAATTACGTTGCCAGAGTTCTTGAGAAAAAAGCATAAAATCATTCCATTTAAAATTAGACAGCTAACCTCGATTTTAAATCAATTTTAAAATACAAAAATAATAATGATAGATATATCGCAAGAAAATATTTAATACGATTAACAAGTTAATTAAATATTATAAATTTCTTTATTAAACATGAAGATAAAGTAAAGGTAATAACGGCATAAAACAACATCGTTTTGTGGTTAATTATCGATATAATAGCCGCGGTTTTTAATAAAGATTAAATTTAGTTCTTGGTATAGGTCTGATCCATGAAGCATTTCCGATTTTCGATATTTTTTACGGTGGTGTGTTTAGCACTCGCCGCTTACTGGGGTTTTACCCATGGACCTGAAGCTGGCGTGTCGACCATGTTTAAAGCTTTAACTATTACTGCAATTTTAGCTGTAATGGAGGTTTCATTATCTTTTGACAATGCTGTCGTAAATGCATCGGTACTTCGTGGATGGGATCATTTTTGGAAAATGATCTTTTTGACAGTCGGTATTCTCATAGCCGTTTTCGGTATGCGATTGATTTTCCCTGTCTTGATTGTTTCTATGACTGCCGACATGGGCTTTATTGAAGTTGCTAAAATGGCACTCAATGATCCAAAAACCTATTCTGAACGTTTAATGGCTCACCATGCGGAAATTTCTGCATTTGGTGGAACATTCTTATTGTTGGTTTTCTTAAACTTCTTCTTTGATGAAGAGAAAGAAACCCATTGGTTCAGATGGCTTGAAGTTAAATTATCTGACCTAGCCAATGTACCAGCAATGTCGGTTTTTATTGCACTCATCGCATTAATTGTAATGGCGGGCTATGTTGAAGATCATGAGCGTTTAGCTGTAACCATGGCTGGCGTTTGGGGTATTGTGGTTTACATTGGTGTACAAGTTCTTAGTCATTTATTGGGCGGCGAACCTGAAATTGATGAAGATGGTAATGCAGTCATGCAAGACGGTTCAGGCGCTGCTTCTGGTGTGATTAAAGCTGGTTTGGGTGGTTTCTTATACCTTGAAGTGTTAGATGCATCATTTAGTTTCGATGGTGTAATTGGTGCATTTGCCATTACCAGCGACGTTGTCGTGATTATGCTAGGTCTTGCAATTGGTGCAATGTTCGTTCGTTCAATGACGGTTTATCTTGTTGAAAAGGGCACATTAGACGCTTATGTGTTTTTAGAACATGGTGCCCATTATGCGATTGGTGCATTGGCTTTCATTATGATTGCAAGTGGTACAGGTTTACATATACCAGAAGTCGTGACAGGCCTCATTGGTGTTGCATTTATTGCATGGGCAGTAATTGCATCTATCCAATATGCAAAACGTGAACAAGAATCGTCTTAAGCTAATTTTCAGTAAAGTTCGATAGAATAAAGAGGCTAAATGCCTCTTTATTTTTTTAAGCCGAAATCGTTATTTTAAATCATCTCTCCCGTATTTTTAGAAACGAATCGGCTTATAATTTGCCTAGTTTGATAACGTGTATTGATATGATGAATGCTTTGGAACGCCGCTCAACTTTTGCTTTAAGTAGTATTTTTGCACTACGCATGTTGGGTCTGTTCATGATTATTCCGGTTTTTTCTGTAGTCGGGCAGTCATATCAATATGCGACTCCAGCACTCATAGGTTTGGCTGTGGGTATATATGGCTTAAGTCAGGCTATTTTACAAATTCCATTTAGCTTACTGGCTGACCGTTTTAGCCGTAAACCACTTGTAGTATTTGGCCTGCTACTCTTTGCTATTGGTGGAGCAATTGCGGGTTTATCAGACACGATTTATGGCGTAATTATTGGCCGTGCTATCGCTGGGGCTGGGGCAGTTTCGGCAGTGGTCATGGCGCTTTTAGCCGATGTGACACGTGAAGAGCAGCGTACTAAAGCCATGGCTGCCATGGGTATGAGTATTGGTCTGTCTTTTGTGGTGGCATTTAGTCTAGGGCCTTGGCTCACCAGTCTTGTTGGTATTTCAGGTTTGTTCTTTGTGACAACCATTATGGGCTTAATTGCGATTTTGATGTTATTGCTGGTGCCTAAAGTGACCCGCCATCATCGTAATTATCAGCAAGGCTATATGGCACAGCTTAAACAAGTCATTCAAATGGGTGATTTAAACCGTTTACACGTGTCAGTTTTCGCATTGCACTTATTACTGACAGCCATGTTTATTTATGTGCCTTCACAGCTTATCGAGTTTGCGCATATTCCTTTGGCGAGCCATGGTTTAGTGTATTTGCCACTCTTGGTGATTAGTTTATTTTTTGCATTTCCGAGCATTATCATCGCTGAGAAATACCGCAAAATGCGCGGCATTTTCTTAACCGCAATTACAGGCATTATTGCAGGTTTGCTATTACTGATATTTGGTTATCAGTCCAAATATGTCTTGCTCGCAGGCTTAGGTATTTTCTTTATCGCTTTTAATGTGATGGAAGCATTATTACCATCTTGGTTATCAAAGTCTGCTCCAATTCAGTCGAAAGCCACCGCGATGGGGGTAAATGCTAGTAGCCAGTTTTTAGGGGCTTTTTTTGGCGGCACACTAGGTGGTCAATTATTGATGTTACATAATACTGCGATTGGATGGAGTGTCTTAGCAGGGATTGCTATAATATGGCTGCTAATTAGTTTTGGTTTAGCTCAGCCGCGGTATTTGTCATCGATTGTGTTGCCATTGCCGCAAGTGCAACAGGTGAATGAGTGGACCACACAGCTATTGGCAATTCGTGGTATTGAAGAAGTTGTGGTGATGCCTGACCAGCAAGTTGCTTATATTAAAGTCGATAAACAGTCTCTTGATGATGCTGCACGACGTGATTTAACGCAGTTGTTTGGTAAAGAGGTAGCCATTTAAGCATAACTCTTATAAAGTAAAACATAGAAATGAATAGGATGAAGACAGCTAATGCGTGGTGTAAATAAGGTTATTTTGGTTGGTACTTTGGGTCGTGATCCTGAAACAAAAACTTTTCCAAATGGGGGCTCGTTAACCCAGTTTTCAATCGCGACAAGTGAAGTTTGGACCGATAAAACGTCAGGTGAACGTAAAGAACAAACAGAATGGCACCGTATTGTTTTGCATAACCGTTTAGGGGAAATTGCTCAGCAGTTTTTACGTAAAGGTTCTAAGGTTTATATCGAAGGTTCATTACGTACGCGTCAGTGGACAGACCAAAATGGTCAAGAACGTTATACTACAGAAATCCGTGGCGACCAGATGCAAATGTTAGATGCTCGTCAACAAGGTGAACAAGGTTTCGCTGGCGGTAATGATTTTAATCAACCACGTTTTAATGCACCTCAACAAGGTGGCGGTTATCAAAATAACAACCAAGGTGGCGGCTACGGTCAAAACAATGGCGGTGGTTATGGTGGCCAAGGTGGTTTCGGTAATGGTGGCAACAGCCCGCAAGGTGGTGGTTTTGCTCCTAAAGCGCCGCAACAGCCAGCATCTGCACCAGCTGATTTAGACGACGATTTACCGTTCTAGTACACCCTATAGCCCCCATTTTGTTAAATTTTAATATTTTTTATTATTTAACAATAAATTAAATAAAAAATTTACAGATATTAGAAATAATTCTGTAAATTTTTTTACTTATATTCTATGGTATTTAATACTTAGATTTTTTGTTAATTTTAGCCATGATGTCTGTTAAAAGATTTGTAATGAGTAGTGGCGAGCGATTTGCTGTTCTTTTGGATAGTGATGGTATTCCTATGACTTATCCAAATTTATATACGATTATTCATTTAAGAAATCGTGGTCAATCAATTAATACAATTTCAGCTAATTTGGAAGATATTAAGTTACTCTTCCAGTTGTTAGATAAGTTAGGAATTGACTTAGAACAAAGGATAAAAAGTAAAGACTTTTTGGAATTAAATGAAATCGAAGCTATATCAAATTTAGCCAGTTTTAGTCGTAGCCGATTAGATGGAATGACTCCAAATAAAAAAATTATAAATTTTCCAAAAGGTAATAACAGAGAGCGATCTAGAGCAAAATTGGTTGTTACTCAGGACTATGTGTCCAAACAATTAATATATAGGCGTTTAACTAATTTTGCTGAGTATATTGGATGGTTAGAGACATATTTTCATTCATCAGCAATAACAAACACAAAACGCTTGTTTACATCTCGTAGACCTCGAAAGTCCATGGATATTGAGTCTGAATATAAGTCCTTTGATAGTGAGCAATTATATAAAATTTTAAAGGCGGTTGATCCTGATACTCAGAATCGTATTTGGATTTCAGATTATATTACTTATAGAAATGAGCTGATTATCTATCTATTTTTGTATCTAGGATGTCGTAAAGGGGAATTATTAAATTTAAAAATTACAGATATAACATCCCAAAAGAATGGTGCTGTATATCTTACTATAAGACGTAACCCTCACGATGGGAGTGATTCTAGACTATATCAACCCTTGGTGAAAACTAGAAGTCGATCAATTGCAGTCAATAAAAATCTAAAGAAAAAATTAGAAACTTATATTTTAAATTATAGGTCAACCGTGCCGAATGTAGAACTTACGGACTATTTAATTTTATCAAATAAAGGCCAGCCACTTTCAATCAATGCTCTTGATAAAATCTTTTCTGAAATTTCGAGAACTGTTGCATTTAATGTACATGCACATGCATTTAGACATACTTGGAATGATAAATTTTCTGAGAAATCTCAAATTTTAGTGGCAACAGGTAAAACAACTGAATTTAAAGTAGAAAATGATCGTGCATATCTGATGGGATGGATACCTAACTCACAAAGTGCGAGAAGATATTCAAGACGTGCAGAAAATAAACGAGCTATAGAAGTAGGTTTAAGTATTCAAGAAAAATTTGAGGATGAAAATGACTAAATTACTTCAAGTTGATAGTTTAGATAAACCGCCAAATTCTTTTATTTCATTCAAAGGCTTTGAAGTTGATATTTATGATCATACATGGGTTTTAGATATTAATCACACAGTTAATATGTTGAATCTCTCAAAATTTTCGGAGAAAGTTAGGGCGGATGTTTTAAATACCTTTATACATTTTGCTAAATATAGCTCAAGCACACATGCTAAAGAAATGATCCGCTATGCTCTTAAATATCCTGTTTTGACAGGAGAGTCAGAAATTACTTTAAAAGGAATTTTAGAATATAAAAACTATTTTAATGATAAACGGTACGAATATAAGTTAGCGAAGTTTAGAGTCTTTTTAAAAAAACTCTACAATTTAGGATACTCTTCAGTAGATGATGAAATTTACGATTTAATAGATTCATGGAGATTAGGTGGGAATGAAAAAGGTACAGCCGTTCTTTCTCTTGATCCAGATGAAGGCCCATTTAGCCCATTTGAATTCCAAGCAATTATCACTAAAACTAACGAATATTTAGCAGAAAATAAGATTTCCTATTATGAGGCTGCTTTAATTCGTGTTTTTTGTGCGACTGGTAGAAGACCCATCCAAATTTCAGGACTAAAGGTTAAAGACCTATACGTGTCTGATAAATATAGTTTTAATGATAAAAATGCAGTTCATATCCTTAAGATTCCGAGAGCTAAAATTAGAGGTGCTAGTGGATTCCGATTTGCTTTTAGTGAAGTAGGGATTCGAGAAAGCATTGCAAAAATTTTATTTGAACATATTCAAATTCTAAAGCAAAAATTAACTAAACAAATAAAGAGAGAGCTATCTGAACAAGAGTTTACAGAGCTACCACTATTCTATGATTTTGAGAAGTTAGTTAATTTGGATTGGGGAAATCAAAATGAAATTTCAGAGATTTTGACAAAAGAAATTATTCATATACCGAGCAATAAATTAACCCAAATTTTGAAAAAAGCTATTCAAAAACTTGGTATCCGCTCGGCTTTGTTGCATAAAGCCTTTGACGGCAGAGTTTTCCTAAGTTGCTAAAATTTAGGTTACAACTTGGGTATGAGGTCTGCCTAATTCTGTAAATTTATTTAATACGGCTACGCGTGCATGGATCTCATTCACTTGGCTGTCAAAATTCCTAGCACTGAGTTTATCGCCTAATAACTTGATGCAATGCATCTTAGTTTCAACCAAACTTCGCCGATGATAGCCTGACCATTTTTTCCATAGTGTGCTGCCTAAACGTTTAACTGTTCGA
>NZ_JEXX01000006.1:0-195165 GCF_000582055.1 Acinetobacter sp. 766875 | reverse complement strand
CGTGAGGCTTGACTATACAACACCCAAGCAGTTGTATATAAAGCATCAATCGATTCATAAATCTACAAAGCAACTTGATTTAGTTATTCCACTAGATAAAATGAACACAATCAGATTCAATCAGCCCAATCTGTAAAGATTTGGAAAACGCTTCGGCATTCAATAAGACCAAAGCAAGTATCCATAAACAGTTGTGCTGGCGACCATAGCAAGAGAGAACCACCTGATCCCTTCCCGAACTCAGAAGTGAAACCTCTTAGCGCTGATGGTAGTGTGGGGTTACCCATGTGAGAGTAAGTCATCGCCAGCTCATTATTCCAAACACCCCAATCTCAAAAGAGCTTGGGGTGTTTTTTATTGGGCGAAATAAAGTGCAAATTTAATTCATGAAGCAATAATCTTTTTTGATTATCCTCAATCGATCATTAGATATAACTCAAAATAACCTTAATATTATTTTAGAAGATTAAATTACTACTTTTCTCATGAAATGCTGAGTCAATATATAGGATAAACCATTACTATATGCTATAAATAATGAATAGGCATGATTTTTGCTTGTTTTTTGGAAAGAGAAAATATATGAAGTTATCTGTTGGATTGAAAGTTGCGAACTCTTTATCGTTAACACCTCAATTGCAGCAGGCAATCCGTTTACTGCAGCTCTCAAGTTTAGAATTAGAGCAAGAAATTCAAATTCAATTAGATAGTAATCCATTACTTGAAAAAGTGGAAGATGAATCAATAGCAGAAAGTTTATCCACTTTAGAAAAAAAAGAGGCAGATGATCTTACTACAGAGTTAAATGCAAACCATTTACCTGATGATTTACCTGTCGATACTGAGTGGGATGACATTTATACCCATCAGTCTACAGCTCTGGCTACACCTGAATTTGAAGAGCGTGAGGATAACCGTCAAGTTCAGATGACACTTAAAGAGCATATGTTAGAACAAGTCAATTTATTGCATTTTTCAAAAATAGATCAGTTGATTGCTTATTGTATTGTGGATGCCTTAGATGATAAGGGATTTTTAGATGCTGAGATAGAAGAGATAATCTTAGCTGTACAACATCTATTAAATGATATGGATATTGAGGAAGATGTTGAGGAAGATGAAGTTTTAGTTGTTTTAAAGCATATACAACGGCTTGATCCAATTGGCATTGGTGCTCGTAATCTTGCCGAATGTTTAAAAGTTCAGTTAGAGTTTTTACCTAAAGAAACTGAATATTTAAAAGAAGCTAAAAATCTTCTTCAATATTATGAGTTATTGATTGCGAACGATCTCAATAAATTATTAAAACAAACAGGTCTTTCTAAAGATCAGTTAAAGTTTGCAGTTGATTTACTAAAGACATTAAAGCCTTACCCAGGTATGGATTTTGAAAAGCAAGAATCAGAATATCAAATTCCTGATGTAGTAGTTGCTAAGAAGGATTTACATTGGCAAGTTCAGTTAAATCCTGATGTGATGCCAAAACTAAGAATTAATTCTTTTTATTCGAGTATGATTCGTAGGGCAGATCAGAGTGATGATAATTTATATCTGCGTAATCAGATGCTTGAAGCCAAGAATTTTATAAAGAGCATTGATGAGCGCCATAAAACTTTATTAAAAGTTGCGACTTGTATTGTTGAGCATCAAAAAGCATTTCTTGAAATAGGTCCTGAAGCAATGAAACCGTTGGTACTACGGGACGTTGCTGAGGAAGTGGAATTACATGAGTCTACAGTTTCTCGGGTCACAACAAATAAATATATGCTAACACCACGTGGACTTTTTGAGTTGAAATACTTCTTTTCTAGTCACGTGGGAACAACAGCAGGCGGGGAGGCTTCCTCTACCGCCATTCGAGCTATGATTAAAAAGTTGGTATCCAATGAAAATCCACGTAAACCATTGTCTGATAATGCAATTGCTGCTTTGTTAAAAGATGAAGGGATAGAAGTGGCTAGAAGGACTGTAGCAAAATATCGAGAATCGTTACATATTCCATCGTCATCCGAAAGAAAAGTCTTGATCTAGATTTTGAAGTATGACTATTCTAGATATTCATTATGACGAAATAATGAAATTTCAATTTCACCAAAAGGAGTAGCTAGAATGATTTAATTGTCCCAAATCATCTTTTTTAGATTGCATTAAATCGTTTTAGTTCTTCTTTATATAGCCCAAAAAGGTGAGGGATAGAATTATGCAAATAACGATTCGTGGACATCATTTAGCAATTACACCAGCTATAGAAGAAAATATTAAAGCAAAATTTAATCAGTTAACAAAACATCTTGATCAGGTGAATAGTATGCAGATTAAATTAACTAAAGATCATCAGATTGATAAGCGATCGCATAAAGGTAGTTCTAATCATGTGGCCGAAGCAATAGTCCGGTTACCTGGAATTGAACTATTTGCTCAAGCAACCGCAGATGATATGTATACTTCAATTAAAAAACTGACTGAAAAACTAAAAAAACAATTGTTAAAATATCGGAAAATGCAATGTACGTATTCACAAGTTGCTGTTTCTATTTAATAAGTTTTTAATAATTGAGAGAGGCTTGAAATATAGCCTCTTTTTTATTGATAAAATATAAACACGTACTGAATTCTTTGAAAAAGTTATAGTAAAATACTTCGTTTTACACCGTAGGTTGTGCCAGAGGTCTTTGCAATGAATAGTGAACAGCTCACTCAAATTTTAAAAGAAGCTTTTCCTGAAGCGGAAGTAGCGGTGAGCGGACAGGCTGGAAAATTTGACCTCCGTATTGTGGATGATCAATTTGAAGGTAAGCGTACTGTTGCCCGTCAACAAGCAGTTTATGCACCATTAAATACTTATATTGCAAGTGGCGAAGTTCATGCCGTAACAATTCGTGCGATGACCAAAGATGAATGGCGCAAAGCAAGCCTTTTCGGAGCTTAAATATTAATGGATAAATTTTTAATTACGGGCGGTGTTAAGCTCGAAGGGGAAGTACGCATTTCTGGTGCTAAAAATGCGGCTTTACCATTACTTGCGGCAGTGATTCT
This sequence comes from Acinetobacter sp. 766875, assembly GCF_000582055.1. Taxonomy (NCBI): domain Bacteria; kingdom Pseudomonadati; phylum Pseudomonadota; class Gammaproteobacteria; order Moraxellales; family Moraxellaceae; genus Acinetobacter; species Acinetobacter sp. 766875. Next base: position 192,129 of record NZ_JEXX01000006.1, on the reverse strand, counting down.
TGCTGACTCTCCAATTACATTAACCAATGTTCCAAATCTTAAAGATGTAAATACTTTGGTGAAATTAATTGGTGGTTTAGGTGTCACGATCAGTTATGAGAACGATACTGTCAAAGCTGATACCTCTACTTTAGATAATCAGTTCGCGCCTTATGAATTGGTAAAAACGATGCGTGCATCTATTTTGGTTTTAGGACCATTATTAGCGCGTTACGGAAATGCCAAAGTTTCATTACCTGGCGGATGTGCAATTGGCTCTCGACCAGTAGATCAACACTTAAAAGCCTTAGAAGCGTTAGGTGCTCATATCGAAGTCGAAAATGGTTATGTCCATGCGACTGTAGATGGTCGACTTAAAGGCGGTGAAGTAGTCTTCGATATGGTCACTGTCGGCGGTACTGAGAATATTTTAATGGCGGCTGCTTTAGCGGATGGCGTAACTACAATTCGTAATGCTGCGCGTGAACCAGAAATTACTGACCTTGCGCAAATGCTTATTAAAATGGGCGCAAAAATTGAAGGTATAGATACCGATACACTCGTTGTTACTGGTGTTGAAAGTCTACATGGTTGTGAATATGCAGTTGTTGCAGACCGTATTGAAACAGGTTCTTACTTGGCTGCAGCGGCTATTACTGGTGGTCGTGTAAAAACAACACATACAGATCCTTCATTACTTGAATCTGTTTTAGACAAGTTTGAAGAAATGGGTGCTGAAGTGACCCGTGGCGACGACTGGATTGAATTGGATATGTTGGGTAAGCGTCCTAAAGCAGTAAGCTTTAGAACGTTGCCGCATCCTGAATTCCCGACTGATATGCAAGCACAAATTATGGCTGTAAATGCAATTGGTCGTGGCTTTGCAACGATTTCTGAAACCATTTTTGAAAATCGTTTCATGCACGTTCCTGAATTGTCACGTATGGGTGCTAATATTCAGGTTGAAGGTCATGATGCTGTTGTGACTGGTGTTGAAAAATTACAGGCAGCACCTGTAATGGCAACAGATTTACGTGCTTCATTCTCTTTGGTTTTAGCGGCTTTGGTTGCTGAAGGTGATACATTAATTGACCGTATCTACCATATTGACCGTGGTTATGAGCATGTCGAAGAAAAACTTCAAGGTTTAGGTGCCAAAATTAAGCGAGTAAGTTAATGAATGACGTAAGAAACGATGATCCTAATTTTAACGTAATGGGTAATTTTGATCATGGTTTGACCTTGGCACTCAGTAAAGGACGTATTTTAAAAGAAACTTTACCTTTACTTGCTACAGCAGGTATTAACCTACTTGAAGACCCGGAAAAATCGCGTAAGTTAATTTTTCCTACCACTCACAAGCAAGTTCGTATTTTGATTTTACGTGCGTCTGATGTGCCAACTTATGTTGAGAATGGTGCAGCTGACTTAGGTGTAGCCGGTAAAGACGTGCTTATGGAACATGGTGCTCAGCATGTTTATGAGCTATTAGACCTGCAGATTGCGAAATGTAAATTAATGACTGCTGGTAAAGTAGGAATGGAACGTCCAAAAGGTCGTCTAAAAATTGCGACTAAGTACGTCAATCTAACACGTCAATACTATGCAAGCTTAGGTGAGCAGGTGGATGTTATTAAGCTTTATGGTTCTATGGAGCTGGCACCACTCGTTGGTTTAGGTGATTATATTGTTGACGTCGTGGATACCGGAAATACTTTGCGAGCAAATGGTCTTGAACCATTAGAAGAAATTTGTAAAGTATCTTCACGCCTTATTGTTAATAAAGCGAGCTTTAAACGTAAACAAGGCTTATTAAACCCTATCATTTCCCAACTTGAACATGCTGTTCAATCACGTTAAAAGTAATTTCCTATCATGCTTTTGCGATAGTTGTAGATATGATGCCCACAAGAGTCTAGAAAAAGAGTAAACTTGGTTTTTCTTTTTCGCCTTGTGGGTAAATTGATGCGACGTTTATCGACTCAAGATCAGAACTTCAAACAGGTTTTTGCCGAGCTTTTAGCTTTTGAAACTGTTAATGATCCTAATTTAGTTCAAACAGTAGATCAAATTATTGCTGATGTTCGTCAGCATGGTGATGATCATGTTTTAAAACTTACTCAACAGTTCGATCGACATCCAGCGCATCAATTTTCCGATCTAGAATTGTCTCAACAACAACTTAAAGCTGCTTTTGATGGTTTAAACCAAGAGATTCGTGAAGCCCTACAACTCGCGGCTGATCGTATTCGTACATTTCATGAGGCTCAGAAACAAGATAGCTGGACTTATGTAGATGATTTAGGTAACACCTTAGGACAAAAAGTGACTCCACTTGACCGTGTTGGTATTTACGTACCAGGCGGACTTGCATCTTATCCTTCATCTGTACTTATGAATGCAGTGCCTGCACATGTGGCTGGTGTACCTGAAATTATTATGGTTGTGCCTGCGCCAAATGGTGAACTAAATCCACTCGTTTTAGCTGCTGCTTATTTAGCTGGTGTTAGCCGAGTATTTACTATTGGTGGTGCACAAGCTGTTGCTGCTTTAGCTTATGGTACTCAGACCGTTCCACGTGTTGATAAAATTACGGGCCCTGGAAACCGATTTGTAGCAGCAGCAAAACGTGCTGTATTTGGTCAGGTTGGTATCGATATGATTGCTGGGCCTTCTGAAATTTTAGTATATGCAGAAGGTGTAAATAACGCTGAATGGTTAGCGATGGATGTATTATCTCAAGCTGAACATGACACAGTGGCTCAAGCTATTTTCATTACTCCAGATGAAGCATTGCTAGAAGCTGTAGAGTCTGCAATTGAAAAACACTTAAGTGAATTGCCAAAAGCTGATATTGCACGTACATCGATTGAAAATCGTGGGGCTTTAGTTTTAGTAAAAGACCGTGCAGAAGCTGTTGATTTGATTAATCAGGTTGCACCAGAGCATTTGGAGTTATGTCTTGATGATGCTGAAGCGATGAGCGAAGACATTCGTCATGCAGGGGCAATCTTCATGGGACGCTATACACCTGAAGCAATTGGTGATTACTGTGCTGGGCCAAACCACGTATTGCCAACATCTGGCACAGCTCGTTTCTCGTCACCATTGGGCGTATATGATTTTCAAAAACGCTCTAGCTTGATCATGTGCTCAAAAGAGGGTGTAAAAACATTGGCTAAAACTGCTGATGTACTTGCTGTTCAAGAAAATCTGGATGCTCATGCACGCTCGGCTCGTTATCGTTATCAATAAGCTTTAAGCCTTGTAGAATTTTTAATGTTTATTCAGGGCTGACTTTTCAGCCCTTTTTTGAGATAAGACTATGACTGTATCTACAGCACAAATGCGTTTTTGGAGTCCTGAGGTTCGTGAGTTAGAGCCTTATGTGCCAGGTGAACAACCTAAAATCCAGAATTTATTGAAATTAAATACCAATGAAAACCCCTATCCACCATCACCAAAAGTAGTAGAAGCAGTTCAAGCTGTGCTACATGGTCAAGCTGATGCTTTGCGTCTATATCCAGATCCAGATGCGACAGTATTAAAGCAAGCAATTGCAAAACAACAAAATATAGATGTATCTCAAGTTTTTGTAGGTAATGGTTCTGATGAGGTACTTGCTCATATCTTTAAAGCATTTTTCCTTCAAGATGAGCCAATACTGTATCCGGACATTACTTATAGTTTTTATCCAGTTTATAGCCAGTTTTTTGGAACAAAAACGAAAGAAATTCCACTTAATGATAATTTCGAGATTGATGTCAAAGATTATGCACAACCCAATGGTGGCGTGATTATTACTAATCCTAATGCACCAACCAGTATTGCGCTCAGCTTGGCAGAGATTGAACAAGTACTACAAGACAATCCAGACCGTGTGGTTGTGATTGATGAAGCTTATGTTGATTTTGGTGCTGAGTCAGCTGTAAGTTTGGTAAACCGTTATGAAAATCTTGTGGTGTGCCAAACAACTTCAAAGTCTCGTTCTTTGGCTGGTTTACGCGTTGGATTTGCGATTGCTCAGTCACACTTGATTGCGGCACTTGAAGCGGTAAAAAATAGTTTTAATTCATATCCAATTGATCGCTTCGCTATAGCAGCGGCTGTTGCTTCTTTTGAAGATCAAGCTTATTTTGAAGAGCAGTGTCAAAAAGTTATTACAAGTCGAGAAAAACTGGTTAGTGATTTAACTGAACTTGGCTTTAATGTTTTGCCATCAAAAGCGAATTTTATTTTTGCTTCACATTCGCAATACGATGCTGCGCAATTAGCTCAGAAGCTGCGTGAGCAGGGCGTTATTGTCCGTTATTTCAATAAGCCTCGCATTAATCAGTTTTTACGTATTACGGTTGGAACTGATGAACAAAATACACGTTTAGTTCAAACTTTGAAGCAAGATATTCTTTAAAATTTATTCTGCTGTGCTGTTCATCAAGTTCAGCATAGCAGAGATTTTATCTAAACTTTCTTGATATTCAGCTTCAGCCTCTGAAGCGATAGTAATACCGCCACCCGCCCAAATAGAGAGTTGGTTTTGATATTGTTGAAAACTGCGAATTAAAATATTCCAACGTCCCGTGCCATCGAAATTAAAATACCCCAGAGTCCCGCAATATGCTCCTCTTGGCGCACCTTCTAACTCTTCAATAATTTGCATTGCTCGAATTTTAGGAGCTCCTGTAATTGAACCTCCTGGTAAAGCAGTGAGTAACATTTGCATAGGATTAATATCATTTTTAAGTGTAGCCGTAACTTCACTTACCATGTGATGAACTTGATTGAAACTTTCAATTTCAAATAACTTCGTTGTTTTTACCGAGCCAGTATTGGCATAAATGCTCAAATCATTACGTAATAAATCAACGATCATGACATTTTCTGCTTGATCTTTTTTAGAGTTTTTTAAGGTTTGCTTTGAAAGTAAATCTTGTTCTTCATTTTTAAAACGAGGCATAGTACCTTTGATCGGTCTGGTTTTAATTTGCTTATCTACATCAAACTCAATAAATAATTCAGGAGAGCAGCTTAATAACTCAAAATTTTCTAACTTCAAATAACCAGCATATGGAGCATTAGTTAAATTCCACAACTCTTCTGCTTTATTTAATAATGAGCCGGTAAAATTTGCACTGAATTCTTGAGTAAGGTTAATTTGATAACAATCTCCTGCTTTAATATATTCTTGTATTTTATGAAAGGCGGTTAAGTATTTATTTTTAGTCCAACGAGGATGAATATTTTCTTCTAATTTAAAACTATTATTTTTTAGTTTAGAAGAAGTTTTTTTGAGTAAATCTGAAATATATTTAAAAATTTCTAATGCATTATTGTCATCGCTAAAAAAATACCATTCATTATTTATATTTTTAATAAAAGAATGATAGCACCCTATAAATAAAGAAGGTTGTTCATGTAATTGATTATTTATAAATTGATTCGCAGAGAAGTCATAGCTAATAAAACCAATATATCCTCCATTAAAGCTTATAGTTTCAATATTTTTGTTTTTTAGATCTGGGGATTGGAATTGAGAAAAATCTATAAGACTCTGTATGTCAGATGAAGTTTGATAATTATTTAAGTCCGATTTTTCAAATAAAAAAATTTTATGATTTTGAATAATTAAATATTTATTTGGAAGAAACCCAATAACCGGATTGTTGTCATCATGAAGATATACAAGCCCGATTAACTCTTCTAATTTTTTTAAAATATCGGCAGCAGATTGAGAGCTTTCTAAAGAGATTTTTTTCTTTAACTGAGACATTTTAAACATATAAGTACTTGGAAGAGGTGACATAGTTTACTACAACTTCTAGTTCATCAAACGGATGAGTCGAAAGAGTTTAATATTTCGTGGAAAAAACAACCGAACAATTCTTCAGTTTTGCTAATAATTTATGAATTCGAACGGGCAATCAATATCGGTACCGTTTGTCGGGTAATTGGCAAAAAATGCATTACAGTAGTTGAACAAAAATTAACGTAGCTGTAATTTAGTAATTGCTAAGCAAAACTACTCAAGGATTGGAAGTTTCGGTTGCCACAAAAGAAAAATGCAACTTGAGACAGTAAGAGTGGTTAAGTCAAAAAATAAATGCTCTTGGGAGAGTGCTCAATGAAAATGTTCACTAAACTTGCTTTAGTTTCTTCTTTAGCTATCAGTGCAAATGCTATGGCAATGCAATCAATGGATGATGCAGCGCTTAGTGCTGCTACAGGTCAAGACGGTATTAATATCGGTATTGCTTTGGGTTCTGGTGGTATTTCTATCGATAAATTATACCTACACGATAATGATGGTTTAGCAACATCAACAGGTATTACTGGCGCTTCAGGTACAGCGGGTTCAATCGCAATTAGTGGTGTTACGGTAACTCAAAAAGGTACAGGTAACCTTTTAGATTTAGCGATTGATACAAATGGTGCTTCAGGTTCAAATGGTGCTTTCTTAAACGTTGCAGCAACAGTAGGTGCGGTTGACGTGCATGTTGGTTCAATTGGTGTAGGTACTTCTGGTACATTAAATACAACTACGGCTGTACGTGGTATTACTGAAACTGCTCCAACTGAAATTATCTCTGGTTTAGATTTATCTTTGGGTCAAATTTCTGCAAATGTTCAGTTAGGTTCAACTCCGCAAGGCGCAATGATCAAAGTGAACTCTAGCTTGCAAGGTGGTTTAACACTATCTAACTTCGGTATTAATGATGCTGCTGGTGGTGGTAAAATTGTCCTAGACAAAGTAATGGTTCGTGGTTCAGGTAATACAACTGGTGACTTGGATGTAAATGCGAATATTTCTGTTGTTCCTACAGGCTTACGTATCCAAAATAACAGTACGCAAGGTATGAACGTTTATGCACAGGGCGTACACCTAGGTGCAGCGGGTAATGCTTCAATTGGTGATTTAGAAATTCAAGGTTTAAATGTAGGGACTTCTACAATTACTATTTCTGGTCACTAATTTAAAGACTGATAAAAAGCGCGTTTATACGCGCTTTTTTATTTATCTTAATAAAACTAATATCTATACTTTTCTATTTAAATAATATTAGCTTATATAATAAGAAAGAATATAAAACATTTGAAATGAGAATTAATTAACAGTTTATAAATGTAAAACTATGCATTCATCAAAAAGATTAAAAAAAAGCTTTTTTTTACAAAAAAAAAAGGTATCTTCAACACACAGGGATGTAGAGCTATTGCTCTAAGAATAAAATGAATAAGGCCGGTTAGGCCACCATTTAGACCAAGTGCTTATGTTAGAGATAGTTTTAGGCTCAGCATTGATGTATTACTTTGCGACAGAAGCCTTCGAAATAGAAAAAAAGCCGCCGGGAACTGTTTATTATACAGAGACTGCCGATTCACGTAATTTATCATTTCATCGAAACCATATTGAACCTGTCACAATAAAACCAGCTGTAGAAGATCAGTTTCGTGGCATTGTTCGACAAGCCTATGATTATAGTTGTGGCTCTGCTGCACTTACGACTTTATTAAATGGCTATGTGGGAACGAGTTTAACTGAACAGCAAACAATGAGTGGTTTGCTTCAGTATGGCGAATATCAACGTATTATTGAGCGCCGAAGTTTCTCATTACTTGATATGAAGCGCTTTGTCACAGCAATTGGTTTAGACAGCGGTGGTTATCGAGGTGAGTTTTCTGATTTAGTTAAACTCGGTCAGCCTGCAATTGTGCCTATTTCTTATGCAGGTTTTAAACATTTTGTCGTATATAAAGCTTATAAAGATGGAAGAGTATATGTAGCTGACCCTGCTTTAGGGAATATCAGCTTTGATGAAAGTCGTTTTAAACAAATTTGGGATAATAATACTTTATTTGTTATTTCTGTTCCTGAATCACAGCGTAAAGATCTATTGGCATTAAAAGATGCAGACATGCGCCATGTGGAAGATGCTACGGTCAATAGATATGCTTTGGTAAACGTACAATATCCTACATTTAACTATGAGCGTTTAGCAAATAAAGCTTCCACCATGCGTCGGGTATTAGATGATGATAATAAATCGCCAACATATGGACAGCCGATAGAAACCTATATGCGTCTTTATTACAAGCGTAAATAGTCAAATTTAAATTTAGTAAAATAAATAAAGTGGGTGGGAAAAACATGAATAATCGATGGATGAAGATGAGTGTGTTGGCCTTAAGTATGAGTGCCATTACAGGGACAATCTATGCTGAAGATCAAATACAACAACCTCAAGTATCTGGCTCGAATCAGGTTGTAGCAGATGGAACAGAAAGTTCAGAATCTTCAGAAGCTACAAGCTCTAGTTCAACTACAACAGATAATACTGCGAAAACATCGAATGTAGTAGATACAAATGCTGCAGCCCCAGCTTCGAATAGTGAGGCACATCAAGCTGCAAGTGCTTTACAGAAAAAAGAAGGTGATGCTAGCCAAGAGACTAATTTACAAGAAGTATTTACTTCAAATGAACGTCAATATTCTTTAATCAAGAAGGGCGTAATCTCTTCTTATTATGATCTTGATTATACTTATTATCGTGACAGTATATTAGACGTGGCATTAGGAGATGATGATTCTCGAATTAGTCGTTTAAGAATTAGGGAAGATGCTCAACATACTTTGACAAATAGTTTTACAGCGCAATATGGCGTTTTAGATAATTTAACCCTTTCAGCAACGTTACCTTTAGTTGCTAAATCTGATATTGCTAGTGATTCAACCACAGCGGGTTTAGGTGATATTTCTTTGGGAGCACGTTGGGAACCTTTCCCATTAAAGCAAGGGCGTTTACCACTCGTGCTTTTTGGTAGTGTCTCAACTAAAACAGGTGATAGCCCTTATGAGGTGGGTTTAAATGAGCTGTCAACAGGTAAAGGTTATTACTCAGTTGGAGTAGGGGCAAGTACTCGTAAATATATTGATCCTGTTGTGCTATTCGCTTCTGTGTCTGCTAACTATGGTTTTAAGGAATCTGGTTTGAATCAGGTACGTGGTAATGACCGTACTTTAGTATCTTTTGATCCAGGGATTAGTGGTGGCTTTTCTTTCGGTTTTGCATATTCATTTAACTATGACGTGTCTCTAACGATGTCTTATCAGCAAAGCTTTAACTTTAATTCCGAGTTTCAATTTAAAAGCGGTGAATCTTATAAATCCCCAGACCAGAGCAGTGCAATGATGGCTTTTGCTTTAGGCGTACGTGTTTCGCCAGATACTATTGTTAACGGCACGGTTGGCTTTGGTTTAACTGAGGATGCACCTGATGTTTCACTTGGTTTGTCGTTCCCGTTAGATATTTTAGGTTTTAATAAAAAACGAAAATAAGGAGATAAGCAGGTGAAATATCCTAAATTATGTCCTTTAACGGCGGCAATTGTTATCTCTGGTTTTTCTAGCTTTGCCAATGCTCAATTAGGACAAAACCTAGCTGTTGATATTCGTTCACTATCGATGGGGAATGCTGTAACTGCAGATCCTCCAGGTATTAGTGCAGTTCATTTTAACCCTGCAGCCTTAGCAAAAATTGATGGGTTGCAAACCGATGTACAGGGAATTCTTGCTAACTTTGATATTCAGCGTGAGTTTTCAGCGCCCCCTGGTTATAACATTTTTGGTTATTCAGATGACCCTCTCGTTTGTAATGATGGTCCGGAAGTTTCTGCTAATATCTGTACAGATTTCAAAGGGACAGTGCATGGTGACGTCGAGTACGCAAGCTTATATGTGCCGATCCTAAAAAAAATGGTTGATCTTGGAGCAGGATATCCTCTAGTTGCTCCTACCGCCGGAATCGCCTATAAGCCACCTGGTTCAAAAGTTACTTATGCGACAGCAGTATATGCACCCTTGGTAGCAGGTTTTGGAGCAGAGAATGGTAACCCAGGTAACTATATGGGGCAGCAAGTTGCAGTAGAGAGAATTACCTATTTATCACCATCTTTTGGTTATCAAGTAAATGATCATTTATCACTTGGTGCTTCAGTAGGAATGTCCTATAACGCAATCGCACTGAAAACCGATCTACGTTTTCCCAATGAGATGATTGGTGTATTGCGTATGGTTGATGAAGTGGTATGTGCTCCTTTTAAAAATAATAGTGACATGATCACGGACTTACTATTATTTGGTATGTGTAATGCTCAAGAAGGCATGAATCCATTTAATAAAATGGGCGCATTACAAGTGTCTTTAGAACAATCATTAAGCCCAAGTTACAACCTAGGTTTACTCTGGGAGCCAACTGATGATTTTGGCTTTGGTATGGTTTATCAAAGTGCTGCCAAAATGCGTTTAAAAGGCAAATACTTGATTGATAATGCCAAAGCGCCTCAAGAACTTATTAAGGGTCTAAACTCATCTGCTACAGGACAAATTTTAGCTGCAATTCTTGGTCTACCGGGATATGTACCTAATGTTGAGTCTGGTTTAGTTGCAATGGATCTTGAATACCCTGCACATTTTCAAGCAGGTATTAAGTATAAAATCTTACCCGATTTGCAAGTTAATTTTGACGTAGGATGGACTGACTATTCTGCTTGGAATAAATTTAAGTTTGAGTTCGATCGTCAAATTACGCTATTAAAAGTGGCTAAGCTTTTATCTAATGACGTTACCGATAATTCATTGGCATTGCCATTGAAATTTACCTCGCCGTGGAGTTGGGGAATTGGTCTTGAATATTCAGCAACCGATCGTTTGAAATTAAGGGCTGGTTACGAGCCTCGAGCTAGTTCGATACCTGATGATAAACGTAATACTATGGTCCCGATCAATAATGCACAATTATTTGGTCTTGGCTTAGGTTATCGTTTTGACGCAGATACAGATCTAGACCTTTCAGTGGGTTTCTTGCGTAGTCGTGACAATATTCCAGCTTGTACGAGTACATTGTCGAATAAGTGTGGTGTCGATAATATTTTATTAAACCCTTATTCGGGCCTAGATGTAAAAACGAATACAAAAATCACAGTGCTTGGATTGAGCTATAGAACAAAATGGTAAAACAATATAAATCGATGTTTCGACCTAAATTTGCTATCTCGACTTTATGTATTGCGGTAGCAAGCGTTTCTGTATCTTATGCAGATGGTTTCTTTACAATCATTGGCCCAGATGGTCGTCCAATGATTGTACCCAGTAAAAAAGTAGAACAAAAGCAATCCAAGAGTAGAGTAGAAACACCGAAACAAGTTGTACAACCGCATGTAAATGCTACACCTGTTCAAGAAGCATCTAAAGAAAATGTTCAGAATTCAAAAGAGTTTAAAAAGTTTGAACCACATCCTACAAAAAAATTAAATACTGCACCGACTGCACCGACTGCACCGACTGCACCGACTGCACCGACTGCACCGACTGCACCGACTGCACCGACTGCACCGGAGCTTCCTTTAAGAATGAGTAAAGCTCAGAAGGAGGAAGTTAAAAAACAGACTAGTAGCGTTAAGACAGAAAGTGTTCCAGCTAAAATTTATTCATCTTCACAAAGTACTTCTCAAACTGTTTCAATACCAGATCCTTCAAATGATCGATCTAAATTTACAAGTATTGATGGCGTAGAGTATGTAAATAATGAATATCTTGAAGATCAGGAATTTAATCTTGAAGGTAAAAAACGCTTTTATGTTATGCCGGATGGACTTGGAAGAACAGAGTTTATCGAAAGAAAAAAAGGTGTAAGCAAGTCTACTTTAGAACAATTGTTTAATAAGCAATCTCAGGAAGATCAAGGAGCGATTGTTTTAGCTCCAACTTATATACGACTGTCTCAAAAAGAATTAGAAACGACTTTTGAGCAAGATAAATGTTTTGTTCAAGGCTATAAAAAGTCAATCAAAGTGCTTGGAGCTAAAAAAGAAGTAAATTTATGGCCTCGAAAGCCATTAAAAGAAAAGTTTGAATATGAGTTGGTAAAACTAGATCCATCTGTACAACATTTACAACTTATGTCATTTGCAGCGAGTAATTCCGCACCTCTATATTATTGGCCTTTAGCTATATTCTTAGATGAGAAGGGCTGTATTTTAGAAGGGGCAAGTGGTTTCAAGAGCAAGTCTTATCCTTCTACGATATTACAACATGCATCGATACAAGGTACTTTAAGAGTGCCGCCTCATGCGCGTTATATGATGTTAACTCCTTTATCTTCTTCAATAGATGTAGCAGAACAAGAGTTATCAAATCAGGGACAGATTCAAATTTCAGTATTACGTTAAAAATAAGTAGGGTATCTAATGAATAAAAAATTATTATGGCCTTTTGCATTAACCACATTAGCAATCATGCTGAATGGTTGTGGCGGTGGTAGCTCAACCATTAATGAAGATCCTACAAGTGGTTCTGGTAGTTCAAATGCAAATGGAAGTTGTGATGCATCAAATAGTGACTGCTTACAGTTTTCACTCGATTATCCCATTGCTGGTCTTAATTTTACCTGTAGTAGTGCTGCAAATCAGAGTTTTGTTACTAAAGCTTCAGGAAACAGTGTGGTTGGTACATGTAAACTTGGTGATACAGCAAATTTCTTTTTACAAGGCACTCAAACTAAAACAAAGATCGATTTAGGTTCTGTTCAATTAGATAATATTTCAAAGATTAAGGTGGTCGTTCCGCCACGTTTGAAAGTTATGGATATGGCTACGGCTTTAACAGGTGTAGCACCTGCTTCATTAAGTCAAAATGATCCAACCATCCGTGTAGCAATGGCCTTGGTTAAACTCTTTCAAAGCGTTGGTTTAGAGCGTGGTGATAATGTAGTGGGAGATATACAACCTACACTATTTACCGAAGATAAGAAAAATACGCTAAATGTAGTACTTCAAAATATTACTGCTGCTGAATGGCAAAGTGGAACATACGCCAGTATCTTGAAACCTTGGTTAGATGTTAGCCAAATTGATGATAATCAGGCTTTTGCTTTAGTAACTCAATTGGCTCATTTGAGTTTGGTAGGTTTATATCAGTCAGATTACTTGACCTTAGCTCAACCAAACTTAATTTCAGAAAATTTTTATGGATGTAATTTAGCTAATTTAGCGGATTGTCCAAAAAATGCTGCTAATACCCAACACGTAATAGGCAATTTATTTTTACTCTCAGATCGTCAAGGTTATACATTTGGTTACGGCTTACAGTGGAAAGGTACAAGTACTACTACAAGTAACTCAACAGTTACAGCAGTAATGGAAGTATTGACTAAATCTAAGCCAGCTCAACTTACAGCGAATGCTCAAACCACATGGCTCGATCCATTACAAGCTGAGATTAAATCGACGCAACCATTCCATTTAAAAGCTTCAGCTAATAGCGCTGAAGATTTACTGATTTATCAAGGTAAATTATTAAATGATTCATTTATTGCTGGTCGCGAAAGTCTTTATTTAGGTGCAACAAATAGTAAAACACCAAATCCTCAACAATATGCGTTATGGCGCCAGAGTATAGGTAATCAAAACTATAATGGTTCACTAGACATCTATAAAGTAACTCCAGCAAGTTATCTTGCAAAAGATATCTTTAGAACTTCAAAAAATGTGAGCTCAGGGCAAACTTATATTTTCCCGTTATATGGTACTTTAAATATTAAATTTGATACTGCTGGAATTTCACCAATCGATTTAGGTATTGTGATTGATGAAAATGGTGATATTCGTACTGATATTAAACCTAATGCAACAGCAACGGATATGTCTGGTCAGTGCGGTGTGGTTTCAGATAATACTTTAATTGATAACAATGGCGTTCAACAGTACCGCATAGGGACAACCGGTGGTACAGAGTCTTCTTCAAATGACAAATCAATTACAGTAAAAATGATTTTTGCTGAACCGAAGCTCGGTAATCTCAATGGTATTTTGGCTGGTTTAAATTCGAATGTTGTTCAAGGTACTACTGCAACTGGTAGTCAAACACTGATTGTAAGTGGGGCAAAAATTAACGTTGCCAACTTATTACAAGGGCAGTTAAATGGTATTAACCTTACAACTTATGATAACAAGACAGTTTCATGGTTAAATCCATATGCCTTCTATCAACGAGTCTATAATAATATTAAGGATGTCAGCCCAGCTCCTACAGAAGAGGATAAAGCTTTAGCTGAGCGAATGAGTGGAACGATAACGATTAGAACGGCTGATTGTTATCAAATTAAGACAAAATAAAAACCATAAAAAAAGACCGTGAAAGCGGTCTTTTTTTATTAAATAAATTAACCTGTATGGTCTAAACGAGTTCCTAGTGTTTCTAGGTGCGTTGGAAAAACTTGTTTTTTACGATCTTCAAAATAATGTCTGAGTGTGTGTTCGACACTCGGAAAGGCAAGTTCACCCCATGGAATCTCATGCTCTTCGAATAATCGGCTCTCTATGCTTTCTTCACCCGCACCAAAAAGTCCATCTTTTAGCTGGGCTTTGAAAAGTACATAAATTTGACCAATACGAGGAATATTGTACATACAGTAAAGTTGTTCTATTTCAATTTCGGCTTCTGCCTCTTCACGAGTTTCTCGCGCCGCACCTTGTTCCATGGTTTCGAACAACTCCATATAACCAGCGGGCAAAGTCCATAAGCCATAACGAGGTTCAATTGCACGACGGCAGAGGAGTACTTTATCTTCCCATAACGCTAAGGCACCGCAGATTACTTTGGGGTTTTCATAATGAATATTTCCACAATGAGTACAAACACGGCGTACTTTATGATCACCTAAAGGAATTTTTTGTTCGGTTTTATGCCCACACGCTACACAGAAACTCATAATTATCATCGAGTATAGAGATGCCTCAGCATAACTGAATTTTTAGACTTACGCATCAACTCTATTCCCTAAGTTTGATTTTCAGATATGATGCAAAGAGAGACAGAATAATAGGTGAATGGTATGGAAGAGCACTTGCTAACACAAAAGTTACAGCAAAGATTGCGCTTTTCCACCCGCATACAAGAAGCACAAGCTGCAGTACTGATTGCGATTACAAATGAAAATAATCCTAAGGTACTGCTTACACGCCGTTCAATACATATGAACAACCATGCGGGGGAGGTTTCTTTTCCGGGTGGCAAACGTGACCCTAGTGATACAAGTAATATTGTTGTAGCGCTAAGAGAGGCTCAAGAAGAGACGGCTTTAAATCCGTTTGATGTACAGTTGCTAGGTGATCTGCCTATGCAACGTGCAAGAAGTGGCTTGTCTGTAAAACCGATTGTTGGGCTTATTCCTCCTGAGGGAACTTTAATTCCTCAGCCCACCGAAATTGATCGAATTTTCTTTGTGCCTTTACAGCAACTTATAGAGACGCGTCCGACGCCATATGAAGTTCGATATGCTCATCAATCTTTATACTTCCCAAGCTTGCAGATTGATAATGAAATTATTTGGGGACTCACAGCGCGGATGTTAATTGCCTTATTTAAATATGGTTTAGGCTACCAAAAAGAGTGGCCATTTCTACTGAACTCACCAACGTTTGGAATGCCAAAATTTTCTCATAAAAAATAAAGATCAGGACTGATAAATTATGATGTATAGCTATCAAGGACAGCATCCAAAAGCCTTACATGAGCCATGGGATGGCTGGGTTGCTCCAACCGCAACGCTTATTGGACAAGTAGAATTAGGCCGTCAGGTCAGTATTTGGTTTGGTGCTGTAGTACGTGCCGATAATTGTATAGTGCGCATTGGTAATTTTTCTAATATTCAAGAAAATTCGGTATTACATACTGATGCTGGACTTGAGCTAAATATTGGTGAATATGTCACGGTCGGACATAAAGTCATGCTGCATGGTTGTACAATTGGTGATAATAGCCTGATTGGTATGAACGCCGTCATTTTAAATCGGGCTGTGATTGGTAAAAATTGTATTATCGGTGCTAATGCTTTAATACCAGAAGGTAAAGTGATTCCAGATAACTCAGTAGTGATGGGTTCACCAGGAAAAATTGTGAAAACTTTGGATGAAGATGGCGCGGCAAAAATACGTTTGAGCGCACTACATTATGCTGAACACTTTAAAAGCTATGCCGATTTGAAAGAATTTCACTTTTAAAATTTTAGTAAGATATTTTCTATGCCAAGCACTCGCTTGGCATTTTTATTTAGATAGGAACAACTCGCCTAACAGGGCTGAGTGGGGTATCATTACTTCCGTTTTTAATCTGATTGAATACTAAGGTTGTGCATGAAACTGCTGGCGTTGGAAACTGCAAACGAGCAATGTTCCATTTCATTAATCGATGAAACCCAAGAACTCTTTTTCCAACTCGATACGCGAGCGAAAGCACAAACCCAGACCATTCTGCCAATGATTGAGCAAGGGTTGCAACAAACCGAACTTGACGTAGCTGGTTTAGATGCAATTGCCTTTAGTCGAGGGCCAGGTTCTTTTAGTGGTGTTCGAATTAATGCTGCTGTTGCTCAGGCATTAGCTTGGTCACAAGATTTACCAGTGGTTCCAGTTTCTACGTTACAAGCTCTCGCACAGGCGGCTTACCGACTTGAAGGTTTAGAACAGGTGACTGCGGTACTCGATGCACGTATGAACGAAGTTTACATTGCAAGTTTTGTTCTAGATGAGCAAGGCATCATGCAGTGTATCGATGAAGAAAAATTAATGAACTACGAGCAAGCGGCTGCTTATGCAAAGCATTGCTTAATTGGTTCAGGTGCTAAGCTTCTTCAAGCCGATGCAGAGCATCAAACAATCACTGCCACTGCACAAGACATTGCTTCGATTGCACGTGTCTATGCCACGCAAAAGCAGTGGGTTGATGCAGAACATGCTTTACCGGTTTACTTGCGTGATGATGCGTGGAAAAAAATAGCGGATCAGGGTAAAGCAAAGTAAAGGCACTACTCATGCATATATATTTTGAAGTAGATTTTCAAGAGCAAGCACAGCACTACCAAGCTGTGCTTTGTTCTAGAGGTGTGACTGCCGATTTACAGCCGATTGAAAAGCTTAATGCTCGTTTTTTACGTTTAAACCCTGACTTAGCGCTTTGTGTAGATGAAAACGGACTTTGGTTATCTGCAAATGGCATGAAAATGCAGCCTGACTGGAAAGCTGAAATTCCGCGTTTAAAACGTGCAAGTCTTAAATCAGAGATGATTGCTCGAGCTTGTCAGTTGGGTGAAAAACCAGTACTTGTAGACGCAACAGCGGGTTTAGGCCATGACAGCTTACTTATGGCGTATTTAGGTGCTCAAATTCAGCTTGTTGAACGCCATCCGATTTTATTTACTTTACTTGAAGATTCAAAAGCTCAAGCACTGCACGATCCATTTTTAAATCAATTTATGGAACGTATTCAACTGATCTTTGCTGACTCTGCAAGCTATTTACAGGAATTACATCAAGAAGCAAAAACGGTTGATGTGGTTTACCTTGACCCGATGTTCCCACAGCGCGACCAGAACCAACAAGCGATTAAAAAACAAGCCCAAGTCAAAAAGCAAATGCAGCTTTTGCATTTACTTTTACCAGAACATGGAGAAATGGATTTAGGCGATAATTTGCTTGAGTTGGCTCAGAAAGTTGCCAAGCGAGTGATTGTGAAACGTCCAAGACATGCTGTTTTTTTAGCAAATCAAGAGCCAGCCCATCAGTGGCAGGGGGATGCTTGTCGTTTTGATGCTTACTTTCAGTAAGCTTATGTAAGGTTAAGTTTTATTGCTTGAATAATGCACAAATATATGTGATATAGTTCAAAAGCATGATTGCTAAAATTCTTAGCAGGCATACACTTATGGTGCCTGACAAAAACGAAATTTTTGAAACCTTTTTATGATTGATCTCAAACCTTCCATTAACTTTTGGCATGATTTTAAAAGTAACCAGCTTGCCGGAATGTGGTTATTTTTGGGGTCAAGACGTTCCTTACAGATCGTACATCCCTCTATTCTTCAGCTTATTGTTTGGGGAATATTAGGCGGATGTACCAACTCGCTTTATAGCTGGCTTGTTGCCGGTCAAACGGGTGACTTTAACTCGCAAGGCTTAATTGGATACGCGCTCTGGCCTTTTATTGCGCTTATTGTTGGTATTTTTCTATCACAGCGTATTAATCAGCCGCGTCTAATGTTAGTTCCAGCTTTGCTTTGGCTGGTTCTAGATACCAATATTTTATTAATCCAATGTTTAATTCAATATTTGGGTTCTAACGGTTACCTAAACTTTATTCCCGATGCTATTTATAACGGTATTTTACCAAGCCTATTTGTGGCACTTTTTGTATGGCAAAGTTTAGCTGTCATTTGGGTTTTCTCACGTGAGCTCAAGTGGCCGTGGTGGGAGCGGGCATTGGTTATGGTTGCAACTATTGCGACCATGGTGGTCTGGCAGCTTTCTGTAAAAGATCAGCCTATTTGGAAAGTAGAAGACTCTCCACCTACGTTTGCCGAAGATGCTTTTTATGCACAAAGCAAGTTACTTCATGATGCCTTAGAACAGGTTCAATATGGTGAAGTGGCTAAAAGCCATTGGTATTTCTTGGGTGTGGCGGGCGATAGTTACCAAGACGTTTTCAAGTCGGAAGTGGTCCGTATTAAAGAACAATTCGATACACGTTTCGGTACAGTTGGGCGTTCAATGATGCTGGTCAATAACCCAGATACTCGAACTGAAATCCCGATTGCATCTAAAACCAGTATAGAGTTGGCTCTACGCCGTATGGGCCAACAAATGAACCGTGATAGTGATGTGCTGTTCTTATACATGACATCGCACGGTGAACAAAACCATTTTGAAATTGAAAATGCACCTCTAGATTTGGGGCAAGTCGATCCGAAATGGTTACGTGAAACACTCGATAAAGCTGGTATTCGTTGGCGTGTGATTGTCATTTCTGCTTGTTATTCAGGAAGTTTTATTCCTGCTTTACAGTCACCAGATACTTTAATTATTACTGCATCTGCGGCAGACAAAACCTCTTTTGGATGTAATAACGAAGCTGACTATACTTATTTTGGACGAGCTTTCTTTGACTTGGCAATGCGAGAGCAATCTTCAATGAAAGATTCGTTTAATGCTGCCAAGCAAACCGTGACCAAATGGGAAGTAGCTCAAGGTGTAGACCCTTCAGAGCCGCAATGGATGATTGGTAAGAATATGGAACTTATGCTACCTCAGTTGGAAAAATATCTTTTCCCGCAGCAAAGTACAGGTAGTGTAAATATTGCTCAAACACAAACAGAGGCTAAAAACGATGCAACTCCTGCAAAAAAACCGCTGCTTTGAAGGTGAGCAGCGTATCTACCAGTTGGATTCTCAATTATTAAAAGGGTCTACTAAGTTTGGTATCTATTTGCCACCTGCTGCATTAGAAGGTAAACCATGTTCTACATTGTTTTACTTGGCGGGTTTAACGTGTACTGAGGAAACCTTTGCCATTAAAGCACATGCACAGCATATGGCAGCTCAGCTTAGTCTTATATTGATTACGCCTGATACTTCACCTCGTGGTGAACAGGTAACAGCTGGTGACAATTGGGATCTAGGACAAGGTGCAGGTTTTTATATCAATGCTACGCAAGCGCCTTGGTCTGAACACTATCAGATGGAAAGCTATTTAATTGATGAGTTATATCCACTCATTTTAAAAAGTTTTCCAGTAAATGCTCAGCAAGTTGGTGTCTTTGGACATTCGATGGGCGGTCATGGTGCATTAACTTTGGCTTTTAAATATCCAGAGAAATTTAAGTCAGTCTCTGCTTTTGCACCGATCTGTGCACCAACTGATTGTGCATGGGGTGAAAAAGCATTTAGCCATTATTTAGGTGCAGATCGTGAGAGCTGGTTGGACCATGATGCCACAGCTTTAGTCTTAAAAAATGGTGCAGTTTTTAGCGAAATTTTGGTGGATCAGGGATTGGATGATCAATTTTATGAACAACTTCACCCTGAAAAATTTAAGCAAGCATGTTTAAAGGCAGGACAGCCTTTAACTTTAAGACAACATGCGGGCTATGATCATGGCTATTATTTTATCCAGACCTTTATGGATGAGCATTTGCAGTTTCATGCAATCCAGTTGGAAAAAGTCGCTGGCTAATAATTAGTGCTGCCATTCCACCTGAAATTCTTGTTGAGCCATACGGTTTAGATGATCAAGGACAACTTTTTCCAAGTGGTCATGGTCATCTAACTGGCTATCAATAGCAACATTTAATTGCTCTGTTTCTGGTGCAAGCGTAATGGTTGCTGTAGGCATTAAGATTTTAAAATCTTGCTCAGTTTCTTGTACTTCAAACTTATGTTTCCAATGATTAACTAGACGTTTTGCAATGCGTTTTCCATCGTTTGTTAATAGATGAGTCGTACTTTTCATTATCAATCCTCACATTGGTTTAATGTACCTTAACAAATTCGTTTGGCACTTGGCATTCTATAGTAGCAACGTTACGTTGCAAGTTTGAAATGTTGTCATTTAAATAAGGAAGGGCGGGCTAAGTAGGTTCTTTTTTGTTATAATTTCTAGCCTCTCCTTAAACTTCTAGCCAGGTCATCCACCTATGTCCAAGCCTTATTTGATTGCTCCTTCTATTTTATCTGCCGATTTTGCTCGTTTAGGCGAAGATGTAGACAAAGTGTTAGCTGCAGGTGCAGATGTAGTGCATTTTGACGTGATGGATAATCACTATGTTCCAAACTTAACTTTTGGTGCTGGTGTATGTAAGGCTCTAAAAAACTATGGTGTTAAAGCTCCAATTGATGTGCATTTAATGGTGTCTCCAGTTGACCGTATTATTGGTGATTTCCTAGAAGCAGGCGCTGATATTATTACTTTCCACCCAGAAGCATCTCACCACATTGATCGTTCATTACAGCTGATTAAGTCTGGTGGTGCTAAAGCAGGTTTAGTCTTTAACCCAGCAACGCCGTTACACCATTTAGATTATGTGCTTGATAAAGTTGACCAAATTTTAATAATGAGTGTAAACCCTGGCTTTGGTGGACAAAAGTTCATTCCAATGACTTTAGAAAAATTACGTGCAGCGCGCAAAATTATCGATGCAAGTGGCCGTGATATCCGTTTAGAAGTTGACGGTGGGGTTGGCCCAGCAAATATTCGTGAAATTGCAGAAGCGGGTGCAGATATGTTTGTTGCTGGTTCAGCAATTTTTGGTCAACCAGATTATAAAGTTGTAATTGATCAAATGCGTGCAGAGCTTGCTAGAGTTGGTACTGTGAGCGTTTAAAAAAGCTTATTAAGCTGAGAGTAAACTTGTGGATAACTTTGTTTATAACTTTATGGATAACTGTGTTGATAACCGTATGGATAAAATGTTGGTAAAATAAACAAAAAAGAGATCAACCGTTTACTCTCTACACAAAATATATGAAAAAAGAACGCTTTGGCGTTCTTTTTTTATACGTATTGGATATTTTATTGTCTGTTTTTTTATTAAGCTTTGCTAAAAAATGACCTGTGCAAAAAATGAGATGGAGCTGTGTAAAACTTTTAAAACATAATAGATAGAAAACTGTAAAAGTGTCATGAAAAGTAAAGCTAAATTTGATTTAATAAGATTTTAGTAAGAGACCTAGATCATTAATGACAGTAAAAATTTTAGCGGTAGATATGGATGGGACTTTTCTTAATTCTAAGAAGCAGTACAACAAAGCACGTTTTTTAAAACAGTATGAACAACTAAAACAAAATAATATTCATTTTGTGGTGGCCAGTGGTAACCAACTTGCAAAGCTTGTTACTTATTTTCCAGAAATTAATCATGAAATTGCTTTCATTGCAGAAAATGGGGCACATGTTGTAGATGCAGGGCAAGAACTCGCTTTTGCTCATTTAAGCAAAGAACAGTTTGATAAGATTCTAAAAGCGATTGACCCTGCGTATACCTCGACCATGGTGATCTGTGGGAAACAGAGTGCTTATGCACATAGGAGTATGAATGCAGAGGACTACGCTAAAGTCGCTCGATATTTTGAGAAGCTGACAGTTATCGATGACTTTTATGCGTTAGATGATCTGGTGTGTAAAATTACTTTTACTGCTCAGGAAAACGAAAGTTTTGCAATTTTTGAACATTTTCAGAAGCAAAGCTTCGTAGCAGATAAGGTTTTAGTGCCTGTTTCTAGTGGCTTTGGTTTTATTGATTTGATCCTTCCAGATCAACATAAAGCGCATGGTTTGAAACTATTACTACAAAAATGGCAGATTGAAGCCAATCAAGTGGTTGCGATTGGCGATAACAATAATGATATCCAGATGATCAAAGCAGCAGGTTATGGGTTTGCGGTTGAAAATGCTATTGAAGCTTTAAAAGCAGTAGCACCTTATACAACACTAAGTAATGAACGAGAAGGTGCACTAGAAGTGATTGATTTAGTTCTTCAGCATCAACCTCCGTTTGCTTAATGACCATAAAAACAATCAATTAAGATGTAAAATTGTATCTGTTTTAAAACTTGGTTATGCTTGTACCCCATAGATAAATGGATTGCTCAAGGCAATAAATGATGACGCTGCAACACTTACGCAAGTATGCTTGGTTTGTGTTCCTAATGACTTTGGTCATTGGGTGGAGTGGCGTGTCTGTTGCTCAGATGCCTATGCAGCATGATCTTCATACAATGCCATGCCATAGTAAGCAAATGACACATCACACTATGCATGTTCAAGCTGATGATCAGGCGATGTGTCATCAATCTATGGTTAAAGTTTCTCATCAACATGGTGAACACTGTCAAGACTGTAACCCAGTGCATTGTCAAATGGTGAATCTGGCTTTACAGCAAGCTGTACCAGATATTGAAACATCATTTGTTCCTATTTCATCTCAATTTAGTAGTATTTATCAGGCACAGCATTTAGCTGGATACTGGCAAGAAATCTTACGTCCACCAAAAGCTTAATCCTTTCTTACTTATTTTTTTAGTTAAAAGGATTACAGCAATGTCTCATAAAACAATTAGCAGCCTCGTCGCTGTATTTGGTCTATTGGTTTCACCATGGACCCTTGCGGCAATTAAGGAATATCACCTTAATATTAATGAACAACAGGTCAATGTTACGGGCAAACCCCTTAAACGAATTACCGTAAATGGCAAGTTTACAGCCCCACTTCTTGAGTTTGAGGAAGGGGATGAGGCTGTTATTCATGTTCATAACCAATTAAAGAATCAAGATACCTCTTTACATTGGCATGGCTTATTACTACCTGGGTTAATGGATGGTGTGCCCGGTTTCAATGGTTTTAAAGGAATCGCGCCAAACGGAGATTTTGTTTACCGTTTTAAGGTGAAACAAAATGGCACATATTGGTATCACGCCCACAGTAAAGGCCAAGAACAAGATGGTTTATATGGACCACTCGTGATTTATCCAAAAGGAAAAATACCCGTAGCTGCTCATGAAAAAACTGACCGTGATTATGTGGTGATGCTTTCAGATTTTCATCAGTCTTCTAGCGATAGTATTTTAAAGAATTTGAAGAAATCTGCTGAGTATTATCAGAACCGCCGTGAAACCGTATCTGATGTTTGGAAGCAAGTGAAAACACAGGGCTTAAAAGCAACTTGGCAAGATCGTTCGATGTGGAATCAGATGCGGATGTTAAAAACCGATATGTCTGATGTGACGGGTTATACCTTCTTAGTTAACGGCAAGACACCAGAGCAAAACTGGACAGGTAATTTTAAAGCGGGCGATAAGGTTCGATTGCGATTTATTAATGCATCAGCTATGTCTTTTTTTGATGTCAGAATTCCAAATTTAAAAATGACTGTCGTGAGTGCAGATGGACAGCTAGTTAAACCTGTTGCAATTGATGAGTTTCGTATTGGTACAGCCGAAACCTACGATGTCATTGTAGAACCTAAACAAGCAAATTATCAGATTGAAGCTGAGTCTATTGACCGCAGTGGTTTTGCCATTGGTACCCTGCATGATGAAAATACCCAAGCTGTAGGACCGGTTCAAATCCCAGCATCACGCCCACGTGCTTTATTAACCATGGACGATATGGGTATGAGTCATGGGGGTAAAAGCGATCAACATGCTGGCCATCAAATGACTATGCAACATGACATGTCGGCTATGCCTGAGATGAAAAAAGAGACGAGTCAGGCTAATCATGATCACACAATGATGAAAATGGACCATGACATGAAAGATATGTCATCTGACGGACATGACCATTCTATAATGCACATGAAGCATGACATATCGGCCATGCCTGAAATGAATCAGGATATGCAGACTATGTCATCTAGCGAACATGATCACGCTATGATGAATATGAATCATGAGATGCCATCTCAATCTAAGAATAAGCCTAAAAAGGATGAACCAGTTTATGGCTGGGCAAATGCTTCAACACCAGCAGGTATGAAAGCACTGCAATATAGTGATTTGCAGTCTTTAACACCGCAGCCAGATACTCGTGCGCCCGAGCGTGAATTAGTCATTCGTTTAGGGGGCAACATGGAACGTTATATCTGGACTATTAATGGTAAGAAATTTAACGAAGCTGAACCATTACAAGTTAAATATGGCGAACGTATTCGCTTGAAGTTTATAAATGACAGCATGATGGCTCATCCAATGCATTTACATGGCATGTTTATGCAATTGGAAAATGGTCAACAAGCTGAAAACCTACCAAATAAACATACCGTTATTATTCCACCCGGAAAAACCGTTACTGCGTTATTGACAGCCGATGCTTTGGGAGAATGGGCGATTCATTGTCATTTGCTCTATCACATGAGTGCGGGAATGATGAATAAGTTGATTGTTGCTCAAGTAAATGACAGCCAACAACCAGCTCAATCACAGCCACCTGTTCAATCTGAAAATGAGAAAGGAGCTAGTCATGCGCATCACTAAGTTATTTTCTCAAATGATCTGTTGCGGTGCTTTCTCGGGTATATCTGTATTTACTTTTGCTCAAGAACCTTTAACACACGATCATTTACGCGAACATGGTGGACAGGTTTATCAAGCAACTAAGCTTGATACTGGCTGGACTCAAAATGAAGAGGGGGAAGGCAGTTTTTCTTCTGAATTGGAAAGCTGGGTGGGAACGGATGAAAATAAATTGTTCATTAAAGCCCATGTTGAAAAGGCCGAGTCGGAAGATGCCAATTATGGCGGTTCAGTACTTTATAGCCGCAATATAGCTGATTATTGGGATGTACAGGCTGGGGTAAACTATGAACGTTTACAACGGGAAGACGAAAAGCAAGAACGTTGGGCTGGTGTAGTGGGTTTACATGGCATGGCGCCTTACTTTTTTGAAACCGATGCTTATATTTATGCAGGTGAAGATCAGTTATGGAAGTTGAGCCTAGAGACTGAAAGGGACTTACTCTTTACCCAAAAGTTGATTGGTAAGCCCTATTTAAAAGCAAACGTTGTTTTGCAAGATGAATCTCGCTATGCCAGTAAAACGGGATTATCGAGTTTACAGGCAGGTTTTCAAACCCGTTATGAAATCAATAAAAAGGTCATGCCATTTGTTGATGTCGGTTATGGTTATGAAAAAGGTTTAAAACAAACTGCTTGGCAAACTGGAACCGACTCTGAAAATGGTTGGTATTATGGTGCAGGTTTAACACTTAAATTTTAATTGCCGAACAAAAAGTAAGCTTAATGACATGCCGTTAGTTTATACTAATGGCATTGTTTTTTGTGTCAGTTATGGTGCAAAGATGGCTTTAGAAAAACAAGAGAATCAAATAAATGTAAATAAAAGCTGCTCAAGCTGTGGGTGTTCAAGCGTAGCAACTCAGGAATATTCTATGCCGAGTGAACCTATGGCAAATAAAATCCAATGGGTGAGTTATTACCATATTCCTCACATGGATTGTGCAGCAGAAGAGCAGATGGTGCGAATGGCGTTAGCACCTTATGCTGGCCATATTCAAGAACTTGAATTTGATTTGCCTGCTCGGCATTTAGCGGTGTATCACAGTACAGAAGCTGAAAAAATTACCCAAAGTCTGCAACGCCTAGGTTTAGGGGCAGAGTTACAGCAAACTCAACCTCACTATGAACCCGTTGAAAAGCCTAAAAAGGTACGTGTTAGCTCTTCAGCCAATGCAGCACAAAAACAGGTTTTACAATGGTTGTTACTTATTAATGCAGTGATGTTTTTTATCGAATTTATGGCAGGCATCATTGCGTCATCAACAGGATTAATTGCTGACTCACTCGATATGTTTGCCGATGCGGCAATTTATGGAATTGCTTTATTTGTGGTAGGTAAAAACCTCAATGCTCAATTAAAGGCTGCACATATTTCCGGATGGTTTCAGTTTGGCTTAGCCATGATTGTGTTAGTTGATGTATTACGTCGTTTTATATACGGCAGTGAACCTGTTTCAATTCTCATGATTTTAATTGGTGGTTTAGCGCTTGCAGCCAATGTTAGTTGTCTTTATTTAATGAGAGATCATAAGGAGAGTGGGGCACATATGAAGGCGAGTTATATATTCTCTGCCAATGATGTCATCGTAAACTTAGGTGTCATTATTGCGGGAATATTAGTTGCAATCACTGGCTCTCGTTATCCTGATTTAATTATTGGATTGATTATTGTTTTGTTTGTTTTAAATGGTGCTCGGAAAATACTACAACTCAAAAATGAATAATATTTTCTGATAAAGGCAAGCTTGAATTCGGGTTTGCCTTCATTTTTTATTTTAAAGTAAACTGAGTCTTCACATAAGGAGGAACGACCTCCCCCATAATGGGTAATCATGTCGGGACGACCTGACACTATAAAAATTAGTGAATGTTATGGCTTGGGCTATTTTAATTTTAGCAGGTGTATTTGAAATCATTTGGGCATATTCTATGAAAATGTCTGAAGGTTTTACACGTTTAACCCCTAGTGTTATTACCGTAGTTTTTATGATTTTGAGTGTGGTTCTGCTTTCAATATCAATGAAAACTTTACCCCTTGGTACTGCTTATACGGTTTGGACAGGCATAGGTGCAATTGGATCATTTTTAGTGGGTATATTTTTTCTCAATGAACCTATTGGTGCAATGAGAATGATTGCCGCTGTACTGATTGTATCGGGACTGGTTCTAATGAAAATTTCGTCTCCATCTTAAAGGGATAAAGTATGTTGCTGTCTTATAAGTATATCAATTCGCCTGTTGGGCAATTAAAACTAGTTGCGAATGAAAATGCTTTAGTGGCAGTACTTTGGGACAATGAAAATCCAAAACGTGTTCGACTGGCAGAGCTGGTCGAACAAGCTGAGCATCCAGTTTTATTAAAAACTGAGCAACAGTTAAAAGAATACTTTGAAGGCAAACGCCGTGAATTTACATTGCCATTAGATTTTGAAGGTACAGCATTCCAAAAACAGGTGTGGACCGCATTACTCAGCATTCCTTATGGCGAAACAAGAAGTTATAAAGAAATTGCTGTTCAAATTGGAAATGAAAAAGCAGTGCGAGCAGTAGGGGCTGCCAATGGTAAAAACCCAATTTCGATTATTGCACCTTGTCACCGAGTCATTGGCGCGGGTGGCGCTTTAGTGGGTTTTGCTGGTGGTCTTGATAAGAAAGATATTTTATTAAAATTAGAGCAAAAATAAGCTATTTTTAGCGCTCGATTTTTTCAGGCTTTTCTAATAAGCTGTCAATACTGATATTTCATATAAAGCGGGTTTTATGACCTCGCTATTTTCTGAAATATTGATCTTTTCATAACAAACTCTGGATGTTCTAAAAATGGCTGTCGGCGACGTAACAATGCCACAAATGCATGTGGTAAAAGGTGTAAAAATTGGCTCAACAGAAGCATATGTACGTTACCAAAACCGACGAGATTTAGTCATTTTTGAGTTTGCAGAAGGTTCAAATGTTGCGGGTGTATTTACTCAAAACGCCTTCTGTGCAGCACCTGTTCATGTCTCTAAAGCGCATCTTGCCCAAGGCAATCCTCGTTATTTAGTAATTAATACAGGTAATGCCAATGCGGGTACTGGACCTACAGGCTTAAAAAATGCTCAAGCTACTTGCGCGAAGTTAGCTGAGCTTGCTGGTGTGAACAGTTTTGAAGTACTTCCGTTTTCTACAGGGGTGATCGGTGAGCAGCTTCCAATGGAACGTTTACTTGCTGGTCTTCAACCTGCATTAAATAGCGTACAAGATGCTGCTTGGAATGATGCAGCAACTGGCATTATGACGACAGATACAGTTCCTAAAGGTGCATCTGAACAATTTGAACTTGATGGCATTACTTATACCATGACCGGTATTAGTAAAGGTGCAGGCATGATCCGTCCAAACATGGCAACCATGTTGAGCTTTGTGGCTACAGATGCGCCTATTAGCCGTGATTTAGTCCAAAAGCTATTAAAGACAACGGTTGAGCATTCATTTAACCGTATTACCATTGATGGCGATACTTCAACAAATGACTCTTGTATTTTTGTGGCGACTGGTCAGGCTGGTGGCACTGAAATTACATCAGACAGCGATGCGCGCTACGCAAAAGTATTAGAAGTGCTTGCTCGTGTCATGAACCGTTTAGCACAGTTAATTATACGTGATGGCGAAGGTGCGACCAAGTTCATTACTGTTGCGGTAGAGGGTGGCGGTAACATTCAAGAGTGTTGTGACATTGCGTATAGCATTGCGCATTCACCACTCGTTAAAACTGCACTGTTTGCATCTGACCCGAACTGGGGACGTATTTTAGCGGCGATTGGCTATGCAGGAGTTAAAGACTTAGACGTGTCTAAAATTCAGGTGTGGTTAGATGACGTTCAAATCTGTAAAGATGGTGGTGCAGCCGAGGACTATACCGAAGAAGCGGGTGCGCGCGTTATGGCACAAACCGAAATTACCATTCGCGTTGATTTAGGTCGCGGTCAGGCCAAGGACACAGTCTACACATGCGATTTATCTTACGACTACGTCAAGATTAATGCAGATTACCGTTCGTAAATATTCAGTTATAATCAAGCCTCGACAAAGAGGCTTTTTTATTAGCCCCATCTTTTGATATTAAATGATTCAATCTAGTAAATCATTTAAGCAGTAACGTTATATGCGAGCAGGTATGCCAGCATGAAGGATAGAGAAGACGTTTTATGAGTGATGCGACTTTAATTGCCAACGATGCAAAAAACATTGTACAAGCGCATTTAGACCGTTTAGGTGAACCAAAAGACAACCGCCTAAGTGAAGAAGCAAAACAACAAAAGTTTGCACAGATCGAAGCAGAGCTCAAAAAACGTGATGCTGTCCTTGTTGCTCACTACTATTGCGATCCTGATGTACAAGAACTTGCAGAAAAAACAGGTGGATGCGTTTCTGACTCTTTAGAAATGGCCCGTTTTGGACGAGATCATGCAGCCTCTACACTGGTTGTGGCTGGTGTTAAGTTTATGGGGGAAACAGCTAAAATTCTGTCTCCTGAAAAAACAATCCTGATGCCGACACTTGAAGCAACCTGTTCACTTGACTTAGGTTGTCCAGTCGATGAGTTCACAGCATTTTGTGATCAACACCCTGACCACACCGTAGTGGTTTATGCCAACACATCGGCTGCTGTTAAAGCACGTGCGGATTGGGTAGTGACTTCCAGCTGTGCAGTTGAAATTGTTGAGCACCTAGACAGCTTGGGCGAAAAAATTATTTGGGCACCAGATCAGCACTTAGGTCGCTATATTCAAAAGAAAACTGGTGCAGATATGTTGCTTTGGGATGGCGCATGTATTGTGCATGAAGAATTCCGTGCACGTGGCATTGCCAACATGAAAGCATTGTATCCAGATGCGGCTGTATTGGTACATCCAGAGTCACCAGAGTCGGTAGTAGAAATTGCCGATGCGGTAGGTAGTACTTCTCAACTCATTAAAGCTGCACAGACTTTGCCAAATGAAAGACTCATTGTGGCAACTGACCGTGGTATTTTCTACAAAATGCAGCAAGCAGTACCAGATAAGATTTTAGTTGAAGCTCCAACAGCGGGTGAGGGAGCAACTTGTCGTTCATGTGCTCATTGTCCGTGGATGGCAATGAATGAACTCGACGGAATTTTAGAAGTTTTACAAAAAGGCGATCAAGAAATACACGTTGATCCAGCGCTAGCTGAACGTGCCAAAATGCCTTTAGATCGAATGTTAGCCTTTAGTGCATCGTTAAAACGTTAAAAAGCCTCAAAATGCTTGTTAAATATACATTTGATAAGGATTTTTAACTTTTTTTGACAATAGGTGTTGACGTCTGAGGGCGTCGCGCCTAGAATGCACACCGTACCGCACGATGTGCGATACAGCAAAAGCTGAGATAGATCGGAGCATAGCACAGCCTGGTAGTGCACCTGGTTTGGGACCAGGGGGTCGTAGGTTCGAATCCTACTGCTCCGACCACTTAAAAGAATATTTTAAGATCGGCGAAGTATCGCATGATAAGCATCATCGGTTAAGCGCCTGTAGCTCAGTTGGATAGAGCATCCGCCTTCTAAGCGGATGGTCACAGGTTCGAATCCTGTCAGGCGCGCCATTCGGTAGCTTGGTACATAGAACTTATTTGATGGTGGATGTAGCTCAGTTGGTAGAGCCCTGGATTGTGATTCCAGTTGTCGCGGGTTCGAATCCCGTCATTCACCCCAATTTCGGAGCATAGCACAGCCTGGTAGTGCACCTGGTTTGGGACCAGGGGGTCGTAGGTTCGAATCCTACTGCTCCGACCATATTTAAAAGCGTTCAAGCTTTCTAAAATATCCCAAATATTGAAAATAATTTCTTCTAGTCTTACAGACAGAAGGAATTTTTTTGTTTTTATATATTTAAATTTTAATTCATACACACTCCAATATTTGAACTTGTTTAAATAAGTTCTGTTCTCTGCTATTGATATTTCTGCCTTAACTCATCTTTTTCTTGTTCTGATAAAAATGCGATTTTAAGTCCATTTTGTTGAGCTGTATAAATTTGCTCAGGACTTAAACCTGCCAGTGGAGCAGCAGTTAAATATTCATGTTGTATTTCAATACCTTCAACAGCAGGGTCATCTGTATTAATGGTGGCAAGCACACCATGTTCTAAAAAAGTCTTTAATGGATGTTCTGCTAAAGAAGGCACTGTGTTGGTTTGAATATTTGAGGTGAGACAAGATTCAATACCAATCTGATGTTTTGCCAAATAATCTAGAAGTTTTAAATCTTGAACTGCTTTAACACCATGTCCAATTCGTTCGGCACCTAATTCTTCAATGGCTTGCCAAATACTTTCTGGACCGGCAGCTTCACCTGCATGTACCGTAATGTGCCAACCTGCATCACGTGCTTTTTTAAAGTGCTCAATAAATAAATTGCCCGGAAAACCAAGCTCATCTCCAGCGAGATCCAGCGCTTTAATATCATTTTTATGGGCGAGTAGGGCATTTAATTCTTTTTCGCAGGCTTCTTGGCCAAAAGTACGGCTCATAATGCCAATTAAATTCGCTTTTACCCCGTAAGCTTGGCTGCCTTCTTTTACGCCAGCAATAACTGCTTCAACAACCCCTTCAAGTGGAAGTTGATGGGTCATTCCCATATAACCCGGTGAAAAACGTAGTTCTACATAATCTAGGCCTTGCTGTGCTGCATCTTGCATGTTTTCAAAAGCAATGCGTTTGCAGGCATCTAAACTGGCTAATACTTTTACGCCCCAATCGAGCTTCGATAAAAAACTTAATAAGTCAGGTTGGTTATCCATCACTTGTACGTGTGGTCGCAAAGATCCAATGTCGTAAGCAGGCAAATCTAAATGGTATTGTTGGCCTAATTCTAAAATAGTTTGAATGCGGATGTTGCCATCAAGATGACGGTGTATATCTGTAAGGGGAAGCGTTTTTGTAATCATAGATTTCTTCTTATCTGTTTGCATCAATTCATCATGCCTGTTTAGAGCCACTGATAAAAGTTTGGTTTTGCTATGTTTTTGTGAAAAGCGTTGAGTTGAGTTTTTTGAACTTACTATATTTGTATAAGTTTTAATTTTGATGACATTGTTCTGGCCTAAGAAGATAACGCAGTCTGTGTAAGATACAAGCACCAAGATTTTTATTGTTTTTAATTTCGTTGAGCCTGTTTTTGTTGACTCTTCAAGAGTAGATTGGCTGAAGAATGGTCATTGGTATTTTGGCTTTTACTTGTAAAGATGAAGAAAGGCTTGCTAAAGACCAAACCGATAAAGCGATTAATTTATCTGTAGAAATCTATTTCTGGCAAGTAAATGAAAAAGAAGAAATAGGAAGCACTCAAATGAAGTCGGTACTTTGTCATCAAGCAACATTACAAGTAGTGGATCAACCGAACTTAACACCTGCAAAAGGGCAAGTTTTATTGGAAGTGGTGCGATGCGGGATCTGTGGTTCAGATTTACATATGCAGCACCACTGCGACCACATGCATGATTTGGCTGCACGTGTAGGGTTTAATGGTTTAGCGAAGTCCACAGACCCGTTTGTACTAGGACATGAGTTTTGCGGCAAGGTTTTAGACTACGGTCCAAAAACACGTCATAAATTTAAAGCCGACACACTCGTTTGTGCAATGCCGCTTTTAAATGTAGATCAGCATGGTTATTTGTCTACAGGGCTTTCCCCAAATGCTTCGGGTGGCTATGCCGAGCAAGTATTGGCTCAATCAAGCTTGATGTTTGAAGTACCGAATGGTCTAGATGCAGATAGTGCCGCTATGACTGAACCAATGGCAGTTGCATTGCATGCTGTTCGCCGTAGTCGTGTAAAAACTAGTGAACCTGCGATTGTGATTGGTTGTGGTCCTGTTGGGTTAGGTGTCATATTAATGCTTAAAGCAGCGGGGGTTAAAACCGTAGTTGCCAGTGACTTTTCTCCAAACCGCCGTAAGCTTGCCGAGCAATGTGGTGCGGATATTGTGGTAGACCCTAAAGAGACATCGCCATTTGCCAACTGGAAAGAGTTTGGTTTACTTGGCAATGTATCGGATGCCATTAACATGGGCATGGGACTGTTTGATAAGTTACAAGCGACTCGTTTACCGTGGTGGCATGGATGGCGCATGATTGATAAATTAGGCGCTCTGCCAAAACGCCCTGTTATTTTTGAGTGTGTTGGCGTACCGGGCGTTTTACAGCAAATTATTGAAGGTGCACCTTTATTTTCCCGAATTGTTGGGGTGGGCGTGTGCATGCAAAGTGATAAAATAGAACCCGCACTTGCGATTAATAAAGAGTTAGAAATTCAGTTTGTATTGGGATACACGCCGCTTGAGTTCCGAGATGCGCTACACATGATTGCAGAAGGTAAAGTGAACTGTTCACCGCTCATTACCGGTGTTGTTGGCCTAGAAGGTGTTACGAGTGCATTTGAAGCATTACGTGACCCTGAACAGCATGCCAAAATCTTAATTGACCCGAAACGTAGCGGTTCAGATATTCAATTAATGAAACATTAATTTCAAAGCTATTAACGCTTAACTAAAAAGGTTGTGATCTTATCAATCACAGTCTTTTTTTATGCGTATAGATCGCACAAAGTGGCTCAGCTAATTTGTATTACTCTTTAGTTGTTCTAGCTCTTGGTAAATCCACTCAACAAATTTTTGAATAGTCGGTGAGATGTCTTGGCTCGAATGGATGAGGTAGTACTTTCGGCTGCCTTTTAATTTTTTATTGGAAACAATCACCAGTTCCTTTTTTTGTAGTTCAGACTCAATCAACATTTGTGGAATTAAAGCCATTCCCATGTCATGACTCGCAGCAACCGCAAGCATTGAAAATAACTCATGGCGTTGTCCATCAAAAGGTTTCGGGTGTTGCATCTGATGAGTCAGAAACCATTCTTGCCAAATACTAGGCCGAGTGGTTTGTTGCAGTAGGGGAATTTTCAGCAGATCTTCAGAGCTTAAATCATAGGTATTTTCATTAATCATCACAGCATCTGGAAAATACTTTTCGATGAGTCTTGGTGAGCATACAGGTACAATTTCTTCATCCATTAAATAATGCGCTTGTATGCCGGGCCAGTGGTCAATTTGCTGCTGCGTACCTGCAAAAATCGCAGCATCAAAAATATTGTCATTAAATAAAAAGGGCTTGGTACTGGTTTCTAAATGAACCGTAATTTCAGGGTGTTTTTGATTTAAAAGATGGAGCTTGGGTAATAACCATCGCGTTGCGAAGGTAGGAACTACACCTAACTTTAATGTTCCACCTAAACCTTTATGAGAAATCACATCGGCCGTACATTTCTCTAAGCCTAATAAGTAAGGTTTAATACTTTTAAAATACTGTTGACCAGCAATGGTGAGTTCAACACCATGCCGAGTACGTATAAAGAGTTCAACGCCCAAGAAGTCTTCTAACTGCTGAATTTGGCGCGAAACTGCACTTTGAGTAATGCATAGCTCTTGCGCAGCATAGGTATAACTTAGATGTTTTGCTGCACTTTCAAAGCAAATCAGGCCCTGAATGGATGGGATGCTTCTTCGCATAAATAAATCCTTTTATTTGTCATCATATTTCAAAACAGCATATGACCTACATGCAAATATCCGAGTTTAGTATAAAAATAAGCCATTTTTAATGAAATACAATGAATTAAATATCTAAATTTAAACCTTCTTATTTTAAATATGCGTAAGTTGCATATCTGCATGAACATTTATCGTTTGATTACTGAATTTTTCACGCATAACATCGAGTTAAATAAAGAAGATCAAATCAAGCAGAGGATGCGATGAATCACATGGTGACAACAAAAAAAGCAAAAGTTCAATTTAACTGGCAAGACCCATTTTTAATTGAGCAACAGCTTAGCCCAGATGAGCGCATGATTCGTGATGCGGCTCATGCCTATTGTCAAGAACGTTTGCAACCACGTGTACTTGAACAATTTCGTCATGAAACAACAGATCCATCTATTTTTCGTGAAATGGGAGAGCTTGGCTTACTGGGGCCAACCATTCCTGAGCAATATGGCGGCGCGGGTTTGAACTATGTGAGTTATGGTTTGGTTGCGCGTGAAATTGAATATGTCGACTCGGGCTATCGCTCTATGGCGAGTGTACAAAGCTCATTGGTGATGGTTCCAATTCATGAATTTGGTACTGAAGAACAAAAGCAAAAGTACTTACCAAAACTAGCTACTGGTGAATACATTGGCTGTTTTGGTTTGACTGAACCTGACCATGGTTCAGACCCGGGCAGTATGATTACTCGTGCTAAAAAAGTTGACGGTGGTTACCGTTTAAGTGGCGCAAAAATGTGGATTACCAACAGTCCAATTGCTGATGTATTTGTCGTTTGGGCAAAAGAGATTTCTGCTGAAGGTAATGTGGGTGACATTCGAGGCTTCATTTTAGAAAAGGGCTGGGAAGGTCTATCTGCGCCTGCCATTCATGGCAAGGTCGGTTTACGTGCCTCGATTACAGGTGAAATTGTGATGGATAACGTTTTTGTACCTGAAGAAAATGCATTCCCTGAAATTCGAGGTTTAAAAGGTCCATTTACCTGTCTAAATAGCGCTCGCTATGGCATTGCATGGGGGGCAATGGGTGCTGCTGAGTTCTGCTGGCATACTGCACATCAATACACCATGGACCGTAAACAATTTGGTCGTCCGTTGGCTGCAAATCAGCTGATTCAAAAGAAACTGGCAGATATGCAAACGGAAATTGCTTTGGGTCTACAAGCAGCTTTACGTTTCGGCCGTATGAAAGATGAAGGCATTGCATCAGTTGAAGGCACGTCCCTAATTAAGCGTAATAACTGTGGAAAGGCACTTGATATTGCCCGCATGGCACGTGACATGATGGGTGGAAACGGCATTAGTGACGAGTTTGGCGTAGCACGTCATTTGGTCAATCTTGAAGTCGTAAATACTTATGAAGGCACACATGACGTTCATGCCTTGATTTTAGGTCGTGCACAAACAGGCATAGCCGCATTTAGTAACTAACTCATTCATTTTAAAAATAGAGGTGTTCTTTTGGGAGCACCTGTAGGGATTTTTACGCAAAAATTTATGGAAAATGACAAGATTCATCGTAAGGATACTCATGTGAAGATGTACGTCTGTGTACTTAAAACCAAATGTAAGATGATGAAAATGTAAAAGATTAAGTCATACAGAAAACATAAGTAGGCTGCCGATGACTCATTTGGGAAAATGAGGAATTAAAGATGAACAATGACGTTCAAGTAATATCGAAAGAATTGAGAACTACATTTCCAAGCAATCTTGGAACATATGAAAAGATCGGACCGAATACATGGAAATGGGCATTGTTATTTGCTTATTTTGCGATGGTGGTCGATGGCATTGATATTATGCTGCTGTCTTATAGCTTGACCAGTTTAAAGGCAGAGTTTGGGTTAAGTACCTTTCAAGCGGGTGCCTTAGGTAGTGCTTCTTTAGCAGGTATGGGTATTGGCGGGGTTTTGGGTGGCTGGGCATGTGACAAGTTTGGTCGTGTACGAACCATTGCCAACTCGGTGACCTTCTTTTCTGTAGCAACTTGCTTATTGGGCTTTACGCAAAGCTTCGAGCAATTTATGGCTTTACGTTTTACTGGTGCTTTAGGAATCGGAGCACTCTATATGGCTTGTAATACCTTAATGGCTGAATATGTGCCAACCACTTACCGTACCACGGTCTTGGGCACGTTACAGACGGGTCAGACTGTAGGTTATATTGCAGCGACCCTATTAGCTGGCGCAATTATTCCAGATCATGGCTGGCGTGTTTTGTTCTTTCTGACCGTAGTACCTGCTTTCGTTAATATTTTCCTGCAACGATTTGTGCCAGAGCCAAAATCTTGGCAGCTCACCAAAATTGAAAGCTTACAAGGCAATAGACAACCTAAGGAAATGGTCGTGGCTGAAAAGCCAAAAAGTAGCAGTATCTACAAACAAATCTTTAATAATTTTAAGCACCGTAAAATGTTTTTGTTATGGATGACCACAGCATTCTTCTTACAGTTTGGTTATTACGGCATTAACAACTGGATGCCAAGCTATTTAGAAACAGAAGTGCATATGAACTTTAAAAACTTAACCAGTTATATGGTGGGTTCATATACAGCAATGATTTTAGGCAAAATTTTAGCAGGGTATCTTGCTGACAAATTTAACCGCCGTGCTGTTTTTGTGTTTGGAACAATAGCCAGCGCTGTGTTTTTGCCAATCATTATTTTCTTCAATACTCCTGACAATATTTTGTATTTATTAATCACCTTTGGCTTCTTATATGGCATTCCATACGGTGTAAATGCGACTTATATGGCTGAAAGTTTTTCAACCGATGTACGCGGAACAGCCATTGGCGGGGCTTATAACATTGGTCGTGTCGGGGCAGCGATTGCACCAGCCACCATTGGTTTCTTGGCATCGGGTGGAACTTTTGCCATGGCCTTTATTGTGATGGGTGCTGCGTATTTTGTTGCAGGGGTATTGCCAGGCTTATTTATTAAAGATCGTCAGTACGATCCACAAAGACAATCATAAACAATGACAGGGAGGTGCATTAGCACCTTCTAAAAAGATAAGGGTATCATTATGGGTGCATTACAAGGAATTCGAGTTTTAGATTTAAGTCGTGTACTTGCAGGGCCTTGGTGTGGGCAAATCTTGGCAGACCTTGGCGCGGAAGTGATTAAAATTGAACGTCCTCGAGTCGGTGATGACACCCGTATGTGGGGACCGCCATGGATGCCTGATCAAGACGGAAATATGACCCGTGAATCTGGCTACTTTCAGTGTACTAACCGTAATAAATATTCGGTTGCGGTAGATATAACCACACCCGAAGGTCAGGCCTTAATTTATGAAATTGCCAAGACTGCCGACGTGGTAATTGAAAATTATAAGACAGGATCTTTGGCTAAATATGGTTTGGACTATGCTTCCTTAAGTGAGTTAAACCCAAATATTGTGTATTGCTCGATTACTGGTTTTGGGCAAGATGGCCCACGTGCAGCAGAACCCGGTTATGATTTTATTATTCAGGGTATGTCTGGCTTAATGAGCATTACCGGTGAGCCTGATGATGTAGCAGGTGGTGGCGCACAAAAGGTTGGTGTGGCTGTGGTAGATATTCAAACTGGATTGTATTCAACCATCGCGATTCAAGCTGCCCTGATTGCACGTTCGCATACAGGGCGTGGTCAGTATATTGATATGTCACTCCTTGATGTACAGGTCGCGGCACTCGCAAATCAGGGAATGAATTATTTAGCTTCAGGTAAAGCGCCACAGCGCATGGGTAATCAGCACCCAAGTATTGTGCCGTATCAAACTTTTAAGGCTAAAGATAAAGAATTTATTATTGCTTGCGGTAACGACAAACAGTTTAAAGATCTGTGTATTGCAATTGGTTATCCAGAGTTACTCGAAAATGAAAAGTTTGTGCGTAACCAAGACCGCGTAAAATATCGAGATGAACTGATTCCTTTATTGTCCGAGTACTTTTTGCAGAAAACTGCTAAAGAATGGGTCGACATGATTCATGCGCTTAAAGTACCTGTAGGTGTTATCAACTCTATTGAAGATGCTTTAGCTGAACCACAAATCGTACATCGCAATTTGGTGGTGAACATTCCCCATCGTTTAAATGAAAACTTCCAAACCATAGGCTCACCTATCAAACTGTCTGATACTCCCGTTGAATATCATCATGCGCCGCCAGAGCTAGGTGAACATACTGCTCAAATCTTATCGAGATTTAAAACAGCAGAAGAGCTTGCTGCATTAAAAGAGAAGGGCATTATTGATGGGAAAATTGCTTAAGCTATTACCGTTTTCAATATGTCCATTCAATTATCATTGTAGTTGAATATAAAAAACCGCTTTTATAGCGGTTTTTTATTAGGAAGTTTTTCTAATCTTAAACATTATGACTTCTTGGAAATACGCTCTTCGATGGCGAATTTGAGTAAAGAAGCACTGCGGTAAAAACCATGTGCGAACTTTCCAAATGGCATGGTAATGAAGAATGTCATGACCGTAGCTAAATGAAAAATCAGTAAAAGTGCCATGTAAGGGGTATTGCGAAATGCCATGAGAGCTAAGCCTGAAGCACTGACTAAGATTAAAAGGAAAATAAAGCCTCGATCTACAGGTCTTTGCTCACGGTCACCATGTAATGGATGACGTTTAAGATTTAAATAGAGCAAGCCAGATGGCCCAACCACTAAGCCAAGTCCACCTAACGTACCTAAAATCACAGGTAAGCTAAAGATTGGGTAAGGGGCATGTAGGTCAAGGAAATAATGATATAAAGTTGCTACACCTGTGGCTGCAAAGCAGAGCATAAAGCCATAAAAGGTGAGGTGATGGAACACACGACGGATTTGTGTGTAACGGTCATCTTGCTCATTACAGCCTTTGCCATGTCCACCATCTAAATATTTAAGCGTTAATACATTTTGAGTGGCTTGAACTAGGTCGGGTTTCTCAACTTTGCCGTGAATAACTTTAGACGTCTGTCGCCAAAATTTACTAATCCCAATGCCGAGCAAAACAATCGCAACTGTAAAGGTCGCTCCAAACAGTAGAGCTAAAAAGTTATGCGGGAAAATCGCGTAGAAATTACCTTGATAGCCTGCAAACAGGTCGGTGCCTTTGTACCACACCACAGCTAACATGCATAAAAAGAAAATAGCTGATAATGCTGAGACAAAAGGAATGCCAACAGACTTATAAAGTCGGCCTAGCGGTTTAGGCGTCGCAAACTCTTGGTAAGTTTCCAAACGTACTTGTGCCATCGCTTTTGGAATGTTTACGCCAAACTCATGAGGTGGCGCATATTGGCAAGCGTGTAAACACGCACCACAGTTATGGCAGAGGTTTGCGAGGTAATGAATATCGGCTTGATTAAACTCAAGACGTTTGGTCATGGCCGCAAATACAGCGCAAAAAGACTCACAGTAGCGACAAGCATTACAAATCTGTAGAGCTCTTTGGACTTCTTGCTCATGGTCAGAGAGCTGAACAACTGGAATTAGGGCTTTGGTACTAGCATTCATGTTCAACTCCTTGTGAAAGTGCATAGTGGGCGGCATTTTTTCCGGCAATGCGTCCAAAGGTTGTGCCGATCGACATACCAACGCCTGCGGTATAACCCTGTCCGAGTACGTTACCTGCCATCATTTCACCTGCGACAAATAGGTTGCGGCTTGGTTTATTGTTAAAACGCACCGCAGCATCGTCTTCGACTTTTAAACCTAAATAGGTAAAGGTAATGCCGGGTTTAAGGGCATAGGCATAGAAGGGTGGTTGATCGAGAGGAACAGCCCAATGGGTTTTGTTGGGAACAATATTTTCGGTGGTGCAGTCATCTAAAACCGTGTGGTTAAAGGTGCCTTGTACGCAGGCTTGATTAAATTCTTCTACGGTATGGCATAAGGTTTTTGCATCCAGCCCGATTTTTTCGGCCAGTTCTTGAATGCTATTTGCTTTTACACCTGCAAACACAGGGGGCATAAAGCGACCAATTGCTTTTGAGTCGATAATCGAATAGGCAATTTGCTGTGGCTGTTTGGCAACAAGACGACCCCAAATCGCATAACGTTTTGGCCAGAAGTCTTCGCCTTCATCGTAAAAACGTTCGGCTTTGTTATTGACCACAATCCCTAGTGAAACGCAGTCAATACGAGTGCAGATGCCGCCATCATATAACGGTGCTCTTGCATCTACAGCGACGCAATGTGATTGTGATGGGTCACCAATAATATCGGCGCCTTGATCTATCATAAATTTAAGCAAGTTGCCCTGATTAAAGCGGGTTCCACGAATAATGAAGTTATCGGCAGGCCATTCGCCGTTTTCATTTTGTCCCCATGCTTCTCTTAACCATTCGAGATTTGACTCAAAACCGCCTGCGGCCAATACACAGCTTTTTGCTTTAAACACACGGCCATCTTCAGCAATTGCAGCTTCAAAATGTCCTTGGTTTAACTTTAGATCTTTAATTTTTGTGTTGTATAAAATCTCGATGCCAAGCTCTTGGGCACTTCGGTAATACGCATTAATAAGGGCTTTACCGCCACCCATAAAAAAGGCATTGGTACGTGCAACATGCAAAGCACCCGATAGGGGTGGTTGAAAATTCACGCCATGTTTACGCATCCAGTCACGGCAGGTGGCCGTGCTACGAATCACTAGACGGGCTAAGTGTTCATTAGTTTTGCCCGCAGTCACTTTAAGTAGGTCTTGCCAATATTC
This sequence comes from Acinetobacter sp. 766875, assembly GCF_000582055.1. Classification (NCBI taxonomy): domain Bacteria; kingdom Pseudomonadati; phylum Pseudomonadota; class Gammaproteobacteria; order Moraxellales; family Moraxellaceae; genus Acinetobacter; species Acinetobacter sp. 766875. Next base: position 150,960 of record NZ_JEXX01000006.1, on the reverse strand, counting down.
TTCTTCGGGATAAGCATCGACCAATACGTCTTGAGGAGCATCATGCATGCAGCGAAGGTTACGAGTGTGTTGTGAGTTACCACCACGCCACTCTTTGGGCGCTGCCTCTATTACCAGCACAGAAGCACCACTTTCTTTTGCTGTGAGCGCGGCACACAGTGCGGCATTCCCACCACCAATCACAATTACATCATGCATGGATTTCTCCCTTTCTCAGCTAGGGCTAATGTAGCTTCAAAAGGAAAGATGAAGTGAGAGGCTAGGCTTGAATGGGTGTTTAGTAAAAATAAACACTAATGGCTTAAGTGTTTATGAGTTCCGCACCGGGCCAGTGCTTTTCATTAATCAAGTTTGCTACACAGGCACGAATCACTACTTTCGTGGCTAAGGTGGCAGGTGAGAGCTCTTCTTCAGAGAGACTAATTAAATAATTAATACGTTCAATAGCAGGTTCTACAACGCGTAGCAAACATAAGTCTTGCCTTGAGTTTAATGATGCACCCGCAGGTTGAATGGTTGCCATTTCGAGTTGGCTAATGCTTTCCATTAACAAATGCAGCCCATCAATTTCATAGGCCACTTTAAGCTGGTGAATTTTCTGTTCGAGCAACAAACGCAGTCCATGTCGCTGGCTTGGTAAAATCAGTGGAAGTTCTTTAAGCTGTGAATGAGTAATGGTTTGAGTATCGATACAGCTTTCAAGATGGTACTGACTCAGTACTTCTTTTGGCGAGATTAAAAACATCTGTTCTTTGACTAAAGGTTGTATGGCCCACTGTGGGTCGACATCGTCACTAAAGATGATGGCAACATCGAGCTGCCTTGCATTAACTAAGGCCTTGAGGTCACCCGATAGGCCTTCAATTAAACGGACTTTAATGTCGGGATAACGGTTTCTCATGAGTTTTAAAAAGTGCGTGCCAATAACCGATGCGACACTTGGCGAAAAACCGACGGTGACATGACCACTTAAACGTGAAGAGTGTGCAGAATCTACAGCATGGTCTAAGTGCCTAAGCGCCAGTTGAACTTGTTGAAAAAAAGCTAAACCCGCAGGGGTGGGAACCGTACCCAAAGCAGTACGTTGTAAAAGGCGAATAGAAAGCTCACTTTCTAATTTTGAGATTTGCTGACTTAATGCAGAAGTTCCAATATCGAGATTTTTTGCAGCTTTACCCAAGCTTCCTGACTCGATCACTGCAATAAAATACTTTAATTGTTTAAGTTCCACGGCAAATTCTACTTTGACCTTTGTTAATTATTCTACACTGGTTTATTGCTCTACATTTTGTTCTATTGCTTTGAGTAAACCGTTCAAAGAGGAAAGGCAACATCCTCTCAAAATGCTGCCTTTTAGAGCTTTTATTGTTTAACCTGCTCAAGACCCTGTTCTTCAATAATTTGTGTTGCTTGAGGCGATTTCACAAATTGAATAAGTTCTTTTGCAACTTTTGCATGTTCCGAGTTTTTACCAATACCAGCAGCAAATACGGTAACTTTTTGGTAAGGCGCAGGGATTGGACCAACTAACTCAACTTGACCATATTTGCCGGTAAAAGGTTTGATTTCACTAATTTGCTGGAAACCAATATCAAACTGGCCTTCGGCAATACGTTTTGCAACGCGGTCGCCTACCACTTTTTCTGCTTTACTCGAAATTACTTTGTATTCGACAGGTGGAAAGCTTGGGAAAACATCTTTTTCAAGATGCGTACCACTCGCACTTGCAGAATAGCCTATGTGCTTGGCATTTAATAAAACTTTTTCAAATTTTGCTGCAGAGCTAATGTCTGGCTTTGGTGCACCTTTAGGCACAGCCATGCCAATGCTTGAATTCACCAAAGCACTTTGTGAGTTTGGGTCAACATAACCTTTTTCTGCAAGTTTGCTTAGTTCAGGAGCAGCCAATACCACCACATCAAAGCGTTCACCACGATCGAGACGGTTTGGAATTGCAGTTGGCGATGCACCCATTGATGAACCAGACGAAAGGTGAACCGTATGACCAGTTTGCTTTTCAAATATTGGAATGAGTTTTTCCATAGATGAATAGAAACCGCCAGAGCTAATCACTTCTAACGTATCTGCGTTAGCAAGCGTTGAACCTAAGCCAGCACCAGCTAGGCAAATGGTCATGAAGATAGGGGACTTTTTCATAGTATCTCACTTTTAATGACAGGAGAGCACAGTACGGAGACTTAAGATCTGCCGTACTGTTCATTAAAATTTCAGGTTAAGTAGTTAGTTGTTTTAAGCGCTAACCTTTGCAGGTTCAGCAATCGCGTCAGATTTTTTCTGCTTAGAACCGCGACATAGATATAAACTTGAGATGAGACTACATACCGCAGCAAGCATGAGCCAGAACGCTGGTGTGCTTGCATTGCCAGTGTTTTCTACTAGGAAAGTACACGCCATTGGCGTCATACCACCAAAAATCGCGGCTGCAAGACTAAACGCTAAAGAGAAGCCAACGGTACGAACACGTTTTGGCATTACTTCGGCAAGCGTTGCGACCATAGTGCCGTTGTACATACCAAAGAAGAACGAGAAGTAAGCAAGAGTAATAAGTAGGTTTGAGAAGCTAATGTCGCTCACCAACCAGCTTAAAACCGGATAGCTGGTAAAGATCGCAAGAGTCGTAATACCCACTAACACTGGACGGCGACCAATTTTGTCTGAAAGCAAACCACCCATTGGCAACCAGAAGAAATTCGACAAACCTACAAACACGGTTGCTAAAAGGCTATCTGTGACCGACATTTCTAAAGTACGTTTCGCATACACCGTGGTGTAAACCGTAATAAAGTAGAAAGTTGTCGTAGTCATCGCACTCATCATCATGCCGGCAAGTACAATGCGCCAGTTGCTTACAAGTGTGCTGAAAATTTCTTTTGAAGATGGATGAGTTTTTTGTGCTTTAAATGCTTCAGTTTCTTCTAAAGTACGGCGGAATAAGAAGATTAAAGGAATGATCAAACAACCAATTAAGAACGGAATACGCCAGCCCCATTCACTCACTTGTGCATGAGTTAAAACGGTGTTGAGCCAATAACCAAATAACGCTGCAAACACGACCGCAATTTGTTGACTACCAGACTGCCAGCTAGTGATAAAACCACGGTTTTTATCGGTTGCAATTTCTGCAAGGTAAATAGACACGCCGCCAGATTCAACACCTGCCGAGAAGCCCTGTAACAGACGGCCAATGACCACCAAAATAGGGGCCATAATACCGATGGTGTCATAACCCGGTACAAAGGTAATTAAGATGGTACCAATAGCCATCAAGCTTAAAGTCACAATCAACCCTTTACGACGACCAATTCTGTCGACATAGGCACCCAAGAAAATAGCGCCAAGAGGACGCATAAGAAAGCCCGCAGCAAACACGGTAAATGTCATCATTAATGAGACATATTCATTATCTGAGTGGAAAAATTTTGCTGCGATATAGGTGGCATAGAAACCAAAAAGAAAAAAATCGTACTGTTCTAAAAAGTTGCCACTCGTTACGTTTAATATTTTTTTAAAAGTAGCCCTACGGTTATTAACGACATCCATTGGAGACCTCCTTGGCCTGACAAAATGGAAACATTCACGATCTTCAAGGTTTGGACGTAAATTGATTCAATCAATAAACCTAAATAGGAAATGGGTTAGAGATGAGATTTAAAGGTGTCCTTGGTAGAAAATGTGATGCCTTGTTTCCAGTTAAAACTACACATCTATATTTCGATAAACAGAAAACCACTTATCATTCGAAGGAAAATGTAATCTTAAAAAGCAGGGAGGAGTGAGAGGCGAAAATTAATTAGGTATTTAGAAAAATTAATGACCCTTTAAACAATAATTTCAGAACATGGCCAAATTTGGTTTTGAATTAACTCTTTCACACAGGCCTTAATGGCTGACTTGGCGGCAAGTGCAGCAGGTGATAATTCTTCTTCGGCAAGGCTCACCAAATAGTTAATTCGTTCAACTTCAGGGTCGACAACCTTAAGCAATTGCAGCTTGTGTTTATACTCTTGCAGGCAGGCACTTCCGGGCCTCACACTTGCAAGGTCAAGATGAATCAGGCTGTCCATAAGCAAATGCAAGCCATCAATTTCATAGACGACATTAAGCTGTCCAATCTTGTGCTCAAGCAGTTTTCGTAAGCTATGGCGTTGACGTGGCAACACTAAAGGAATATCACCAATTTGCTGCGACTGAATAATGCCGCTTTTAATACATTCGCTAAGTCCGTATTTTTCGAGCACTTCTTTGCGTGCCATTAAATACATTTGCTCGCGTACTAAAGGCTGTATAGACCACTGTTTATCAATTTCATTGGTAAAAATAATGGCGATATCAAGCTGACGTGAATTAATCGACTGAATCAGGTTCCCCGACAGGGTTTCCACAATCTCTAAACGAATATCTGGATAACGTTCAGACATTAGTTTCATTAAAGGGATGCCAATCAAAGCTGTAATGGTCGGTGGAAAACCAAGGCTGACATGGCCTGATAGCCGTGCTGAATGTGCAGCATCTATGGCGAAGTTCACTTGACGCAAAATCAGTTGCGAGTGCTTTAAAAAGGCAAGGCCAGCAGGGGTTGGGGTCACACCAAAAGCATTACGCTGTAATAAGCGAATGCTTAACTCTTGCTCGAGCTTACTAATTTGCTGACTAACCGCCGAAGCACCGACATCGAGTTTTTGGGCAGCTTTTCCAATACTGCCTGATTCAACGACCGTCAAAAAATACTTTATTTGCTTGATTTCCATAATAAATGTATTCGCTCATCATCCTTGATTTATAGAGATATGAAGGATTGGGAAATCTATCATGTGTTTTAATATTAACAGCAAAAAATATAAAAGTTTCTTAAAAAATCACTCTCTAGCCTAAAAGTCCAATCAATTTTTATGGTTAATAAAAAGATGATGTTCTGCTTACAGCTATACAAACCATAACTTTTCAATATGGCATCTACGGTCAAATTATTGGCGTTTTGAGCTAAGCATAATCGTTCAAATCTACATAAAGTGAGGAATCAAAATAAAAAAATATCCAGGATGGATCTATGAATTTTGTTGTGAATAAAAAAATATTGATCTTAGGAATAGCATCGATTTGCACAAGCACATTACATGCGGCTGCATTTGATAAAACAGGGCAATCTGTAGCGGCATTTTTACAACCGGGCAACTATTTTGAAGCAAGTTTAGGAATCACAGATGCAGATTTAAGTGGTGTAGAATCGGGCACAAACCCGTCACATCATTTAATTTCAGATATCGCTAACACCGATTATCGACCTACCGCAGCCTTAAAACTACAGTTAGCACCGCATTATTCATTTGGCCTGCTTTACGATCAACCATTTGGTGCCGACACGGAATATTCAGGCCTAAATGGCTTTGTTGCAACGCCAAAAGACACAGTTATGTTACCCGGCATTACAACAGCAGGGCTTGCCAATGCTACTTCTGGTCAAGCTCCTACAGGAAATGCAAAATCAGAATTTGATATACAAAATTTAAGCTTTATTTTGGGATATCAACCCACAAAAAACTGGAATCTTTATGCGGGGCCAGTCTATCAAACCTTTAAAAGTCAGGTTGAATTAAGAGGTAATGTATTTAGTCTTTATAACGGCTATGACTTTCACACCAAAACTGTAGGTGACTTAGGGTGGTTAGCAGGGCTTGCCTACCAGATTCCAGAAAAAGCTGTGAAAGTCTCATTAACCTACCGTTCAGCCATTACCCATAAAGTAAACGCGACTGAAAATGCCCCACTCATTGAGATGTTAAGCACTCAACAAGGTCGTGATTTAGTTAATCAGCATCTAGACTACATGATTTCTATTGGTCAGATGACTCCACAAAAGAAAGCTTACTTAAATCAGATTATTGGCAATTTGCCAGAACAAGAAGATGCAGGTACAACAAAATTTAAATCTCCAGACTCAGTGAATTTGGAGTTCCAGACAGGACTTCGTCAGGGAACGTTACTGTTTGGTAGTTTACGCTGGGTAAATTGGAGTGATCTTGCTTTGCAACCTTATCGCTTTGGTGAGATCTCAAAAGTTGTTGGCGTACTATCAACGCCAAGCCGTCCGGAAGGTTTTAATTTGGTTCGTTATTATGACGACCAATGGTCTTTAAATTTGGGTTTAGGACAACGCTTTTCGCCAAAATGGTTAGGTTCTGTGTCAGTTGGATGGGACTCAGGAGCAGGCGATAAAGTGTCAACGGGTGGCCCAACTAAGGGATATTACAACTTGGGCGTGGGTGCTCAATATAGCCCGACATCGCGATACTTTATTTCTGGTGGTGTGAAGTATTACTGGTTAGGCGATGCAAAAGCTCAGCTTGGCGCACAGGCGGGTAGTGACTATTATGTAGGTGAGTTTAAGGATAACCACTCAGTCAGCTATGGCTTAAAAATTGGATATAAATTTTAAAATTAAATCAGTCATTTATAAGGTTTTAATTACATGAATAAAATCATTAAAAACGGTATGTTTTTAGGGTTGTCGACTTTGATTTCAGGTTATGGAACTCTTCTCCATGCGGAAGCAAGTCCAACAACTTTGCCAGCGGTTTCGCAAAAAGCGTTAACTATTATTGATGGCCAAACAGAATGGTTAAGCAAGGTCTATAAAGACATTCATGAACACCCTGAACTTGGGTTTATGGAAACGCGTACTTCTGCCATTGTTGCCAAAGAACTTAAGTCACTAGGTTTTGACGTTAAAACCGGAATAGCCAAAACAGGCGTGGTCGGTATTTTAAAAAATGGTGAAGGGCCAACAGTCATGTACCGTGCCGATATGGATGCCAATACTGTTGAAGAAGCGACTGGTCTACCATATGCGAGTAAAGTACGCGTAAAACTCGATGATGGAACTGAAACACCTGTAGCACATATGTGCGGTCATGATGCACATGTGACATGGATGCTCAGCATGGCAAAAACATTAGTGGCTTTAAAAAAGGAATGGAGCGGAACTATTATTTTAGTCGCGCAACCTGCCGAAGAGCCGATCACAGGTGCAAAAGCTATGGTGACCGATGGCTTGTGGACAAAATACAACTTACCAAAACCTGATTATTTCTTTGCCGTGCATACCACACCTGCACCTGTGGGCGTGGTCATCAATGCACCGGGACCACGTATGGCGGGAACCGACCAGCTTGATGTTTTATTTAAAGGTGTGGGTGGACATGGCTCATTACCAATGCTCACCAAGAACCCGATTAGCATGGCTGCAAACGCAGTGACTCAATATCAAACCATTATGGGTAATGCAGTTGATCCGCAACAAGCGGCAGTGTTATCGATTGGCTCAATCCAAGCTGGAAACTCGAATAACGTGATTCCTTCTACGGCATTAGTCAAAATGAATTTGCGCTGGTTTGATCCAAAAGTACGTGAAACCATGCTAAATAATATTAAGTCTATGAGTGAAGGTGCCGCCCAAATGCAGGGGATGGGTAAAGATCAATTACCTACCTTTACGTTTAAAGGTTCGAGCACACCTGTAGTTAACAATAAAGAATTTTCGGCACGTTTAAATGGGCCTTTAAAAGCATTATTAGGAGATAAACATGTTCTAACTGAGTATCCAGCTGTTATGGGATCAGAAGATGTTCATCATTTGTTAGGCGACCAAAAAGACATTCCTTTTAACTTTATGTTTATTGGTGTGGCAGACCCAGTTGTGTTTGCAAATGCAGTCAAGCAAGGCAAACCTGTACCTTATATTCCACATAGTCCAAACTATATTGTTGATTTAAAAGCTTTACCAGTTGGTGCCAAAGTCACTACAGTTTCGATGCTAGAACTACTTACTAAAAAATAAGTTACTCATAAAAAAAAGATGCACTTACATGCATCTTTTTTTTCTAAGTTTTTAAAAGTTAAGAGCAAGCCAGATATTTTTCTCGATAATGGATTGGTGATAAATCGGTCCAGCGGCGAAACGCGCGGGTAAAACTACTTACATCGGTAAAGCCAAGAATATAAGCAATCTCAGTAATATTATGGCTTGAGTTTTTAATATACGATAAGGCGAGCTCATGCCGAGTCTGATCAAGTAACTCACTATAAGAGGTGTTTTCGGTAGAAAGTTTGCGTTGCAGACTCCGTATGCTTAAGCCCAGACTTTTCGCAACATCTTGTTGTTGAAAATCACCTGTAGATAATTTTTCAATTAATTTTACTTTCACTCGTGCCAATATATTTTCTTTATCGAGCCGTGCCAGATAACGATTAATAATTTCATCATATTCTTGGGTGAGAGTCGGATTTGCACCTTCTAGTGGTTGTTCTATGGTTGCCGTGTCAAACACAATCATGTCTTTAGGTGCATTAAACACAATCGGGGCTTTTAAAATACTCTGAAAAGTTTCTAGATCTTCTGGCTCTGAGCGTCTAAGTTCAATGCGTAAGGGTGAAAAAACAGAGCCTTGTAAGGCACGACTTGAGCGAATAAAAACGGAAATAAATGCATCTATTGACTCGGGCTGAACTTCGTCGGGAACATGAATCACGAAATAATGATTATTTCCTTGCCCATAAAACTCTAGCTCTGGAATATCCGTAACCACACGAAAATAACGAATAATTCTTAGAAACATCTCTTTTAGGGTGGTGCTGGTAATCAGTGAATGCCCTAACACATGAAAAGTATTTTGATTGACTTGGCTGGCAACTTTAAGGCCAAAACATGAATCTTGAGTTTTCTGAACTGCTAATTTCCATAAATTTGCTGTTTGTTTTAATGAATATCGTGCATCAGGATTACTCAGAGCCTGAATATCTAAACCTGCTTGTTCTAATAAAGGTTGACTATCAACACCGGCTTTTTCGAGCGCTTTTTGAATCGCTTTCACCCAGCTAGCCAGTGCCGTTGCTGTCTGTGGCATGTTATGTCCTATAACTTGTGATTCATATTCCTCTGAACAGTATAAAAGATTCAAAACTAAAAAATCTTTTGTTTATTCTGAATCTTTTTATTTTGGCATCCATAGCCAATAGATTGGCGTTTCGAGCTAAGCACACTTAGGGTGATCTAAATAAAGTAGGGGCATGGAAAACTGAGGAATAACGGATGACCTATATTTATAAAAATCCTGCCGGAATGACCGATAGCGAAAAAACCGAACATATTAAAAAAGTAGTAACAGCAGAAGGCGTGGCTTTACGCAAACGCCATCCTATTTTGAATCATCAAAATGCCATTGGGGCGATGATTCTATTTATATCTTTGGTCGGCATGATAGCGACTGCCGTGCTCTATATAAATCATCAACTTTCAGCTTGGTTTGCAATTCCGATTATTGCTTTTTTTGCATCGCTCACGCATGAGTTAGAGCATGATCTGATTCACTGGATGTATTTTAGAAAGAAACCATGGGCACATCATTTAATGATGGGTTTAGTCTGGTTAGCTCGACCAAGTACCATTAACCCGTGGAAACGTCGTGAGCTGCATTTTAACCATCATAAAAACTCAGGCACCGAAGTTGATTTAGAAGAAAGAGCTTTAACCAACGGAGAACAGTGGAGCATACGTCGTCTCATCGCGATTGGTGATAACGGCTTGGCTGTCTTGTTCCGTATTATTTCTGCAAGCAATTGGACGGTGAGAAAAGTAATTTTTAAACGTGCATTTATGGCTTATTTTCCGTTAGGAATTATTCATTGGTCGCTGTGGTATATCTTTTTAGGTTTTCATGCAGTAGATGCTGTTTTAAGTTGGGCGAATGCACCGATTGCTTGGTCAGCTACCACTTTAAATATTATGCATGTGGTTAATATTTTGACTGTTGTTTGGGTTGCACCGAATGTACTGCGTACCTTCTGCTTGCACTTTGTGACTAGCAATATGCATTACTACGGCGATGTCGAATTGGGTAATGTCATTCAGCAAACTCAGGTGTTAAAACCTTGGTGGATGATGCCGTTCCAACTGTTTTGCTTTAACTTTGGTTCAACGCATGCCATCCACCATTTTGTGGTGAAAGAACCATTCTACATTCGCCAAATGACGGCACCGGTTGCCCATAAAGTCATGCGTGATATGGGAGTACGGTTTAACGATGTTGGAACCTTTAAAAGAGCAAATCGTTGGAACATAAATGATTTATCAGAGTCAAAAAGTTAAAACATAGCTTTTTATCTCACTCAAATGGACTGAGTTCTGTACGAAGCGCTCAGTCCATTAACCATAAACTCACTATAGAGTTTCTTAAAAATTAAGCGGCTCTACTGAAACTTAGTAAAAAGCAAAATCACACCTAACACACATAAAATTGAACCAATCACCCTATTAATCTGTACTTGCTTGGCTAACATTTTTTGTCTTAGTAGCATGGATGAGAACAGTACAGCCACAAGTGAAAACCATACAAAATGGGCAAATGACATAAAAAAGCCATAAGCCAAAAGAATAGTTTTAGGCGTGGTTAAACTCACAATTTGCGTATAGGTACTAGTCACAAATAGCGTGGTTTTTGGATTCAGGGCATTGGTAAAAAAGCCGTATTTTATGGCTTGCAAAGTACCTATAGAAGTTAAAGCAGCAGTGTCTAAAACAGGTTTTTGAGTAAAAGTTTTATAGCCAATATAAATCAGATAAAGCGCACCAATATACTTAACAGTATTCAAAATTTGCGGTGTATATGCCATCACAAAGGCAACGGCAGCTAATGTGTAGGTGACATGCACCAACACACCAAGCGATATGCCGAGTGAAGTGAAAACCCCTATTTTTCTGCCATACAGATAACTATTTTTTGTGACGATCGCGAAGTCAGCGCCGGGGCTTACCACTGCCAAAATCGTAATGAGAATAACCGCAATAAACTCTGCCATTATCTTGTACCCTCAGTGAAAACGAGGGATCTATTCTGTACTTTTTGGAATGTATTCGAGAGGAGAACTGTTTTACTTAAAGCTACTATCCTTTTGGTGAGAAAGATTGCGGCTTTACATTTATGAAGATAGATATAGATATTTAAAATATTTTTCATCATCTAAAATAGGTTTTAATAAAGGTGATTTTTATTTTGAACAGAAACCTACAAATAAAAATCGATAAAAACGACAACATAACTATGAGTTTTTGGAATGATCGAAAGAATATCGCTGAATTCATTAAAATTTTTCTATTTTGTGGCGAAGTATGGCAGCGTGACTTTAGCCGCAAAGAAATTATTTGTGACGCAAAGTGCAGTCAGTAAACAGATTTATAATTTAGAAGAAGCTTTAAATACGACTTTATTCGACCGAAAAAATAAAACGCTTGTGATGACTGAGCAAGGTGAAATTTTATTGAGTTGTTGCCATCAGGTGTTTGGTCAACTCGATGAATGTTTAATACAGCTCAGCCAACCCGAAACCGAAAACAAGCAACTGGTTTTGTCCTGTGAACCGACTCTTTCTATGAAATGGCTCATTCCGCGGTTATCAAAATTTAAAAAGCTCGGGCATGATTTTGAGGTTGTGCTACTCACAGCAGGCGGTGTGGTTGATTTTGAAAAAGATAATATTGATATCGCGATTCGTAGAAATGACTTTGATTGGGGAGAGCATATTTATAGCGAAAAAATTGCCGATGAATATATCGCTCTAGTTCAATCAACCAAGCCATCGGAAACCAACGACGTACTCATTTCGACCTCTAGACCAAATTTTTTCAAAAGTATGAGTCGCATTGCTGAGCTAAAGCAAAGTTTAAAAGGCTACACCAAAGTTGAACTCGAACATTTTTATTTATGTTTAGAAGGTTGTTTGGCGGGACTCGGCGCGACGGTCATTTCAATTTATATGATTGAAAAAGAGCTTGAGTGGAACGCAATACAAAAAATTTCACCAATCGTTCAAGATAATTCAGCCTATTTTTTACTTTCTCATAGTGCTTTTGAGGAAGATCCACGCAAAAACCTATTTTTAGAATGGCTAAAATCAGAGATGAGTGAGATTCAGCATAAATTGCTTTAGGATGAGGAGTTTTATTCAAAGAAAAATTGTTTAATTAATTGAAAATAATCATAAATTCTAAACTTTCAGGCGCTACAACGCGAGCGCCGTATATTGAATTTCTACTATCTAAAATTCCCTAAGATGAAAAATATTTAACTTCATACTTATTTATTAAACTCTAAACATGAATTTCACTCAGTTTTGAATGAGATTAAATCATTTTTATTCATGTTCTGATTGCGGTATAAATCTATCCATGCTCTGAAGCACTCCAGTTATTCACTTTTGATAAGACCCCACAAGGCACAAAACTGACAAGGCTGGAAAGTTCAAAAAGAGCAAAAAGATTTTTTAGGTTTATCTCAGAAATTAGGGTACTGATCACAATGAGTAAAGAATTTACATTTACGATTAAGAGTATTTGTTTCGATGAGAACTATCGTCCAGCAGACAATACGCGTATTACCACCAACTTTGCTAACTTGGCGAGAGGGATGAGCCGCGAAGAAAATTTACGCAATACATTACGGATGATCGACAATCGTTTCAATGCCTTAGCTCATTGGGACAACCCTAAGGGCGACCGCTATGGCGTTGAACTTGAAATCATTTCGGTTGAAATGAATATTGATGCCGAAAACCGTACTAGCGGGCTTCCTCTTATCGAAATATTGAAAACCAATATTGTTGATAAGAAGACCAATGAACGCATCGAAGGCATCGTGGGCAACAACTTCTCGTCTTATGTACGTGACTATGACTTTAGTGTGCTGTTGTTAGATCACAACAAAAACAAGTCTACGTTTAGCACGCCAGAAAAGTTTGGTGAATTGCACGGCAACTTGTTTAAGAGCTTTATTAACTCTGAGACTTATAAAGCCAACTTTAAAAAGGCGCCTGTAATTTGCTTAAGCGTTTCAACAAGTAAGGTGTATCACCGTACTGAAAACGAACATCCTGTTTTAGGTGTTGAATACAAGCAAGAAGACTATTCATTAACCGATGAATATTTCCAAAAAATGGGCTTAAAAGTTCGCTATTTCATGCCGCCGCATAGCGTTGCGCCGTTAGCGTTCTACTTTACTGGCGATTTGTTGAGTGATTACACCAACCTTGAGTTGATTAGTACCATTAGTACGATGGAAACCTTCCAAAAGATTTACCGTCCTGAAATTTACAATGCAAATTCAGTGGCTGGAAAGTCTTATCAACCAAGCTTGAAGCACCAAGATTATTCACTTACTCGAATTGTGTATGACCGTGAAGAACGTAGCCGTTTGGCTATTGAGCAGGGGAAGTTTGTTGAAGAGCAATTTATCAAACCATACCAAGCGATTCTTGAGCAGTGGTCTGCGAATTACGCTCCTAATTAATCAACATATAGGTCATTTATTATGAAAAAGTTATTACCGACTTCAACTGCTGGCAGCTTACCTAAACCGTCTTGGCTTGCAGAACCTGAAAAGCTTTGGTCGCCGTGGAAACTCGAAAACGAAGGCTTAATTGAAGGTAAAAAAGACGCGTTACGTTTAGCACTTCACGAACAAAAACTTGCGGGCATTGATATTGTCAGCGATGGCGAACAAACCCGCCAACACTTTGTGACTACGTTTATTGAGCACTTAAATGGTGTAGATTTTGAGAAGCGCGAAACAGTTCGTATTCGTGACCGTTACGATGCAAGCGTACCGTCTGTTGTAGGTGATGTATCTCGTCAAAAGCCTGTGTTTGTTGAAGATGCGAAGTTTTTACGTCAGCAAACAGATCAACCTATTAAGTGGGCATTACCTGGTCCAATGACCATGATTGATACGCTTTATGATGGTCACTACAAGAGCCGTGAAAAGCTTGCTTGGGAATTTGCCAAAATCTTGAACCAAGAAGCGAAAGAGTTAGAAGCTGCTGGTGTAGATATTATCCAGTTTGATGAACCTGCATTTAACGTATTCTTTGACGAAGTAAATGACTGGGGTATTGCAACTTTAGAGCGTGCAATTGAAGGCTTAAAATGTGAAACTGCGGTGCACATTTGCTACGGTTACGGTATTAAAGCCAATACTGACTGGAAAAAGACACTCGGTTCAGAATGGCGCCAGTACGAAGAAGCTTTCCCGAAACTTCAAACTTCTAACATTGATATCATCTCGTTAGAATGTCACAACTCGCGTGTGCCAATCGACTTACTCGAACTTATTCGTGGTAAAAAAGTGATGGTAGGTGCGATTGATGTTGCAACGAACCAGATTGAAACACCGGAAGAAGTTGCCAACACACTACGTAAAGCGCTTCAGTTTGTAGATTCAGACAAGCTTTACCCGTGCACAAACTGCGGTATGGCGCCTCTTTCTCGTGAAGTGGCACGCGGCAAACTAAATGCCTTAAGTGCAGGTGCAGAAATCGTTCGCCGAGAACTGACGGGTTATGATCTTACTGCTTAATATTTACCAATAAGTGGTATAAAGGGTTACTTTTTTGATGGTGGTTGATAATCAAACAAGTAACCCTCATTTTAGTTACTACATGTCGCTCTAATCAGATCGCATGTCGATAGTACCTTCCTGATGGAGTTGGGCGGTATAGCAAACACACAGGAAAAGGTACGGTTCAATTTAGGAATAATGTCATGGTTCAAGCAACAGACTTTAGAAATGCAATGTCTTTACTCACAAGTGCAGTTAGCGTTGTGACCACGGCAGGCATGTCTGGCCGTTTTGGATTTACTGCCTCTGCTGTTTGTAGTGTGACTGACACACCGCCGACATTATTGGTCTGTATGAACCAAGCTGCGAGTTCACATGCACATTTCCTAGATAACAAAATCTTAACCGTAAATGTGTTAGGCGCGCACCACGAAGATATTTCAAAAGCATTTTCATCTAAGCTCACACCAGAAGAACGCTTTAAACATGGCGAATGGATTGAGTTAGAAACGGGTTCACCTGTGTTGGAAGATGCTTTAGTAAGTTTTGACTGCGAGATTGAGCAAATTCAACAAGTCGGCACACACACGATTTTTATATGCCCGATTGTGGCGATTAAACAAAGCCAGCATGACCAAAGTTTGGTTTACTTTAACCGTGCTTATCACCAAGTGGGGCAGACTGAGATTGTCTAATCCTACTTATCATTTCGCTGTTTCATAATAAAAGATTCATTAAGAAATCAATAAGCACGGATCGCTTCTGTTTAATTTTAAAAATATAATTAAATATAATATCTTAAATAATAATTAAGTTAATCTAATGAAAAATAATAAGAAATTTAAACACTTGTCATTAAAGCCACATTGACACATCTCAACTCTCAGATTATGCTTTGCGTGCTGGCCACATTGCCAGCCGGTTTTAGCAGACCGATCTTTGAGGACATTGAAAAAACACGTTTTTTTGATGTAGACCCACTCGTCTCCCTTTTTGTAGCGGTAGGACGGAAGGGGGACACCTTCGGGTGTGCTGGGTTCTCGAAGCCAGTCTGCTAACCCTCTTTCGTTCTGCCACCATAATTCCAAATGAATGCTTTGGCAGAACTCCCAAAATCAGGAGTTGGCTATGCACATCCATCATTTCTTGGCCTTGAGCGCCAAAAGCTATAACGACACCACTTAATTCATCTTTAAACAGTTTGAAGGCTTAACAGCTTTTCAGACTTTAAGTCATTACGGCTAAAAACTTATATCAACAATAAAACTTGAGATGTGCCAAGCACCGTCTTACGGCTTTGCTGTGCCTTTTTTTCTCCCAGAAAGGGCACAGGCTTTTTATCTCATGCAGAAACAACAAGAATTTATAACGGTAAAACTATGCCAACTTTAGAAATATCTTCCAGAAAATTACAGGTTGTTCAAACTGCCATCCAACTCTTTACGACGCATGGATTTCATAATGCGGGCGTAGACCTCATTGTTGAAAAGGCCCAAATAACCAAAACCACATTTTATAAATACTTTGGCTCAAAAGAACGTTTGATCGAAATGTGCATCGCCTTTCAAAAAAGCCTACTCAAAGAAGAAGTGCTCTCGATTATTTACTCAAGCCGTTACTACACCCAAAAAGATAAACTTAAAGAAATTATTGTGTTACACGTCAATTTAAACAGCCTATATCATTTGCTGCTTAAAGCGGTTTTTGAAATAAAACGGCTGTATCCGCAGGCCTACCGTATGGCAGTTGAATATCGAAAATGGCTACATCGGGAACTTTTTGACCTGATTTTTAGCGGAGAAACTCGTGCTTTTAAATTTGATGCAGACATGGTCGTAAACCTGATCGATGGTTTGCTGCTACAGGTTTTAAGCTCTAACAGTTTGGATGAGCGAGATGTGGTGGTGGAGAGGTTTTGGGGGAGGGGGAGTACATAAGAGATAGATTGTACTTATAAATATGAAGTTGTGAGAATTTTATTGCCTTATATATTTTACAATTTAAAGTTTATTATTAATGATTGAGTAATTTAGATCTAAAGACAGTTCCTGAAATTAATAAATTATCTAAAATTTTTGAAGGGGTAAAAGAATAAGGTATTAAAGTTTAGATTAATAATTAACTTGAGATCGTTATTGTCATATTGAATAATAATAAAAATATAATTTGTGGGGAAAGACATGACATATAAAGCAAGTTTTACAGGGTGGGAAAATCTTAAAATTGAAGATTTATTGGTGGCTTATAGAAAAGCTAAAGCAGATTGTTTTTTTGAGAATACATTTCCTACAGCTGTAAAATTTGCGAAATATGAGCAAAACTTATTAGAAAATTTAAATTTTTTACTTACACAACTTAAGCAAGATAAAGGATTTAAGTCAAATAAAAAGTTTCTAGGTGATTATCGAGTCGTTCCAAAAAAATTAAAAATTGAAAAGAAAAATAATTCTTCTATAGGACATGTACATTTTTCGAATCCAAAAAAAATATTAGATAATTTATTTTCTGAAAATAAATTAGAACCTTCTTTTCGAATAATTGGAGACTTCCCTGTAGAAATTCATATTATTTCTGCTTTATGGATAAATATGATTGGCGAGAAGTTCGATGAAAAACTATCAGAATCTTGCTATGGTGCAAGACTTAAACGTATTGAAAATGATTCACCTCTTGAAAATTATAAACCTTTTCATATCAGTGCAATAGGCTCTTTTTTACCTTATTTTAAACCTTATCAAAAATGGCGTAATGATGGTTTAAATGCTATTAGATGTGAACTCGAAAAAGACAAAAGCGTGATAGCCGTCTCTTTAGATTTGAAAAGCTATTATCATTATATTGATCCGAAAATTCTCTCATCTAAAAAACTATATGAGTCCTTTGGTATTGAGCTTGATAAAGAAGAACTTCTATTTAATAAAGAATTAGCCAATTTTTTAGAAAAATGGGCGAAAGAAGCTATAAACTTTTCAAAAAGAATTTCAGTTCAGTCTGAAAATATAAAAGGTGGACTAGCAATAGGACTAACTGCTAGTAGAATTATATCAAATATGATACTTCATAACTGGGATAAATTGATTAATGAAAAGTTGACACCTATACATTATGGTCGCTATGTGGATGATATGTTCTTGGTTTTAAAGGATACAGGAGATATAACAAATAGTGATAAACTGATGAAGTTTTTAAAGGAGCGCATAGGAGAACAATTTTTAGTTCAAGATAAAGATGAACCTAGCATCTGGTCTATTAATCAACCATATTTTAAAAATAATAAAACCCAAATTCGTTTGCAATCTAATAAGCAAAAGTTATTTATTTTAGAGGGACAAATGGGTTTAGATTTGCTTGATAGTATTGAAAAAGATATTTATGAACTTTCAAGTGAACATCGTTTAATGCCATCTCCTGACCAACTAGATAAATCAACAGCTGCAAAGGTTTTATCTGCTGCTGGAAGTGTAGGTGAAAATGCAGATACATTGCGTCGTGCTGATGGCTTAACAATAAGAAGGTTAAGTTGGTCTTTACAACTAAGGCATGTGGAAGCTCTTGCTAGAGATTTACCTCCAAGGGCATGGAAGGAGCAGAGAGATGAGTTTTATCAGTTTGCTTATAATCATATTTTAAGAGCAGATGTTATTTTTGATCATTTCACTTATTTACCTCGTCTTCTTGGCTTTGCTATTAGTCTTAATGAATGGCAGCAAGCACATTTAATAGTTTTGAAATGCTATCAAGCACTATATGTTTTAAAAGATCGAATTTTTGAACCATTAGGTGAAATTAATGGGACACAATGTCAGCTTCGTGAAGAAATATGGAAATATATTTTGGGTTCGCTAACAATATTATTTATTGATGCAGCGACAAAATACTTTGATCCTAAACAATTGTTTAAAGAGAAAGAAACTAAGCAAAGAGCAATTGAAAAAATATTTTTTGAAAGATTAATTGATAGTATAAACTCTTTTAATGATTTATTAATGTTTGATCCTAATATTGTTGATTTTTATAATAATGCTCCATTAGTTGCTAAAGCTGATTTGGCTAAAATTCCATATAAAGAAATTTTGAGTTTTAAGGAGTCAAAGCAATTATTTGAAAGCTCTTTAAATGAGAAAAATAAATTAATTAAAATAAAGTTTAAAAAATTTGATTTAATTAATTTTGAATCACTGAAGAAATTCCTTAAATCTTCATATAAGAAACGATTGAAGCATGTCGAGCAGAGTAAATATTCTTATGAAGATTACATGCCTTATTTATTTCCCACAAGACCTTACACTCCTTTAGAAATATCTGAATTAGCACCAGAATGTATGGGGCTTTTAACTAATGAAGGAAAGGTTTGTCAAATTAGACCGGCATTAATTTGGGCTAATTATACACAAGCTGTACGAGGTGTATGGATTAAACCAAGTTTACTAGCAATTGAAAATGATAAACAAAATGATAATATTAGAAGAAAACTTGATTCTAAAAAAAATCGTAGATTCTTAAAAATAGGAACAAAAAATAAAGATAATGTTATTATTGCTTTAACAAATTTAAAGACTACGCAAAGAGATTGGGCTAGTTCAGCAGCAAATAAACCTAATTTGAGTTTGGATAGATATCAACGAATATCTGATTTGGTTAATGACATTTTAAAATTAAAGCCTAAACCAGATTATGTAATATTTCCTGAATTATCTATACCATTAGAATGGGTGGACAGTATTGCATCAAGACTCTGCTCTATAGGAATTAGTATTATAGCAGGAACTGAATACCGCCATACTAGCAAGAATAAGCTTGTTAGTGAAGCTGTATTAATATTAGCTGATAATCGTTTGGGCTATTCAACTTTTTCTAAGATTTGGCAACCTAAGTTAGAACCAGCTGTAGCTGAAGATAAAGAGTTAATAAGTATATATGGTAAAGAATGGGACTTTGATATAACAAGACCTAAATCTAAAAATGGTATTTCAAGACCACTTAGAAAGCCAGTTTATATTCATAATAATTTTCATTTTGGAGTAATGGTTTGCTCCGAATTACAAAATAGTAAATCAAGAATAAGTTTCCAAGGTAAAGTAGATGCCCTTTCGGTTCTTAGCTGGAATCAGGATTTAGAGACTTTTTCTACATTAATTGAGTCTACTGCTTTAGATGTTCATGCCTACACAATTTTAGTAAATAATAGAGTATATGGAGATAGTCGAATTCGAGTTCCAGCTAAAAAATCTTATAATCGTGATTTAGCAAGAGTTAGAGGAGGCGAAAATGACTTTGTAGTAGTAGCTAATTTAGACATTAAAGAGTTAAGGATTTTTCAAAGTCATGCCAAGAGATGGACACAAGATAATGATAAGTTTAAACCATTACCCGAAGGCTTTGAAATTATAAAATCCAGAAAATTATCACCACCAATAAAATAAAGCTTTAGATAAGTATTCAGATGATTATAAGCTTGAGACCTAGAAATGTAATATTAAAATTATTTTTTTAATATATTAATATTAGCTAGCTAGTTACTTTTCTATTGTAATTATTAAGGAATTAGATTTACGTCTAGATTATCTACTATTCGTAAATCTAATTAAATTGCTTACAACTTCTATAAAGAACTTTCATACTCCACATAACCATCTTCAATGGCCGGAATAATCTCTACAAACTCAAAGTAGGGCACTGTACAAAATTCAGAGTCTCGAATCGCATCAATCACAAAATAATAATCTTGCAGAGATGTCGTCTCAAACACAGCAATATCACTCGCTTTAGTACTAAACGCTTCAACGTCATACCAGCGAACTTTTACAGTCGGGTACTTCTCAAAAATAGGTTCAAGCTTCTGTGCACTAAACTCAGCCCGCTTTTCACGAGCTAAAGCCAACCAAGCAGGCAAAGCTCTTAAATGAATAAAAAAAGTATAGGTTCTAGACATAACCACTCCATGACTGGGCCGAGTTGTAATTCAAGTGAAAAGACATCATTTGCTTGTCATGTCAAAATGACTCAGTCAGTATATGAGTGATTACTCACATTAAATACTCGCATTTCGGCCCATGTCAGAAATCCTTCCAGACCCACGTAAACGCCCGCGTCAAGCACGCTCAGTCGCTACGTTTGAAGCTATTTTAGAAGCGGCTGCTCGCATTTTAGAGTCGTTAGGCTTTGCTGGATTTAACACAAATGCCGTGGCTGAACTTGCTGGCGTAAGCATTGGTAGCCTATATCAATACTTTCCATCTAAAGATGCTTTAATTGTCGAGTTAATTCGACGTGAGCGAGCTGAGCTTTCAAATTGTATTGTTGAAGTCATAGAGCAAAATGATGCCGCAGATTTAAAAGAAAAACTAAAACTCATCATACAGGCTGCTGTGAAACATCAATTAAGCCGCCCAAAGTTAGCACGAACCTTAGAATTTGCTTCTGAAATTATTGGAAAAGACACTGAGGAAAGTGAACTTCAACACGAACTTGAAACCATAATTTCTGATCTGTTTATACGCTCAGGTATTTCACATTCACAGTTAGCCGCACAAGATGTAATTGCTTTAAGCAAAGGAATGATTAACGCAGCAGGCATAGCAGGGGAAAGTGATTTAAATGATTTACAACAGCGTGTTGAAAAAGCTGTATTTGGTTATTTAGAGCTATATTAAAAATTATTAATTTTGCTATAAAATCACATTTTTATTTTATTAAATAATTATATTTTTTTATTGGGGAATTTATGAAAGATGAAATTATGAGTAAAGGAGATGTAAGGGCATTTACCTCAATTTTCTTAGGTTTGGTAGGTTACTCTATTTTTATGTTTTATCTACTTGCTAAAAGAAGTAAAGGAGTAAATTACTTTGATGATTTATCATCTTTTAATTATAACGTGTCATATTTAATTTGTTTTCTCATTTTTATATTTAGCAAGGTTTTCAAGGAAAGTAAGTATATAGCTAATTTTATGCCACTTTTAATAGGGATTCTTTTATCTGTGATGTTCTTTATTGTTGTTTTATAGTGGGGATAGTTGTGATTTATAAACTTAAAATGTGGATCTCTAGGGAAGTGGTTGATCCATTTTTTTCATTATATTCGTATATTTATAAAAATTTTGTTCTTGTCTTTACCTTAAGTTTTTGTCTGATCGTATTACTTTGTGCTCTTAACCCCAGTATAGTTTTTACTCCTAGAAAAGAGAGTTTTGTTGTTTATGAGCCTGAATTTCATTTTAAAAATAGACGTATAAGGTCGTTAGTCGTAGAAAGAAATAATGAAAATTTTCTTATTAATTGTGCATATTTTAGAAATGAAAATGGTTCATTTTGTGACTTATATAAACCTAGAAGATTCTTAAATTAGAAGGAAGTTTTTTTCCTTATCCTTCAATATTCCTTGATGGTAATAAAATTGTAGCTAGTAATGTTCGTTTTGAAGATGAAAAGGGGAGAGTAATTAATTTTTCAACAAGTGAAGAAAAAATTGCTTCTTGGTGGATTTGGGTTATGTTCCCCACCTTATTGATGAGATATTTAATTTTAATCTGGCTAGTGGTAGTCGTTTCAATATTATTTTTAAAATTAGTTAAGCATAAGAAAGAAACCTAATTTTATTTAAAAATAGTTTTATCTTTATTTTGAGTTGAGAGATAGATATGAAAAAGGGCTGCTATTAGCAACCCTTTTGATCTAAGTAATATATTGTGTATTAATGAAACTGGTCTAAAGCCTCTTTTGCGGGTTCATATCCATTATCAGCAGCTTTTTTGAACCAAAATTTTGCATTTTCATAATCTGAGTAAACATTAGCATACATATAAGCTAGATTGTTCTGAGCCTCAGGTATACCTTTCTCAGCTACTTGTGTGTATAGCTCCAGAGCTTTTTTATTATCTTGTTTAACTAAGCTACCATCTGAATAAATATTTGCTAAGTTATATTGAGCTTCTGAAAGATTTTGATCGGCAGCTTTTTTATATAACTCTAAAGCTAAATTAATATCTTTTTGTACGCCATTTCCCGAAAGATAAGCATTTGCCAAATTATATTGAGCTTTAGCATAACCTTGGTGAGCAGCTAATTTGTAAAACTCTAAGGCTTTAGATCTGTTTTTGCTTACATAATAGCCATTATCATACATGAGCCCCATATTGTATTGGGCCTCCGGAAAGTCATTTTTCGCAGCTTTCTCATACCAATAGTAAGCTTTTTCTTCACTTTTTTGCGTCCCGATTCCCTTAAGGTACATTCCTGCTAAATCATTTTGTGCAATGGGTAGTCCTTTTTCGGCTGCCTTTTTAAAATATGAAAAAGCTTTTGAATAATCCTTAGGTACTTCTTTACCTAAGAAGTATTTCCCACCTTGCTCATATATTTCACTTAATTCACTTTGAGTATTATTTAGTTGTGAAAGTGGTTTAGAGCAACATATAGTACTTAAAGTCGATAAACTTATGACGCTAGAAATTATTAAATATCTTATATTCATAATGTATCTCCTATAATTTAATCTACTGCCATTCATATTAATAGTTATCTTAAATAAATATAAAAAATCCGACATATAGTCGGATTTTTTATAGCCTCAAATTACTTTGAGGAAGAATGCTTAAACTTACCAGCTTAACGCACCACCAGTTTGGTAGTCAGTTACGCGAGTTTCAAAGAAGTTCTTCTCTTTACGTAAGTCCATCATCTCAGACATCCACGCAAATGGGTTAGTTACACCAGCAAATTGCTCTGGTAAACCTAACTGAGATAAACGACGGTTACATATGAATTTCAAATATTCTTCCATCATGCTTGCGTTCATACCCAATACACCACGTGGCATTGTGTCACGAGCATATTCGATTTCAAGCATCGTACCTTCAAGAATCATTTGAATGACTTCTTGTTGGAACTCGGCAGTCCATAGGTGAGGGTTCTCAATCTTGATTTGGTTAATCATGTCGATACCAAAGTTCAAGTGCATAGACTCATCACGCAAGATGTATTGGAACTGCTCAGCAACACCGTTCATCTTGTTACGACGACCCATACTCAAAATTTGAGTAAAGCCACAGTAGAAGAAGATCCCTTCAAGTACACAGTAGAACGCGATCAAGTTACGAAGTAAACGTTGGTCATTTTCAGGCGTACCTGTGTGGAAAGTAGGGTCACTTAATGATTGAGTATATTTCAAGCCCCAAGCTGCTTTACGTGCAACTGATGGAATCTCGCGGTACATGTTGAAGACTTCGCCTTCATCCATACCTAAAGATTCGATACAGTATTGGTAAGCGTGAGTGTGAATTGCTTCTTCAAAAGCTTGACGCAAAATGTACTGACGGCATTCAGGGTTAGTAATGTGACGGTAAATCGCCAATACCAAGTTGTTCGCAACCAAAGAGTCTGCAGTCGAGAAGAAACCTAAAGAACGCATAACAATAGTACGCTCATCTTCAGTTAAGCCATTTTCAGACTTCCAAAGTGCGATGTCATGGTTCATGTTCACTTCTTGCGGCATCCAGTGGTTTGCACACCCGTCAAGATACTTCTGCCAAGCCCATTCATATTTAAACGGCACAAGCTGGTTCAAGTCAGCGCGACAGTTAATCATGGCTTTGTCGTCAACTTGAACGCGTTGCGCGCCCATTTCTAACTCTTCAAGGCCAGGAGCAACATCCAAATGTTCTAAGGCTTCAGATGCTCGAGCCATTGAATCGGTTGGATTTGTTGATCGCACGGAATGGGTTCCAGCGGATTGTGGAGCTGCCACGCTCTGCGATGATGGCTGCGCAGCAGATACATTCTGCGAATCAGACGTTTTTTCCGGTTGGATGGGCGCAGACTTGTGTTCAGGTGCAGCCGGTTTTTGCGAATCATCTTCAAAATCGTCCCAACTAAGGATAGACATTGTTGTTCTCTCTTCGTTGTATATATCTATGTTCGACATCTCTAAACGAAGATGTCACTACTATACGCTTATAATGTGTAAACAAAATTAAGTTTTATCGATGTATGACCAAATTTTGGGCCTTTGGTCCATCATCCCTACAACTTATTTTGCTTACGCTGTTGTTTACGGATTTTAAAAAAGGCGTAAACCATAGGCGTATAAAAGAAAATAAAGGCAAAGATTAAGATTCCAACACCAAGCATATAGTTATGGCTGAGATGAGAAAACATAATCTTTACCTCGTTTAAAGTTGCTCTTTTGTTTAAAGAGCAACTTTATTGAATATTATTGGCAAGCTTCGCAATCTGGGTTGTCGATTGAACAAGCCATAGGAACCGGAGCTGCTTGAGTAAAGCCGTCTTCTTCAACTGCTTCAGGCTTTTTCGCTTCTACTACTGGCGCTGCTGCAGGTGCTGCCGCTTCTACAGTTGCAGGTTTAACCGCGTTTAACGCACCTGTGTTAATTGTAGATTTTTCAGCAGAAGTTGCACCTAAAGCTCGGAGGTAATAAGTCGTCTTAAGACCACGTAACCATGCCATCTTATAAGTAATGTCAAGTTTCTTACCGTTTGCACCAGAGATGTAAAGGTTAAGAGACTGTGCTTGATCAATCCATTTTTGACGGCGTGATGCAGCATCAACAATCCAACGTGGCTCAACTTCAAACGCAGTAGCAAAGATTGCTTTTAATTCTTCAGGAATACGAGCAATTTTTTGTACTGAACCTTCAAAGTGTTTAAGGTCGTTAACCATTACTGTGTCCCAAAGACCACGGTCTTTTAATGCACGAACAAGGTAAGGGTTAATAACAGTGAACTCACCAGACAAGTTAGATTTCACATATAAGTTTTGGAATGTTGGCTCAATAGACTGAGAAACACCACAAATGTTTGAAATGGTTGCAGTTGGAGCAATCGCCATTACGTTTGAGTTACGCATACCGTCTTTTTGAACTTTGGCACGTAAAGTGTCCCAGTCTAAACGTTGAGTACGGTCAACTTCGAACATACGTTCTGGACGAGATTTAGCAACAATTTCTAAAGAGTCGATTGGAAGGATACCTTGATCCCACAATGAACCTTTGAATGTTGAGTAAGCGCCACGTTCAACAGCCAAGTCACTTGAAGTTTGGATTGCATAGTAGCTAATCACTTCCATTGACTCGTCAGCAAAGTTCACAGCTTCATCAGAACCGTAAGCCATACCCATTTCGTAAAGCGCATCTTGGAAGCCCATGATACCCATACCAACAGGGCGGTGTTTCAAGTTAGAGTTTTTCGCTTGTGGTACAGCGTAGTAGTTAATGTCGATAACGTTATCGAGCATACGAACTGCTGTTTTAACCGTACGCGCTAACTTTTCACGGTCTAATACGCCGCCTTTAACATGTTGAACAAGGTTGATCGAACCTAAGTTACATACTGCAATTTCGTCTTGGTTTGTGTTTAACGTAATTTCAGTACATAGGTTAGATGAGTGAACTACGCCAACGTGTTGTTGTGGTGAACGTAAGTTACATACATCTTTAAACGTGATCCAAGGATGCCCAGTTTCGAACAACATAGAAAGCATTTTGCGCCATAAGTCTTTCGCACGTACTTTCTTGTGCAACATGTTCTGTTCTTTCGCAACAGACTCATAGTATGCATAGCGTTCAGCAAACTCAGCACCAGTTAAATCGTGGAGGTCTGGAGTTTCAGATGGAGTAAATAGTGTCCATTCGCCATCTTCAAACACACGTTGCATAAATAGGTCAGGAACCCAGTTTGCAGTGTTCATGTCATGAGTACGACGACGGTCATCACCTGTGTTTTTACGAAGTTCTAAGAATTCTTCGATGTCTAAGTGCCAAGTTTCTAAGTACGCACATACCGCACCTTTACGCTTACCACCTTGGTTTACCGCAACAGCAGTATCGTTCGCAACTTTAAGGAATGGAACAACACCCTGAGATTTACCGTTTGTACCTTTAATATAAGAGTTCAAGGCACGTACAGGTGTCCAGTCATTACCTAAACCACCAGCCCATTTAGAGAGCATCGCGTTGTCACGCATTGCACCATAAATGTCATAAAGGTCGTCACCAATCGTTGTTAAGTAACAACTTGAAAGCTGTGGACGTAATGTACCTGAGTTAAACAGGGTAGGCGTAGAAGCCATATAGTCAAAGCTAGACAACAAGTTATAGAACTCGATTGCACGCTCTTCTTTGTCTTGCTCATTAAGGGCAAGGCCCATTGACACACGCATGAAGAATAATTGTGGTAATTCGAAGCGAACGCCGTTTGAGTGAATGAAGTAACGGTCAAATAGAGTCTGTAAACCTAAGTAGGTAAACTGGTTAGAACGTTCAGGCTGAATCGTTGCTGCTAGTTTTTCTAAATCGAACTTAAGCAAGTCTGGTGAAAGCAAATCAAGCTCTACACCTTTTTTCAAGAATGCTTCAAGTGCATTATTTTCAGCTGTATCTGCCGGTAAACCTAAGAATGCTAAACCAGTGCTGACCAACTCATCACGAAGCAAACGCGCAGTTACGTATGTATAGTTAGGTTCTTGTTCGATACGCGTACGTGTTGCCATCATCATGGTTGTTGCAATATCGCTTTCTTTTACGCCGTTATATAAGTTTTTAACGGTTTCATCGATAATTGCTTCAACCTCAATACCTTCTAAGCCTTCAGCAGCTCTATTTACAGTTGCTTTCAGTGCACTTAAATCAAGTGGTTGAAGCTGACCGTTTGCATCAGTAACTTGCAAGGTAGGGTGGTGGTTTGAATTTGTTTGCTGACGAGCGCTAGCACGTTGTTCGCGGTAAATTACATAAGCGCGGGCAACTTTTTGTTCCCCAGTACGCATTAAAGCAAGTTCTACTTGATCTTGAATTTCTTCAATATGGATCGTACCGCCCGATGGTAAACGGCGTTTAAAAGTATTTAATACCATTTCCGTCAACTGGGTAATACGGTCATGAATACGGCTTGAATCCGAACTCTGTTGACCTTCCACAGCAAGAAAAGCTTTACCAATCGCAACAGAAATTTTCTCTGCATCAAATGCAGCAACATCTCCAGTACGCTTAATCACCTGAATTTGACCAGGAGTCGAAGTAATTACGCTCATGCCAGCATAGCTCCATTGTCACTTTTGTTATGTTCATAGACCGTTTGAACCGAGCAAAAAACATGCCACGATATTTGAGGGATAAACACAAGACTTAGTAGTTAAAGTTTATTTTCAACACAAGATACGGGATTTTTTAAGCTAGATCAATCTTGACTTTTTAGTAATTTTTTATCTGTATGATTTGTTGGGAGATAGCATACCAAAGCTATGAAAAAACACTTATAGATAACTTTGTGGATAACTCAAAAAACAAACACTTGAGTGAATTTAAATTCATCTAAGAAATAATTTGTTTAATATTCATACATAAGAAATATGAATAGATTATGACATATAAGAATAATAAACAGATATCAAAAATACTTGAAAATTCAAAGGTTAATAAAATGCAACAAAACATGGTTGTCATGTATCAGTTTGGTGAACGCCTACTTGTTTACAATGTAAACGTGTGTATATTGCAAATGATAAACGAATGTATCTGCAAGATTTTTAAGATGCATGTAATGAGATTTATAGGGGCAATGATATGAGCCAAGAAGAAAAGTTACCAAAGATTCTGATCGTTGAAGACGACGAGCGTTTAGCGCGATTAACTCAAGAATATTTAATCCGCAACGGTTTGGAAGTTGGTGTAGAAACTGACGGTAACCGTGCAATTCGTCGTATTATTAGTGAACAACCAGATCTTGTGGTCTTGGATGTCATGTTGCCGGGTGCAGATGGTTTAACCGTTTGTCGTGAAGTTCGTCCACACTACCATCAACCAATTTTGATGTTGACTGCACGTACTGAAGACATGGACCAAGTACTTGGTCTAGAAATGGGTGCAGACGATTATGTCGCTAAACCAGTTCAACCACGTGTATTATTAGCGCGTATTCGTGCACTATTACGTCGCACAGATAAAACTGTTGAAGATGAAGTTGCTCAACGTATCGAGTTTGACGACCTAGTCATCGACAATGGCGGCCGCTCTGTAACGTTAAACGGTGAACTTGTTGACTTTACAAGTGCTGAATATGACTTGTTATGGTTGCTTGCATCAAACGCTGGTCGTATTTTATCGCGTGAAGATATCTTCGAACGTTTACGTGGTATCGAATACGATGGTCAAGACCGTTCAATCGACGTACGTATTTCACGTATTCGTCCAAAAATTGGCGATGATCCTGAAAATCCAAAACGTATTAAAACTGTACGTAGTAAAGGTTACTTGTTTGTTAAAGAAACCAATGGATTGTAAAATCTGATTAAACTTCCTATAAGGTTGGTCGAGTGTTTAAACACAGTATATTCCTGCGAATATATGCGGGGCTGGTAATTCTTGTTGTTTTGGTGG
This sequence comes from Acinetobacter sp. 766875, assembly GCF_000582055.1. Classification (NCBI taxonomy): domain Bacteria; kingdom Pseudomonadati; phylum Pseudomonadota; class Gammaproteobacteria; order Moraxellales; family Moraxellaceae; genus Acinetobacter; species Acinetobacter sp. 766875. Next base: position 122,166 of record NZ_JEXX01000006.1, on the reverse strand, counting down.
CTGTTTTTGGGTATTTACTGGTACAAATTATCAACTACCAACGCGCACAAGAATACCGAGAATCTTTAACTGATGGTATTTCTTATGTCATTAGTGAAGGGGTCGCTCGACAACCTGGGAAGCAGCAAAAGATAGATTGGATTTCTGATGCATCTGATTTGCTCGAACTTCCAATTTACTATACTGATGCAAGTAAGGTTGAATTGTCTCGAACCGAGAAAAAGCGGATTGAAGCACAAAAATCTGTTGTTCGTTACGATGCCAGTAATAGCATTGCATATGTCATTATTGGTTTGCGTGACGACCCACAACATTACTTATCTATAAAAGTCGACAAAATTAGTGAACGCCAAATGAAGGCTCTTCCTATTTTTGTACTCGACTACTTAATGTTTTATCCGGGGCAGGAACAAGAGTACCTTGCCAAGATTCAAAAACACTTTTCATATCCAATCAATATTCAAAACATTCAAGATGTAAATCTGGACTCTGAACAGATTGGGCGTTTACGCCAAGACCAAAGTGTCATGTTGTATAAAGATAGTGCAACAGTACGTGGTACGACCATTTCGATTGTCTCTCCAATCCCGAATCATCCTGCACAAGTGTTAGTGTTGGGTCCTGTTCCAATGTTTAACTGGATGCCTTTACAGCTTTCTGCGGGTATTACCTTATTTAGCTTATTCTTATTAAGTTTGGGTGTTTACGGTTTGATTTTGCCGCTAGAGCGCAAAATTCGACAAGTGCGTTATGCATTAAACCGTATGAAATCGGGTGATTTGTCATTGCGTGTTCCGATTGAAGGAAGTGACGAAATGGCTAACTTGGCTTCAAGTTATAACAATATGTCTGATCATATCCAGCGTTTGATTGAAGCTCAACGTGAGTTAATGAGAGCGGTATCTCATGAACTCAGAACGCCTGTGGCACGTATTCGCTTCGGTACGGAAATGTTAGCCGAAGAAGATGACTACAATCACCGTATGCATCAGGTCGATATGATTGATAAAGATATTGAAGCACTTAATACCTTAATTGATGAAATCATGACTTATGCAAAACTAGAGCAGGGTACACCTTCGCTAGATTTTGCAGAAATTGTGCTCTTTGAAGTGTTAGATCAGGTTGCTGTTGAAACCGAAGCGTTAAAAACACAGAAAGAAATTGAGCTTATTCCACCGCCTTTATATGTGAAAGTAGATGCAGAGCGTCGTTACCTTCACCGTGTTGTACAAAACCTAGTAGGTAATGCTGTTCGTTATTGTGATAACAAAGTGCGTATTACTGGCGGTATTCACAGAGATGGCATGGCTTTTGTCTGTGTTGAAGATGATGGTCCCGGTATTCCTGAACAAGATCGTAAACGTGTATTTGAAGCCTTTGCACGTTTAGATGATAGCCGTACACGTGCATCTGGTGGGTATGGTTTAGGACTTTCGATTGTAAGCCGTATTGCTTATTGGTTTGGTGGTGAAATTAAAGTAGATGAAAGCCCAAGCTTGGGAGGCGCACGTTTTATCATGACGTGGCCAGCACATCGCTTTAAACAGCCGCCATTAAAGGCAAATAAAAAAGCACCTGCATAAGGTGCTTTTTTATTGGTTTATTTATAATTGAGTGGCATCAGGTTCTAAAATTGGTTTCCCGCTTCTTAAACTGTTTAGCGCATCTGTATTAAAGTCAATTAACAGCGAATTGTTTTTAGCATCGATTTGATATTTTTGAATAAGAGGCTGGTCTCCATTCAAAGTTTCAACTCTATATGAATCCGCAATATGTAAAATGCCTTCTAGATTTGTTGTGGTTGACGCGAAATCTTGTCTAAAAATTTCATAGACATCTCGCAAGTCAAAAATGGCATTATCTGCATCTGGGTGTTTTTGAATATAGCTTTCTATATGTCGCACGAGTAATTGTGCAAACAAGTAATAGTCTGGTTTATGCGTATATTCTAGATTCATACATTTTTCTCCTTATTATCTGTTATTAGCATACATGGCAAAACAGAAGTTATTGTATAAAATTCATTACACTAGATAATGACTTTAAAATATTACAAAGAAATAAAAACTCGGTTACGACCTTGGCGCTTTGCTTGATAGAGTGCGTCATCTGCTTCTTTAAACAAGCTTTCAATAGATCGGTGGTAGTTTGGAGAATATAAGCTAATGCCAATACTGACCTGTACAAAAATAGGTAATTTGCCATAAACATATATTGGTTGCTGACTAATTTTAATGCGTATTCTTTCTGCAAGTTCAAAAGCAGCTTCTTTAGTCGTGTCAGGAATAAAAATTGCGAATTCCTCACCTCCAAAACGACCCAGTAAATCATGAGGGTGCAGAATATTTTGTATGGTGGTTACACAGGTTTGTAAGGCTCTATCACCTATCAAGTGACCATAACTGTCATTCACCTTTTTAAAATGATCGACATCCAACATAAAAAATGCAGAGGTTTTATGTTCTTTTTGTACTTTTTCTTGGAGTAAACGAACCGATTGTAAAAACTGACGTCGAGTTAAACTCGATGTGAGTTCATCATGGGCAATAGCATGTTGTAATTTTTGAATTAATTCAGAATGAAGTGCACTAATACTGGAAACAGTAAGTGGTGCAATGGTCATCATGATTAGCCCTATACGGATAGAAATAGTATTGCTTAAATAATCTTGTGGATACAGTAATAAATAATGACCAGAGACATGATAAATAATATACGCACTCGTAAAAGAAGTAATGAGAGCCACAATGATGGGTTTATAGCGTATAGCGCACCAGATTAATGCGGCAATTGGATAGAGTAGGGAACCTGGACCTGAGTCATAATAACTGACAGCTATTGAAATGAGGACAGCCAATAAAGGCAGAAAATCAACAGCCTTTACATATACTTGATTACCTTTAATGTAGTTTTTTATTTTAAGGTAAGGAGGGAAATTTAAAATGATTGGCAATAACAGTAAGGCATTTTGAAGTTCTGATGTGACCCAATAACCAAATTCAGCCCAAAAACTGCCAATCATAAATTTGGTATTAAACATCGGTACAAAAGTTGCTGCAAAAAAAGCACCGGTTATGCTACCAATACCGCACAGAGCAAATAAAACCAAGTAAGAATAGCCTCGATAGGCAGCTTTTATATAACGGCCAAATAACATTGCAAGTGCTAATGTCATGACGACATATAGGTAATTTGAGGCAGTTAAAATAAGGGTGAGAAAAAGAGGAGTGCCCTTAATTAAATCGGCAATCATGTAACCGATAAAAGCTCCTGCAAAACTACCGACTTGTCGTGTTTGCGGAAATCGAATGAGTAGACCTAAAAATACGGAGTTAGCAGGCCAGAAAAATGCAAGAAAACTAAGGGGGCGGGATGCAATTCCAATAAAGCAGCATATTGAAATAATGAGAGTAAATAGGAAAAAAAACTTCAGGGAAGAAGAAAATTAAAATTCACGAAGTGAGTATGGCATCAGCTGCCCTTAATGATAAACACTCTTATCCAAGAGTAATAAAATATTAATGCATGATTAAACATTCATCATAATTCAGAGGGGAAGATGAATACAATAAAAAACCGTCTAATATTATAAAAAAGTAAGGTGTTTATTTTGACCGATTGAGCAATTGTGCAAATAATATTAAAAATCAAAAAATGAAAAAAATCATTACAACTAAGAAAACTATCAAATAAACCGATTATAAGCGGTGAAACCCCCTCTACAAGACATAGAACAATACTTTTGATTGGAAAATCATCCAAAAGACTAAGACGCTTCAACTAGCATGCGAAATTAGAAATCAGGTACAATTGGCGGGATTAATTTTGTGTTTGGTGTATTCAAAGGCCAATACATACATTCTTTGTTAAATAATAGGCCTGCCAGGAGTTATCCCCGCATGAGTGCCATTACTCCATACGACTGGGCGATTATCGCCTTCGTGATCGGCGTTACATTTCTTTGCGTCTTTATGCTCACAGTTCCCTTACTCCTCGGGGGAAAATCGTGGGGACGTGCTAAGCAAGAGCAGTTTGAATCAGGTGTCGTGAGTGCTGGTGGCGCTCGCATTCGCCTGTCTGCAAAGTTCTATCTAGTTGCAATTTTCTTCGTGGTTTTCGACTTAGAGGCCCTTTACCTCTATGCATGGTCTACTTCTGTGCGTGAAGTAGGGTGGTTGGGATATACCACTGTTGTAATCTTTGTCGTTGATCTATTAATTGCGCTTGTTTATGCCTTCTCTGTAGGTGCTTTAAGTTGGGCACCGGCAGATCGCCGTAAATTAGCTGGTGAGAAGATTAAAGTCGGTTCACCAACAATGGACATTGCTGAAATTACACGCTTTAACTCTATTGAAGAGCTCGTAACTGACCCTACTGGCCAGATTCCAGCCCAATCATCAGGTCGTGTTAAGTCAAAAACTACACCTGCATTGTCATCTGAAAAGGAGTAAGTCGGGATGAAATATACTCTGACCCGCGCGAATCCGGATGCTGATCAATACCCATTGCAAGAACGCCAAATTGTGACTGATCCGCTTGAAGAGGAAGTGAATAAAAACGTATTCATGACTCGTTTAGAGGATGTCTTGCATACAGCAGTAAACTGGGGACGTAAAAACTCTTTGTGGCCATTTAACTTTGGTACCTCATGTTGTTACGTTGAATATGCAACGACTTTAACAGGCGTGCATGACTTGTCCCGTTTCGGTGCAGAGGTTATTCGTGCTTCACCTCGTCAGGCTGACTTGATGATTGTTGCAGGTACATGCTTTGTAAAAATGGCTCCGGTTATTCAACGTTTGTATGAACAAATGTTAGAACCTAAATGGGTTATTTCAATGGGTGCTTGTGCAAACTCTGGAGGTATGTACGACATCTATTCAGTAGTACAAGGTGTAGACAAAATTATTCCTGTTGACGTGTACGTCCCAGGTTGTCCGCCTCGTCCTGAAGCATTAATTCAAGCGTTAATGCTTTTGCAAGACCAGATTCAATTAGAGCGACGCCCGCTTTCTGCCGTGATTGGTGATGATCTTCAGCCAGTGTATAAGCCAAAGATGATGCCAGAACGTGATCGTAAGAATGCGCAGCGTATTGCCGTTAAAAACTTACGCTCTATGGATGAGATTAAATAATCTTTTGACGGTGTTTTGACATATCTGACCGATATGTTCATCGAGAAAATTGACAGAATTTGTATTAAATAGGAAGCCAAGCCAATGGCTGAAACTGACATTGCTATGCCAGAATCAACACCAGTTGATTCACGCCCAGCATTTGCAATCGTAGAAGAGCTCAAAACCAAGTTTGGTGAGAACTTCTATGTGCAGGCGACTTTTGAAGAGTTTCCAACAGTCTGGGTTGAGCGCGCACGCGTGCAAGAAGTCCTCATGTTCCTGCGTAAAGTGGAACGTCCTTATGTAATGCTGTTTGACTTATCAGCGATGGATGAGCGTTTACGTCAACATCGTGATGGTTTACCAGCATCTGACTTCACTGTGTTCTATCATTTATTATCGCTTGAGCGTAATAGTGACATTCGTATCAAGGTTGCCTTGAACGAAAATGATCTTAGCCTCCCGACAGCGACAAATATCTGGCCAAATGCCAACTGGTATGAACGTGAAGCTTACGATATGTTCGGTATCAATTTCGAAGGGCATCCAATGCTCCGTCGTATCTTGTTGCCAACTTATTGGGAAGGTCACCCGCTTCGTAAAGAATATTCAGCACGTGCGACAGAATATACGCCGTATATGCAAGACAAAGCGAAGCAAGATTTCGAACAGGAACATTTACGCTTTGTACCTGAAGACTGGGGTCTTAAGCGTGGTAACGCTGATGAAGACTTCATGTTCTTGAACTTGGGTCCTAACCATCCATCTGCACACGGTGCGTTCCGTATTGTATTGCAGTTAGATGGCGAAGAAGTGAAAGACTGTGTTCCTGATATCGGTTATCACCACCGCGGTGTGGAAAAGATGGCTGAGCGTCAAACATGGCACTCTTTCATTCCTTATACTGACCGTGTTGACTACTTGGGTGGTTGTGCGCAAAACATGCCATATGTAATGGCAGTTGAACAGCTTGCAGGAATTAAAGTTCCTGAGCGTGCACAAGTGATTCGTGTCATGTTGAACGAATTGTTCCGTATTAATAACCACTTACTTTACTGTGGTACGGCAATTCAGGATGCCGGTGGTATGACACCAGTATTCTATATGTTCGCAGACCGTCAAAAAGTATACGACATTGTTGAAGCAATTACGGGTTACCGTATGCACCCAGCATGGTTCCGTATTGGTGGTACAGCACACGACCTTCCAAATAACTGGCAAAAACTTGTTAAAGAATTGCTAGAGTGGATGCCAAAACGTCTCAACGAATACTACACAGCTGCGCTTAAAAACTCTGTGTTTATTGGTCGTACACGTAATGTTGCTCAATACGATGCAAAATCTGCGCTTGCATGGGGTGTAACTGGTACTGGTTTACGTGCAACCGGTATTGATTTCGACGTTCGTAAATATCGTCCATACAGTGGCTATGAAAACTTTGATTTTGATGTGCCAGTTGAGTATGAAGGCGATGCGTACGCTCGTGTTCTTGTTCACTTCCGTGAAATTACTGAGTCACTCAAAATTATCAAACAGTGTTTGGATAACATGCCTTCTGGTCCATATAAAGCGGATCACCCATTGGCTGTTCCACCACCAAAAGATAAGACGTTACAAGATATTGAAACTTTGATTACGCACTTCTTGAGCGTGTCATGGGGTCCTGTCATGCCTGCTGGTGAAGCGTCATTCATGACTGAAGTTGTGAAAGGTGCAAGTACTTATTACTTGACTTCGGATAAGGCAACGATGAGTTATCGTACTCGTATCCGTACACCGACGTTTACTCACTTACAGCAAATTCCTTCAGTGATTAACGGCAGTTTAGTGTCTGACTTAATCATTTATCTGGCGACCATTGACGTGGTTATGGCTGACGTGGATCGCTAAGAGGTAACGCAAAATGATGATTCTGACTGATAAAAAACCACGTGTGAATGTTGAAGGGATTTTGACTGCTGAAGAAATCCATGAAATTGAACATCACATTGGTCACTATCCATACCCACGTGCAGCTTCTTTAGATGCATTAAAGTGCGTACAGCGCCGTAACGGTTGGGTAGATGATGCTCAAATGAACGCCATCGCACAATTATTGACGATTAGTGTGGCAGATTTAGAAGGTGTAGCAACGTTCTACAACCGTATCTATCGCCAGCCTGTAGGTCGTCACGTAATTTTGCTTTGTGACTCGATTGCTTGCTTCTTAATGGGTGCTGAAACATTAGCTGAAGCATTCCAGCGTGAATTAGGTATTCAGTTTGGTCAAACGACACAAGATGGTCGTTTTACACTGCTCCCAATTTGCTGCTTAGGCAACTGTGACAAAGGCCCAACGTTAATGATTGATGAAGATACTCACGGTTTAGTTGAAGTGACATCAGTCAAACAGTTATTGGAGAAGTATGTATGAATACTGAACCAAAACCAATTTATGGCGACGGTAATCCGGAAACTCATCCACTGACTTGGCGTTTAAGCAAACAAGATGCCGTACATAGCGCTGACGACTATGAAGCACTTGACGGTTATGCTGGCTTTAAAAAAGCATTAGGCATGAAACCCGCTGAAGTGCTTGAAGTCATTAAAGCTGCAACTGTAAAAGGTCGTGGTGGTGCAGGCTTCCCAGCAGGGATCAAATGGTCTCTTATGGCGCCAAACGATGGTGGCCCACGTTACTTGATCTGTAACGCCGATGAGATGGAACCAGGTACCTTTAAAGACCGTTTGTTGATGGAAAAACTTCCTCATCAATTGATCGAAGGTATGTTAATTGCAGGTTATACCTTAGAAGCAACTCAAGGCTATATCTTTATTCGTGGCGAATACATCGAAGCTGCTCAATACCTAAATGAAGCGCTTGAGCAAATTCGCGCTAAAGGTTACTTAGGTGACAACATTTTAGGTTCTGGCTGGAACTTCGAGTTACACGTACATACTGGTGCAGGTCGTTATATCTGCGGTGAAGAAACTGCATTGATTAACTCACTTGAAGGTCGTCGTGCTAACCCACGTACTAAACCGCCATTCCCGCAAGTTGCTGGTGCATGGGGTCGTCCTACGATTGTGAACAACGTTGAAACTTATAACAACTTGCCAGCAATCATGCTTCGTGGTCCAGAGTGGTATATCGGTTTATCAGCTGGTAAATCAAAAGACCCAGGCACTAAGATTTATGGTGCGTCAGGTAAAGTTAAATTCCCTGGTCTTTGGGAACTACCATTTGGTACGACTGCACGTGAAGTAATCGAAGATCATGCCGGTGGTATGCGTGAAGGCTTAAAGCTTAAAGCATGGTTACCAGGTGGTGCGTCAACTGACTTTTTACCTGCAGATACCATTGATTTACCAATGGATGCTGAAACCATTATGAAAGCAGGTTCTCGTTTAGGAACATGTTTATTGATGGTGGTAGACGAGACTCAATGTATGGTGTCGTTGACCCGTAATCTTGAAGAATTCTTTGCGCGTGAATCATGCGGTTTCTGTACACCGTGCCGTGATGGTTTGCCATGGGCTGTTAAAGCGCTTAAAGCACTTGAAACAGGTGAAGGTAAGAAAGAAGATATCGATCATTTACAAGAACTTACTCGTAAGTTATGGATTGGTAAAACTTTCTGTGCCCACGCACCAGGTGCGATGGAGCCGCTTATGGGCGCACTCAAACATTTCCGTAGCGAGTTTGAAGCGAAAGTGACGAATCGTCCTGTCGTGCAAACTAGCAACGTAGAACAAGCTTAAGGGATTCGACTATGGCTACAATTCATGTCGATGGAAAATCGTACGAAGTCAATGGATCAGAAAACTTGCTACAAGCATGTTTATCCCTTGGCATTGATATTCCGTATTTTTGTTGGCACCCATCCTTAGGTTCTGTTGGTTCATGTCGTCAATGTGCCGTAACTCAGTATGCAAATCCTGAAGATACGCGCGGACGTCTTGTGATGTCATGTATGACACCAGCATCTGACAATACCTATATCTCGATTGAAGACAAAGAAGCAACGGATTTTCGTGAATCTATCGTTGAGTTCTTAATGACCAACCACCCACATGACTGTCCGGTGTGTGAAGAGGGTGGTCACTGTCATTTACAAGATATGACTGTAATGACTGGTCATGACCGTCGTCGCTATCGTTTTACTAAGCGTACACATTACAACCAAGAACTAGGCTCATTCATTGCGCATGAAATGAACCGTTGTATTGCTTGTTACCGTTGTGTTCGTTACTACAAAGACTATGCGGGCGGTACAGACTTTGGTGTGTTTGCCAATGCATCGCGTGTTTACTTTGGTCGTCCAGAATCAGGCACTTTAGAATCTGAATTCTCTGGTAACTTGACTGAAGTATGTCCAACAGGTGTATTTACCGATAAGACTCATTCAGAGCGCTATAACCGTAAATGGGATATGCAATATGCACCAAGCGTGTGTCATGGCTGTTCTTCAGGTTGTAACATCTCTCCGGGTGAGCGTTATGGCGAAATCCGTCGTGTAGAAAACCGTTTCAATGGTTCGGTTAACCAATACTTCCTTTGTGACAAAGGCCGTTTTGGCACAGGTTATGTAAACCGTGCAGATCGTCCACGTCAACCTCAGTTCCGTAATGGCGAAACAGTAGCAACTGTTTCTGTTGACCAAGCTTTAGATCAAGCAATTGCGAAACTTGAAGGTAAAAAAGTTTTAGGTATCGGTTCACCACGTGCAAGCTTAGAATCAAACTATGCATTACGTGAACTTGTAGGCCAGGCAAACTACTCAACAGGTGTTGCACAAAAAGAGCAAAAACTTGTTGAACTTGCTGCTTCAATCATGCAAACAGAAGGTGTTTACAACCCGAACATGCGTGAAATTGAAAGCTATGATGCAGTATTAATTTTGGGTGAAGATTTAACCCAAACTGCACCACGTATGGCTTTGTCAGTTCGTCAAGCTGCGAAAAACAAAGCTCGCGAAATGGCTGCAAAAACACGTACGCCAGATTGGTTGGCTGAACCAGTACAACGTATTGGTCAGGAAGCGAAATCTCCGATCTATATTTTGGCTGCAACTCAAACTCGTCTTGCTGATGTTGCAACTGGTGAAGTTGTTGCCTCTCCAAATGACATTGCGCGTTTAGGTTTTGCAGTTGCTGCGGCAGTTAAAGGTGAAACAGTTAATGGTTTAGATGACGATGCAAAAGCATTTGCTCAAACTATTGCAGACACTTTAAAAGCAGCAAACAAACCGTTAATTATTGCGGGTACGAGCTTGCAAGATGCTTCAATTATGGAAGCTGCAGCAGAGTTAACGCAAAACCTTGGCTCAAAAGCTGGTTTAAGCCTTGTAGTTCCTGAAGTGAACTCTATGGGCTTGGCATTGTTTGGTGGCTTAAGCCTTGAACAAGCATTTGCTCAAGACTACGACACACTTGTTATTGTTGAAAATGACTTGTTCCGTCGTTTACCAGCTGCTCAAGTTAAAGCAGCACTTGATAAAGCTGAAACAGTAATCGTGCTTGATCACAGCGAAACAGAAACTGTGAAACAGGCGGATATTGTGCTTTCAGCAGCAAGCTTTGCCGAAGGTGATGGTACTGTTGTAAGCCAAGAAGGTCGTGCTCAGCGCTTCTATCAAGTTTACGATCCAAGCTACTACAAACCTGAATACGCGATTAAAGAATCTTGGCGTTGGTTGCATGCCATTGAAACTGGTCTTAAAGGTAAGCCAGTTGATTGGACATTGCTTGATGACGTGATTGAAAGTATCGTTAAAAATGTTCCGGTACTTGAAGCAATTCAAGATGTTGCACCAGATGCAGGCTACCGTGTACATGGTTTGAAAATTGCTCGTGAACCACGTCGCTATTCTGGTCGTACAGCAATTCGTGCACCTTTATCGGTTCATGAACCTAAGCAACCGACAGACCCAGATTCAGCATTAACATTCTCTATGGAAGGTTATGTAGGTCCGCAAAAAGCTTCTTCGCTTGTACCATTTGCGTGGGCGCCAGGTTGGAACTCTCCACAATCTTGGAACAAATACCAAGATGAAGTGGGTGGTCACTTAAAAGGTGGTGATTCAGGCGTTCGTTTATTTGACCGTTTAGCAAAACGTCCAGCACGTAGCTATGTTGCTCCAACTGCAGTAGTTGCAAACCCTGAAAGCTTCCGTCTTGTACCAATGCACCATATTTTTGGTTCTGGTGAATTCACGATTAAAACACCTGCAATGGAAACTCGTATTCCTGAAGCTGTATTTGCTGTAGGCGAACAAGACGCAACGCGTTTGAACCTACAAGAAGGTCAACGTATTACAGTTAAAGCAGGCGAAACTACAGTGAGCTTACCTGTACAAGTAATTGAATATTTACCTACAGGTTATATCGGTTACCCAGTTGGTTTAGCACCGACAGTATCCTTAGCTGAGCCTGTTTCAGTGGCATTAGGAGTGTAATTCATGAATCAAGAAATTATACGTCAAACGCCACTTTGGGCTGAGAACTGGCCAATTGCTTATGCAGTGGTTCAAGCAGTTGTGATTTTGCTTGTCGTTGTACTTGTTGCTGCATTGATGTCTTTTATTGAGCGTCGTTTACTTGCTTGGTGGCAAGACCGTTATGGTCCAAACCGTGTTGGTCCTGGTGGTATGTTCCAGATCGTTGCCGACATGCTTAAGATCATGTTCAAAGAAGACTGGACACCAAAATTTGCCGATAAATTAACTTTCCGTTTAGCTCCGGCAGTTGCGATGGCAACTGCGGTGCTTTCGTTCATGGTTATTCCTGTAAGCCCTGCATTGGGTGTTGCAGACATGAGCATCGGTCTGTTGTTCTTTATGGCTATGGCTGGTATTGCGGTTTATGCAGTGTTATTCGGTGGTTGGTCATCAAATAACAAATATTCATTACTCGGTGGTTTGCGTTCAGCTGCTCAAACAATTTCTTATGAAGTGTTCTTGGGCATCTCGTTAATGGGCGTAGTTGCAATCGCTGGTTCATTTAACCTTCGTGAAATTGTTGAAGCTCAACGTGACGTTTGGTTCATCATTCCACAATTCTTAGGTTTCTTGATTTTCGTGGTTGCTGGTGTTGCGGTAACTCACCGTCACCCATTTGACCAACCCGAAGCAGAACAAGAATTGGCTGAAGGTTACCATGTTGAATATGGCGGTATGAAATGGGGTATGTTCTTCGTTGCTGAATATGTAAACGTCGTACTTATCTCTGCATTGATCGTGACTTTATTCTTTGGTGGCTGGTTAGCGCCATTCAATTTAGAAATTCCATTTATTCCACCAGTGTTCTGGTTTGTGATTAAAACAGCATTCTTCGTAATGATGTTTGTATTGGCACGTGGTTCTTTAATGCGTCCACGTTACGACCAAGTCATGAACTTCGGTTGGAAAATTTGTTTGCCGCTGGCGTTGGTTAACCTATTGGTAACTGGTGCTGTGATTCTGATGAATCAGGCCTAAGACAGCAGGGAGTACAAAATGTATAAAATTCTAGCTGGAGTTGGGTCAATCGTTCGGACGTTATTCATGGTATTTACCCATGGTTTCCGTAAACGTGACACAATTCTTTATCCAGAAGTACCAGCAGAGGAAATTGTACCACCTCGCTATCGTGGTCGTATTATCTTGACGCGTGACCCAGATGGGGAAGAGCGTTGTGTGGCATGTAACCTTTGTGCGGTTGCATGTCCAGTTGGCTGTATTTCACTGCAAAAAGCTGAAAAAGAAGACGGTCGTTGGTATCCGGAGTTTTTCCGTATCAACTTCTCTCGTTGTATCTTCTGCGGTATGTGTGAAGAAGCATGTCCAACGACAGCGATTCAGTTAACTCCAGATTTCGAGTTGGGCGAATACGTACGTCAAGACCTCGTATATGAGAAAGAAAACTTACTCATTTCAGGTCCAGGTAAATACCCAGACTACAACTTCTACCGTGTAACTGGTATGGCAATTAACGGTAAAGAGAAAGGTCAAGCACAAAAAGAAAGTGCACCAATCGATGTACGGAGTCTATTACCATGATGTGGCCGTTTTATTTGATGGCGCTCGTGGCCATCGTTTCTACGGTTCGTGTAGTGACTAACACGAACCCTGTACATGCATTGCTTAGTCTGATTGTTTCATTACTAGCTGTTGCTGGTATTTTCATGATCGTAGGTGCGCCGTTTGCCGGCGCCCTCGAAATCATTGTTTATGCTGGTGCGATTATGGTCTTGTTCGTATTCGTTGTGATGATGCTTAACTTAGGGCAACACACTGTGGAACAAGAGCGTAAATGGCTTTCTTCAGATGCTTGGGCATATCCAGCACTCATGAGCTTTTTACTTGGCTTGCTTTTAGTTTGGATGCTTGGTGGTGAATATACAACCATCTCTGCACCACTTGGAGCACAAGTAATTGGACCAAAAGTTGTTGGTCAAGCGCTCTTTACTCACTACTTATTATTGGTTGAAGTTGCCGCGATGTTATTGCTAGCAGCCCTTGTTGCAGCATACCACTTAGGTAAACGTGAACCAGGTGCAGAAGAGGAAAAAGAATAATGGGCCAGATCCCTTTAGAACATGGTTTGATTGTTGCAACCATTCTTTTTGCACTCGGTTTTTACGGTGTAATGGTGCGACGCAACCTACTATTTATGTTAATGAGCCTTGAAATCATGATGAATGCTGCTGCGTTAGCATTCGTTCTTGCGGGTAGCGTATGGGCACAACCAGATGGACAAGTCATGTTCATTCTGATTTTAACCCTTGCTGCGGCAGAGGCGTGTATCGGTCTTGCGATTGTCCTTCAGTTCTATCATCGCTTCCATCATTTGGATGTGGATGCTGCTAGTGAGATGCGCGGATGAGTTATTTATATCTAACAGTATTATTTCCGCTAATCGGTTTTATTTTATTGGCGGCAGGGCGTGATAAGCTCTCTGAAAATGTTGCAGCAATTATTGGTGTGGGTTCTGTAGGTTTATCTGCATTATTTGCATTGATTGCTGGTATGGCATTTACCAACAGCGGCCAACAGGTTTTTGTTCAAAACCTTTGGACATGGTTCAATGTTGGTGGTTTCGCTCCTGGCATTAGCTTACATTTAGATGGCTTATCTTTACTCATGATGGGCATGATCACAGGTGTTGGTTTCCTAATCCACATCTTTGCATCATGGTACATGCGTGGTGAAGAAGGTTATGCGCGCTTCTTCTCTTATTTCAACCTATTCGTTGCAAGCATGCTTGTGCTTGTATTGGGTGACAACTTAGCGTTGTTATTCTTAGGTTGGGAAGGCGTAGGTCTATGCTCTTACTTGCTGATTGGTTTCTATTATGCAAACCCTGCAAATGGTTGGGCAGCGATCAAAGCATTTACAGTTACCCGTGTAGGTGACGTATTCCTACTTATCGCTTTATTCTTGCTTTACCAACAATTTGGTACGCTTAATACTCAGTACATCGTTGAACACGCAGCAGAAGTCATGACGAAGAGTTCGTCACTTACTATCTGGACTGCATTAATGTTGTTCTTAGGTGCTGCTGGTAAATCTGCTCAAATTCCATTGCAAACATGGTTGGCAGATGCGATGGCAGGTCCAACACCTGTTTCTGCATTAATCCACGCAGCAACAATGGTAACGGCTGGTGTGTACTTATGCTGCCGCCTATTCAGCGTATTTGAGCTTGCACCTGAAGTGATGCAATTCATTTCGGTAACAGGCGCTGTAACTTTATTAGTTGCAGGTTTTGCTGCTCTCGTGCAAACAGACATCAAACGTATTTTGGCTTACTCAACAATGAGTCAGCTTGGTTATATGTTTATGGCTGTAGGTGCAGAAGCGTATCAAGCTGGCCTGTTCCACATGTTAGCTCACGCATTCTTCAAAGCATTATTATTCTTGTCTTCTGGTGCAGTTATTCTTGCTTACCATCACGAACAGAACATTTTCAAAATGGGCGGTTTGTTCTACAAAAACAAATTCCTATTTGCATGTTTCGCGATTGGTGGCGGTGCATTAGCAGCGATTCCATTCTTAACAATCGGCTTCTTCTCAAAAGATGCGATTCTTGGTGAAGTTTGGGTACAAGGTCAATCAATTGCTCTATACCACACTTTATATTGGGCTGGTGTAGCAGGTGCATTCCTGACTTCAATCTATACCTTCCGTTTAATCTGGGTTGTATTCTTCGGTAAAGAAAATACGCATTACCATGAGATTAAAGGTGCAACTTACTGGGCGCCATTAGGTATCTTGGCAGTATTGTCTACTTTTGTGGGTGCTGCATTAAAAGGTCCAGTAGCTGGTATTTTAAATACAGCAAAAATTCCTGAATTCCATGTTGCTGAACAATTTGTAGAGGGCATGCATGGGGCAGAGCATTTAGCTGTAGGCATTGCGCTTGTTGGTTTAGCTGTGGGTATTGGTCTATTTGCATTTGCTTACGGTGCAGTGAAATCATTTGCTCAAACAAGTCTTGGTGCTGGCTTAGCTCATATTTGTCGTACTGCATTTGGTTTCGATGCGTTGTATGACATCGTTTTTGTTAAACCTTATTTATTCTTCGCCAAACTATTTGGTCGTGATCCGATTGACAGCTTATGGCTTGTTCTTCCTGCGCTTGTTAAAGGCGGAAACAGTTTCACAAGCTCACGTCAAACAGGTTCATTGCGTGAATACGCATCAAGCATGTCACTCGGTGTAGTGGTGTTATTGATGATCTTGATCGTTATTCAGGTAGTGGGGAAATAAAATGGAAAACAATTTAATTTTACCCGCGCTGATCCTTGTTCCGTTCATTGCAGGTTTTACTTGTTGGTTAGTCGATAAACTCGACAAAACTTTGCCACGCTGGATTGCCTTAATTGGTATGCTCATTACCTTGGGCTTAGGTCTTGCACTTTGGCAAAATGGTACTTATAGCTACGAGTTGGGCTCGAAAGTCCCAACTTGGTCAGCCGAGTTCTATTTACCGTGGATTAAGTCTCTTGGTATTGGCATTCACTTAGCAGTGGATGGTTTGTCTTTACTCATGGTGTTGTTAACAGCTTTACTGGGTGTACTTGCTGTTGGATGTTCATGGGGCGAGATTCAAAAGAATGTTGGTTTCTTCCACTTAAACTTATTATGGAGTTTAGGTGGCGTTATTGGCGTGTTCTTGGCAATTGATTTGTTCCTATTCTTCTTCTTCTGGGAGATGATGCTTGTACCAATCTACTTCTTGATTGCATTATGGGGTCATAAGGGTTCAAACGGCCGTTCACGTGTTTACGCTGCAACTAAGTTCTTCTTATATACACAAATCGCTGGTTTAGTGATGTTAATCGGTATCCTTGGCCTTGTGGTCTATGGTTACATGATGACTGGTATGATCGGTTTTGATTACAACTATTTATTAGCTGTAGCGAATCGTTTACCTGCTGGCTTCGCGTATGGTTTCATGATCTGCTTCTTTATCGGTTTTGCAGTGAAGTTACCAGTTTTCCCATTGCATGGCTGGTTACCAGATGCGCATGCTCAAGCTCCTACAGCGGGTTCTGTAGACTTGGCTGGTATCTTGATTAAGACTGCAGCGTACGGTTTGCTCCGTTTTGTAATTCCATTCTTCCCGGCAGCTTCTGCACAGTTTGCAGATATCGCGATTATTTTCGGTTTGATTGGTATTTTCTACGGCGCTTGGTGTGCTTACCAGCAAACTGACATGAAGCGTTTACTTGCGTATACGTCGATTTCACACATGGGCTTCATTTTACTTGCAATCTATGCAGGTAATATTTTGACCTTCCAAGGTTTAATGATCATGATGTTGGCACATGGTTTGTCATCTGCTGCATTGTTCATTATGTCTGGTCAAATCTACGAGCGCTTGCATACACGTGATTTGCGTTTGATGGGTGGTCTTCGTGGTCAACTCCAATACTTACCATTCTTCTTAATGTTCTTCGTAGCTGCTCTTGTTGGTGTGCCAGGTTTAGGTAACTTTATTGGTGAATTCCTGATTTTGATGGGTTCATTCAATAAATATCCTGCCTTCACGATTCTTGCTTCTATCAGCCTTGTATTTGCAGGTTTATATGGCTTGATCTTGATTCACCGTGCTTTATTTGGTGAGCCAAACCCTGAACAAAAGCAACACTACACTAGTCCATTAAAAGACTTATCTGCTCGTGAAGTTGTTATTTTGATGATTTGTGCGATTGGTCTCGTTTGGCTTGGTATCTTCCCGCAAACATTCTTGGATGTATCTCATTCAAGTATGCAGTGGTTGGTCAATAGTTATGTGCCAGTACAAGAAGTCGTTGAAACTGTTCAGCAAACAGCTACTCAACTTGACCATGTGGAGATCCAATAATCATGAACTTCACAGTATCATTCTCTACGCTTATGCCTTTAGCACCGGTGATGATTGTTGCTTTGACAACAGTCGTCGTCATGTTGTTAATTTCAATTAAACGTAACCATAATTTAATCGCAACAACTTCTGTTGTCGGTTTAAACCTTGCTGCACTTTATATCTTGCTAGAACTATTTGGCGGTAAATTTGTACCGGCAAATGTGATGGGCATGTTTATGGTTGATCCATTTACTTTGTTCTATCAGTTCATGATTCTAGTTGCATCATTGGCTTGTTGTACTTTGTCTCATGCTTATATCGAGACTTATAAAGACAACCGCGAAGAACTCTATCTTCTGTTACTTGCTTCTGTAGCTGGTGCAATGTTGATGGTTGCAAGTTCTCATTATGCATCTTTCTTCATTAGCCTTGAGTTAATGTCGATTCCTGTATATGGCTTACTTGCTTATACATATCAACGTAGCCAATCGCTTGAAGCGGGTATTAAGTACCTTGTACTTTCTGCAACAGCTTCTGCAATGTTGTTGATGGGGATGGCGTATATCTACGCTTACACTGGTTCGCTTTCATTCTATGATTCTGTTCAAGCTTTATTTGGCGCAATCAAACAGCCAATGGTGTTATTAGGTTTAGCACTTATTATCTTTGCTGTTGCATTCAAATTATCGCTTGCACCGTTCCACAAATGGACACCAGATGTATATGCAGGTGCACCGGCTCCAATGGCAACTTTCTTAGCGACTGCTGCTAAGGTTGCGACTATTGGTTTGTTCGTACGTTATTTGCTTGCTTCTGGCGCAATCATGGTGAACTCGCTAGTGACTGTTTTGACAATCATTGCCGTATTGTCAATTTTAGTCGGTAACTTGCTCGCTGTTCGTCAAGTGAACTTAAAACGTATTTTAGGTTATTCATCTATTGCTCACTTTGGTTATTTGTTAATTGCTTTAATTAGCATGACATATGCGAGCTTAGGTAGTGTAACTGTGTATGTGGTGACTTATGTATTAACCACTATTGGTGCCTTTGGTGCAGTAGCGTTAATGTCTAGCCCATATAACAACGTAGATGAAGCTCAAAGCCTTGCAGACTACCGTGGTTTGTTCTGGCGCCGTCCAGTACTTACAGCAACATTAACAGTCATGATGTTATCTTTGGCTGGTATTCCATTAACAGCGGGCTTCATTGGTAAGTTCTTGGTTGTTATGGCTGCTGTAACGACTCAACACTGGTTCTTAGCTGCAATGATTATTGTAGGTAGTGGTATTGGTTTGTATTACTACTTACGTGTGATGGTTGTTATGTATATGACTCCACCTGAAACTCCTCGTATTGATGCTGATGCACATTGGGGACAAAAAGTGGGTGGTTTAATGGTATTGGCTGCTGCTGCATTAGTGATTATTTTGGGTGTATATCCAGATCCAATGATTAATTTGGCATTAAAAGCAGAAATTTTATCTCCATTACATTTCATGCTTTCACAACAGCAATAATTCTTGTGTACAAAAAAGCCTCCAAATATGGAGGCTTTTTTTTATTGATAGTTAAAAAAAGATTATAATAAATACGTTTTTATATTTTTAGGTAACATCTGTGGCCATTCAAGAAATTCGTCACCCACTTATTCGTCATAAATTAGGTTTATTACGTCGTGCTGACATCAGTACTAAGAATTTCCGTGAGCTTGCTCAAGAAGTGACTATGTTATTGACATATGAAGCAACCAAAGATTTACCAGTTGTGGATTGTGAGATTGAAGGTTGGGCTGGCAATGTTACTACTCAGCGTATTGCTGGTAAAAAAATAACGATTGTACCAATTCTACGTGCAGGTATTGGTATGCTTGATGGCGTACTTAACCTGATTCCAAGTGCCAAAGTCAGTGTGTTAGGTCTTGAACGTGATGAGGCTACGTTAGAAGTACGTACTTACTATAAAAAGTTAGTTCCAGATGTGGCGAACCGTATTGCGATGATTATTGACCCAATGTTAGCAACGGGTAATTCTTTAGTTGCTGCCATTGATGTGCTAAAGGCAAGTGGTTGTAAAGATATTCGTGTTATGGTGTTAGTTGCAGCTCCTGAAGGAATTGCAAAAGTAGAAGCAGCACATCCCGATATTCAGCTTTATACTGCATCTATTGATGATGGCTTAAATGAACATGGTTATATTGTTCCTGGTTTAGGCGATGCTGGCGACAAGATTTTTGGTAGTGTTCAAAAAGATTAATTTTTGACATAGCAATAAAAAGAGACTTCATCAAACCGTATATTTTTTTAAGAGCGGAATTGAAAGTCTCTTTTTATTTACCGCAACGATTGGATGGGAAAAAATAGGGGAAAGATCATGAAGCAAGAGTTTTATGTTGGAAGAGTAAAACAATATAACGCCGATAAGGGATTTGGTTTTATTTCAACCACTGAAGGAGATATTTTCTTTCATATTTCTGATTTCCCTGCATCAGAAGGTGAGCCAAAAAGAAATGAAAAAGTAAGATTTCTTGCAGCGGATAATCAGGGGAAATTTAAAGCGATCAAAATTGAGCGTGTTGACCCAAACCCTGCAAAAACTAAAAAAAATAAAATTTCGGAACACAATAAAGCGATCACCAGTGAGTTATTGTCAAATTTCCGACGCTAGGTGAACTAAGTCTTATGCATTAAAATTACTTAAATAATGTATTAAGCAATTACTTTGGTTGGTGTTTAAAAAAATTAAGAGATTTAGAATTAAGGGAGATATAAGTTTCCCTTAATTTTCTTAAAACGAATAATAAAATTAAAAAAAAGGGGAAATATGAATCAACGGGGAAAAGCCAAACGCAGCAAATTCAAGCTGAGTCCAAGTGAATACATCAGTATATTTACCGTTATTGTCTTAGTCATTGTTGCGTGTGTGAGTTTTATGGTATTGCACTATCGTCAGGAGGCTCAACAACGTGCATCACATGAAAAAGTGCAATTATTAATACAGCAACAGAAGAAGATTATCGAAGCACAGCGCGCAGCTTTGGGTAAATTGCCGGATATTCAACTATCTGAGAAAACGAAAAAGGCTTTAGCATTTACTCCTCAAACAGTTGCTTCTCAAACAGCTCCAGTCCCGGAACGAGTAAATGATGAAACATCAGTTTTTCAGTGTGATGGGCGTGAGTATTGTTCGCAAATGCATTCTTTAGAAGAAGCACGTTGGTTTGTAAGAAATTGTCCGAACACTAAAATGGATGGTGATCATGACGGTGAGCCGTGTGAAAATGACTCACGATGGCATTAGAAAATCAGGCTTTAAGCCTGATCTTCATCGCAGAATTTTAAAAATGCTTTAAGGCCCGGACCTTGATATTTTTGGCGATGCACCAGCATATAAAGCGGACGGGTCAGTTGCCAAAATGGTGTATCTAAAATGACGAGCTGACCTTTTTCACTTAAAGGTTCAATTGCTAATCTAGAAATACAAGACATTCCTAAACCCCCTGCCACTATTTTTAAGATTGCTTCATTGTGACCAAGCGTTAAGCGAATGTTGGCATCGGGTAGATCTTGCAAAATAGCATTATCAAAGACTTCACGAGTACCAGAACCTTCCTCACGTAATATCCATTCTATGTCATGAAAATCTTGAGGCGTAAGTGGGCGATTTAAACGTGTTAAGGGATGATCTGGTGAACAGCACACTGCTAATTCATCATCGCGCCAATGAATACATTGGAGTTGAGGTAAGTGACAAGAACCTTCAATTAAAGCTAAATCTAATTGGAACTGATTCACAGCTTCAATCATTTGGCGTGTGTTACCTACTTGAAGTTGTAAATGTGCTTGCGGATGACGCTGTAAAAAGTTAGCCATTAAATCAGGCATTAAATAGTCACTGATAGTTAGGGTCGCCCCAATACGAAGGTCAATGCTTTGTAACTCACCTTTTGCAGCTTGTTCAAAAGCTTCACAGCGCCCTAATATCTCTAATGCTTGTGGAAGTAAAAAACGTCCAAGATCATTTAGTTGTAAGCGCTTCCCTAAACGATCAAACAAAGGAGCACCTAAGCCGTCTTCTAAATCAGCTAAAGCCATACTTGCTGCACTTTGCGTCAGTCTGACCGCATCACTGGCTTTAGTAACGGTTCCTTCTTGGGCGACTGCTACAAAAACAGCCAACTGGCGTAATGTCATCCGCATGTTTAAAAGCCTTAACGTTTAAAAGTATTCATTATTTCGGCTGTCATGCTAACATGAGCGCACTATTTCATGCCACGTTGAAATCATGTCAATTGAAAAATTTAGCGTAGAAAAAGTTTTATCTGTTCATCGTTGGACCCCAACACTTTTCAGCTTTACCATGACTCGCCCTTCACATTTTAAATTTACCGCAGGTCAGTTTGCGCGTATAGGTTTAAAGGTGGGGGAGGAACTGGTTGTTCGTGCTTATTCGGTGGTGTCTTCTCCATTTGATGAAACGCTAGAGTTCTTCTCAATTGTTGTACCAGACGGTGCCTTCACCTCGAATCTACAGCACTTGAAAGTCGGTGATGAGCTATATTTAGAAAAAATTCCATATGGCTATCTGACTTTGGCGCGTTATCAGCAACCTTTACCGCATGATTTATGGTTATTGGCAACAGGTACTGGTTTGGCTCCATTTTTGTCGATGCTACAAGACTTTGAAACTTGGTCTAATTATCAAAAGATCAATTTGGTCTACAGTGTACGTACAGCAGATGAATTGGCTTATGTTGACCGTATTCAAGAGATTGCCGAAACTTTTGGCGAAGGGCATGTAGGTTTTAAATTTATTCCAATTATTACCCGAGATCCATCTGCGCCGTTGCATGAACGTTTACCGATATTAATTGAAAATGGTGAGTTAGAAAAAGCAGCAAGTCTGGAACTTAATTCAGCAACCAGTCATGTCATGCTATGCGGAAACCCACAAATGGTTGACGATACGAAAGAGGCTTTAAAACGCCGCGGTTTGACGATGAATCGTCGTGGTGAGGGAAATATTGCAGTAGAGAATTATTGGTAAAAACCGAAAGTAAAAATATTTTAAGAGAATTTTTATGGATATGTTTATTAATGGACAAACATATCCATAAATTCACGAATTTCTGAAATTGCACTGTCTACATCTGTTGAAAGCCAAGTTGGCTCAAACAGGCCCGCATAATATTCAAGACGATCTTGAGGAACAACCAAACGAACAGGGCAGTCTTCTTCAAGTAAACGCCATGGTAAAATAGGCACTTCGTTGTCCAGAAATACATTGATATTACGAATATCAACAATCATCGCATTAACACATTCAGGGAATGGCATAACCGAGAACTCTTCGGTACGGCGACGGAAATACTCAAGATCACCCCATTTGAGCTCATAGCTTGGCTTATTAAATTCAATAATACCAATGAGATGGTCATCTCTTGTCTGATGTAAATAACATTGATGTGTGACGTCAGTGTCGAGATCAAGAGTTACGCTTTGCTGACGATACATCATAAGATTGAGTAGCTTTAAAACAAGGGGGCTTATTATAGCCTATTTTATAAAAAGTAAGCGCTAAAACATATTGTATTACAAATCCAACTTCGCAAAAGAATTCGAATAAAGTCAGAATATTTTTTATATAGTCAAAAATAAAGTGGCTAAATTTTATACTAAAAATATTTTTTTTAAAGTAGAGTTTTGCAAACCTAGTCACCTTCGCATAATGCTTTTTCACACAATGCAACAAATCAAATTGTTATGATGAATATAAAGTTAATGATAATAGAAGAGGGGAAAGAAGATGCATGATTTTTCAAAACCACCTCATGTGACGAGTCCTGAAGAGACTGCAAAAAAAAGAAGATTGCCAGTTTATATTTTAATTATTGTAGGGCTTTTTCTTCTTGCGCTTATTGTTTATATGGTTGCTGAACATAACCAATCACCAAAACAAGAAGCGGCTTTTCAACATGAGACTACACCACACGTCATGATGGGTAATTCTGATTTGAAAACTTACAAAGGGTAGTAAGCTCACCAGTATATATCTATAGAAAGCCTTTAGGATGTGCCCTGAAGGCTTTTTTTGCAATCTTTTGCATCAATTTGTTGTATTTATGCAGAAGAATGTTGATTGAAAAATATTCAAAACATAAGGTGACATAGACCGCATTTATCGTCATTTTTTACAACGAACTGGTGTTTTTCATTTATTGATAACACTGAAAAGAACATAACAATTGAGGACATAACAATATGAATGAATTTTTTAATGGGCCTCGCGGCGCTCAGTTTGATGCGATGTATTACTGGGATCAGTTTCATCCTATTTTAGCTGCAATTGTCATCTTACTGGTTGGCTGGATAATCGCTTTATTAGTTGCGGCAGGGGTAAAAAAACTTCTGCAAAAATTAAATACAAATGCCAAATTATCTTCAGCTACAGGACGTACTCCCAACATAGAAGGCCTCGTCTCCAAAGTCATATTCTGGTTTATTCTGATTCTTGCTGTTGTTGCCGCTTTAAATGTGCTCAACATTAGTGGAGTGAGTGGGCCATTTAGCAATATGGTGAATCAGGTACTCGTCTATATTCCAAATATCATTGCTGCCGTGGTAGTGGGTTTCATTGGCTGGATCGTTGCTCGACTGGTGCGGGCAGGAATTACCAATGTGCTATCCAGAACGCAACTTGATGACAAGTTAAGTAGTGAAGTAGGGGTAGGGGGAATTAGCCAGAATATTGGTGAAATTCTTTACTGGCTTGTATTATTACTTTTCCTTCCTATTGTTCTCTCAATCTTAGGATTAACAGGTTTACTTATTCCTGTTCAAAATATGGTGAATGAGGCAATCGCCTTCCTACCAAATATCTTTATTGCTGGCGTTATCGTTTTTGTTGGTTATATCTTGGCAAAAATTGTACGCGGTATTGTTGAGGGCCTAATCAATAGCTTAGGCGTTCAAGCACAAGCTGAAAAAATCGGTCTTTTCAAAAACTCAAATGTAGGCAAATTCTTAGGTTCTTTTGTTTTTGCCATTATTATCATTACGACATTAATTGTGGCATTTGAAGCTTTAGGTATTGAGACTATTTCTCAGCCAGCGACAGCAATGCTCAATGAAATCTTGCAAGCGATTCCAAACATTATCGCTGCCGGCTTAATTTTACTGGTTGCTTATATTGTTTCTCGTTTTGTTGGACGCTTGGTTGCCGAACTCATTGCGGGAACAGGTGTTGATGAAATCCCTGCAAAATTAGATGTACAACGCTTTTTAGGTCAAACTAAAGTTTCTGGCGCTGTGGGTTGGTTAATCGTGTTCTTTACGATGCTGTTTGCAGTTTCAGAAGCTGCTGACCGTCTTGGTTTTGAACAGATTAGTGGTCTAATTGCAATGTTTATCCATTTCGGTGCAAACATTCTATTGGGCGCTGTAATTTTGGTTATTGGCTTCTGGCTTGCCAATGTTGTGGCAAATGTGGTGCAACGCGGTGAATATAATAGTTCACGTTGGTTAGGTAGTTTGGTTCGTGTCTTAATTATTGGTTTAGTCCTTGCGCTTGGTTTAAAAGCGATGGGTATTGCTGATTCGATTGTGAACCTTGCATTTGGCTTAACTCTAGGTGCAGTTGCAGTGGCTTTCGCACTTGCATTTGGTTTAGGTGGTCGTCAACCAGCTGAAAGATTGCTGTCTGACTTGCTTGATAAAGCGAAAAAAGAAGCTAATCAACCAAATCCTTTATATCAACCAGCTTCTACTACAACAGCAAGTACGTCTTCGGCTTCAACTCCGTCAACGACTACAACAGCACCATCAACAACAGTTTCATCGGATGCAAAACCAGCTGATTCTGCACAAGTAAATCCATCACAACCACCAGTAAATAAACCGTTTGGTTCTACTGGCGAAAATGATGAAATTTAGTAGGTGTAACTAATTTTCAGATAAACAGTACAAAAAATCTTTGATTTTTGTGATAAGTTCGACCACTCTATATTGAGTGGTCGTTCTGTCTTTGACAGCTATAAAAACAAATAAGTGAGGAAAATACGATGAAAAAACCTGGTCGTTTTTTAGCACCTGTTGTAATTGCTGGGATTACCGTTGGTTTTTTAGCAAGTGCTTATAAATTTGTATTTAGCAAATCCGAATCATCAAAACAGACAACAAGCCATAAGCATGATTCTGAAAAATCATCCAATGATTCGAAAGCATCAAATTAGCTTATTTATCATTTAAACATATTGTGCTGCTGCATAAGCAGAAGACCAAGCCCATTGGAAGTTATAGCCTCCTAAGTGTCCGGTCACATCAAGTACTTCTCCAATAAAGAACAGTCCTTTCTGCTTTTTGCTTTCGAGTGTTTTAGATGAAACTTCGGTTGTATCAACTCCACCTAAGGTAACTTCGGCAGTACGATATCCTTCAGTGCCTGATGGTTTAACTGAAAAACCATGTAACTGCTCGGCAATATGTTCTAGCTGTGCATCACTGATATTACCAATCGCCGTTTCGCCGTGCTCTGGCCATATGAGTTGTTGTAGCTCTTGTACAATACTTTTCGCAGTAAACTCATTAAGAAGGGTACGTAATAAAACTTTAGGCTGGGCTTTCTTTTTATCTTTTAAATAAGACGTTAAATCTTGGCTTGGGAAAAAGTCAATTTTAAAACTTTCACCGGTATTCCAGTAGTTAGAAAGCTGTAAAGAACTTGGCCCACTTAATCCACGATGGGTAAATAATAACGCTTCAGTAAAGCTATTTTTTGAATTGCTTAACGTGACATCTAAAGCGTTACCACTCAAGCGTGTGGTGACTTCTTTGATATGATCCGAAAAAGTAAATGGAACTAAACCAGCGCGGGTTGGGAAAACTGTATGTCCAAACTTTTGTGCTAGTTCATAGCCCAAACCAGAGCCACCCAAAGTCGGAATGGATAAACCGCCTGTAGCAACGACTAATGACTCACAGCTAAATCGCCCTTGGTTGGTGTGTACAGAAAAACCGCCTTGTTCTAATGGATCAATCTGTCCAACTTCACAATGGGTATGGATTTCAACATTGTTGGTTTTATTACACTCGCTCACCAACATCTCTAAAATTTCTTTAGCGCCGTTTAGGGTAAATAATTGGCCGTGTTTACGTTCTTCATAGGCAATTCCATAATCACACACCAGACCAATAAAGTCCCAGTTGCTATAGCGTGACAGGGCAGAAATGACAAAGTGTGGATTATGAGAAATATAGTTGTCAGGCTCTACATAGAGGTTGGTAAAGTTACATTTACCTCCACCCGACATTAAAATCTTTTTACCAATTTTATTGGCTTTTTCTAAAATTAAAACCGAGCGTCCTCGTTTAGCAGCATGTGCAGCCAACATGAGTCCAGAAGCGCCTGCACCTAAGACAATGACATCGACATGACTGTTAGACATAAGAGATTCTCGATTAATCGTGAAAATTAAAAAGGGGCATATACTACCATGTCAGCCCTTACTCGTGCTAAAGACATTTATGATGGTAGAGAAAACGTTAACTAAAAAAGAGTGAATTATTGGTCCGTTTTATTTCTTATATCTGCCTGTAAGCCACCAGAATGAATAGCGAGAATACGAGTTCCTACAGGAAAGTAATTATTTTTTATAAGGTCGGATAAACCGAACATCATTTTTCCCGTATAGATTGGTTCAAGAGGCACGGCATATTGCGCTTCAAAACCTTTAATAAATGCAAATAGTTCAGGTGACGTTTTGGCATAACCACCGCAGCAATAAGCATCTGTTAGCGACCAATTTTGTTTTTTAGTCCACTGACGAATCTCTTGTTGTAAAAAGTCGCCTTTTAAAGCTGAAAATCCTAAGACTTTTTGATGTGTTGAACTTTTTTCAATAAGACCTGAAATTGTTCCGCCAGTTCCTACCGCACAGCAAATCACATCATATTTCTCTAAATCACTCTGACTAAGAATTTCCTGACAACCTTGAACTGCTAACTTATTGGTGCCGCCTTCAGGGATTATGTATGTTTCAGGAAACTGTTGAATTAACTGTTGAAGAAATTTTTCATCATCTCTCAAACGATATTCATTGCGTGAGACAAAATGTAGCTGCATTCCTAAATTTTGTGCTTTTTCCAAAGTGGGGTTAAGCGGCTTATTCGTTAACTCTTCACCACGAATAATTCCAATACTGTTTAAGCCAAAAATATGAGCTGCATAGGCCGTTGCGGCAATATGATTTGAATAAGCGCCACCAAAAGTCAAAATATTTGATAGTCCTTGTTGTTTTGCGGCAAGTAAATTGTATTTTAATTTGAAAAACTTATTGCCCGAAATTTGAGGATGGACGAGATCTAAACGTTTAATGTCGAGATGAACAGATGATGGGAGTTCAATGTGCTGGTAAGAAATAGGTTGGGCAATGTGATCAAACATTAGAAATTGAGAAAAATAATGAATGATCACATTGTAACTTTTTAAAGAGAACTTTAAAAAGCTGATTAAGAGCTTGTGTCGACAGAAGTAATCACTGACATACCAGGACGTAAGTGTTCCATTCCTTCCTGATTTGGGTCGATGGTGATACGTACAGCTATGCGTTGCACAACTTTAGTAAAGTTACCTGTCGCATTGTCTGGCTTTAACACACTGAACTCGGAACCTGCAGCAGGCGAAATTTGCTCAACATGTCCTGTAAATTTTTTGTGGTTCATCGCATCCACTGTAAACCATGCTTTTTGTCCAATTCGCATATTGGCAATTTGGGTTTCTTTAAAGTTAGCAATCACCCAAGTTTGTTGTGGAATTAAGTACAGCAACTGTGAACCTGCTGCGACATATTGCCCAACACGAGGATTTACTTCCCCAAGTTGACCATCCATAGGGGCAACAATAACGCTATAGTCTTTGGTGGTTTGTGCTTGATCTAATTGTGCTTTAGCGCTAGAAACTTGTGCTTCTAAACCTGCTTCTGCGACCTGTGCGGTTTTTAAAGCCTCTTTTGCAACTAATACATTAGCTTCTGCTTGCTTAAGGGCTGCGAGATTATTTTCGGCGTCTGCTGCGGCTTTATCTTGCTCAGATTTAGAGGCTGCACCACTATTTCCTAACTGCTGATAGCGTCTAAGCTGTGCTAAAGAGAGTTCGTATTGAGCCTTCACCTGATCTACTTTGGCTTGCGCCGCAACAATATCAGCTTGTTTTTGTGCGATTGATTGGGTTTGATTGGCTAAAGTATTTTTAGCCTGTTCAACGCCTGAAGCCGCTTGTGCTACTTTTTGATCGTAAGTAGTGGCGTCAATATGCATTAATACTTGACCCTTTTTAACATGGTCAAAGTCTTTCACTAATACATCTTTAACATAACCATTAATTTGTGAAGATAAAACAGTGGTTTTACCTTTGACATAACTATTGTCTGTTTGCTGTACACTCGTTGCAAAAGGCCCAATTCTCCATGCCCATAAAATCACTAAAATACCAATAATAAGAACACCTAACATCCATAAGAGGGTTGAGCGTTTTGTTGGAATCAGTTTGCTTGCAGGTGCAGGTGCAGGTGCAGGTGTTGGCTCATTATTAGATGTTTGAGCAGGGCTTTGTTCCGGTTTATTTTGATCATCTGACATATATCAATCTCAATTTCTGTTTCATCAATAACGAAAGCCATTAAGGACGGCTAATTCCTCTGCGTTGTAGATATTTACTACGGGCAATATTAAATCCACCCCATAAGAGCAATGCGATAGCAAAAATACCGTTTAACGCAATAACATCATTGTAGGCACGCACTTGTGCTTCACGGGTGACCACTTGATTGAGTGTGCGCATGGCCTGAGCCGTTTGTAATGCCGGGTCATTTGTTGTGATGGCTGCACTACGTTGATAAGTGGAGAGCCTTTGAGAAACTAACGGGTCGGATTGTTCTAAATCTTTAATAATCTCGACTTGATAGTTTTGCGTGCGGTGTTGTTGATAGGTCGAGAAGAAAGAAGACCCGACCAGACCACCAAAGGTTTGAGTTGCAGAGAACAGCACAATAAAAGTCACTACATATGAAGGACCTTTTGCTAAAGTTTGAGCAAAGCCAATAAGCAGTAATGGCCCAATAAATAAACCACCTGCAAAACCCACTAAGAATTGACTTGCAAAAAAGTTCACAGGTCGAACATCACTGGTTAAGTGATAATCTAGTCCACAGGCAACCAGAATCAAGAACTCTGCAAAAAGTAAGTGGAAGATAATTCGTTCGCGTGAAAAAGTCAGTGCACTAAATAATGTTCCGCTTAAAATCCCGATAAATATCACAACATAAAGAGGTACAAACTGATCAGGCCCCATTCCCATGGCTTTTAAGAAGTTAACAGCAGCATAGCTTTGCTCTGACATTAAAAGCCGAATCGCAAAAGCACCAAAAATAAAACGTAGTGTCGAAGCAGTACCTAACCAACGTGTCATAATTAATGGATTGGCACGGTAGTGTTCGTAAAGTAAACCTAAAACAACTAAGCTAAAACCTGCAATTAATATATAAGCAAGCCATTCGCTATTAAACCACCACAGAATTGGGCCTTGTGTAAGCACAATACATAAGCATGCAAAACCAGGAGCCAGTAAAGCAAAGGTAAAGAAATCCTGCTTCTCAAACACATAAATACGTAAGCTGCGTGGTAGTTTCAATGAAACAACCATGGCTAAACAACAAAGTGCTAAACCAAGCTCAAAGGTATATAGAACAGACCAACTGTCTGTACTAACAAGAAATGGAGAAATAATCCAAGCGAGAGGAACACCTAACTGCTGAAAACCAAAGGCAATGTATATACCTTTTGCCATGTCAGCTTTTTTAAAAGCTTGCATGGTGTAATACATACCTAAGGAGCTTAGTGGTGCACCTGCTAAACCAGCTACAACCCGTGCGAACAGCGCCATTTCATAGGTATGTACAAAAATATGTAAAACAAGAACCGCAATAAAAATGACGAGACCTATTTCTGAAAATACTCTCAGACCATATTGTTGACGGGCCTTAAACAAAATCAGGTTTGAACTGACATTTGCCATAACATATGCAGCAGGCAGCCATGCAGCTTCGGAAGGGGTTAGGCCATACTCACCTTGAATTAAAGGCAAATTTGCCGTGATAAAGCCATTACTTAAGCTTGCCGAAAGAGCAACGAATAAGCCAATGAAAAAATAGATAAAACGTTTAGGTACAGAATGTGCAATCGCTGCTGGTGAACCAGGTAGAGTCGGTTGTTCCTCTGGTGTCCAGTCGGGTGGTGTTTCTAAATAACGAGGCGTTTTACTCATTCTATCCCTCGAATTTTTTGTATTTGGATACCATTAAATAGTAATTCAATTGCTCGTTTTGCTAAGCGAGTCTGTTCTTCTGGCTCATGTCCTTGAAATGAAGAACCTAACATTGCAGTGACCATTGCATAGTCATTAGCAGTCAGATCAGCTCGACACAATTTTTGTTCTATCGCATTTTCAATCAGTGGTTTAAGTGCATTATTTCGCCTTTCATAAATTTTTAACATAATTGGATCTTGTCGATCAATCACTCTCCAAAAATCTTGCAAAATTGCGAGTTTGGGAAGCTGTGCAATATGTCCTTCAATTAAACGAAATAATCCATCCTCGAATTGTTGAAAATGAGCAGCTTTTTGCTCTAGCTGTGTAATCGCGCGCTCTAAAAGAGCGCTAATTAAAGCCTTTCGATCACAAAAGTTTCGATAAAAGGTTGCTCTACCTACACCTGCATGGTCAATGACAACTTGTAAAGGCACATTAATGCCATGAATACGGAAACATTCTTCGGCTGCAGTGAGTAATTCATCCCGATTATGGGCTGCAATTTTTTGACGCTTACTCATGTCATGGATTGGGGGAGATTTAAAGATGATATATTTAACGGACATTTTTGTCCGTTGTGAAGAGATAAATTGTAAAAACATGAAAATTCAATTTTTATCATTTATATTTTTCCATTTTTATATGTGTCATAAAAAGCTGCTAGAATATCGCCAAATTGCATGATGCTAGGTCAATACAATGTTTGAGTCCCTTATTCCTCTTTTTTCAATTGCGATGGCATTGATGCTTGGAGCAATAAGCCCTGGGCCGAGCTTTATTTATGTAGCACAAAATTCAATTTCTAAATCACGTAAACATGGTTTGTTTACTGCTTTAGGTACAGGTACGGGGGCTGCTCTTTTTGGTTTTTTAGCTGTCATGGGATTGCAGGCAGTTTTGTTGGCAGTGCCTTCAGCTTATCTAATTTTAAAAATTGGTGGTGGACTGTATTTACTTTGGCTTGCTTTTAAAATTATCAAACATGCCAAAGAACCAATTGCCATGGAAAATGATGGCAAATCAAAAATGACCTATAAACAGGCATATCGATATGGCCTGATTACACAGTTAAGTAACCCGAAAATTGCTGTTGTATTGGCGAGTGTATTTACTGCTTTATTGCCCAAAGAAATCCCAAATTATTACTATGTTGCATTGCCAGTGATTTGTTTTATGATCGATGCGGGGTGGTATTCATGTGTTGCAATGCTGCTATCTTCAGAGAAGCCAAGAACAATGTACCTAAAAGCAAAAACTGGCGTTGACCGCGTAGCTGGAAGTATTGTGAGTATATTGGGCTTAAAGTTAATTTTCTTCAAATGATAAGTCTTTAATTAAAATATCTAAAAAATGCAGAGCCAGCTATTTATAGACTGGCTTTATTTTTGAGTAAAATATATACAAATTGAAATATCTTTTTTAGTTCTTAACCATTTAAAAAGTGGTAACTTAATAAATAAAACAAAAAGAAATGAGGGTCACGCTATGAAAAAATTAATAGTGAGCATTTCTGTAGCTTTTCTTATCTTAACGACAGGATGTGAGATGAGAACAATGAGCAAGCAACAGCCAGCCAATGAGCGGACTATGAGCATAGTTGGTACTCCTGTTCATGAAAAAGATTACAAAATTTCTGATTTACAAGCCAACAATCATGAGCAATCTAACTATTAAGTTACTCATAGGCTGCATCACTTACTGCATTTTAAATGTAGTAAGTGCCTGTGAGCCTGCATCTTTAGATTGGAAGCTTTTTCAGGAAAAATATGATGTAAATCATGATGGTTTGTACAGCTTAAAAGAGTTTCAACAGGTACAAGATTTCTATCCTTATCGTTGGCCTACGGATAAGCGTTTTCAGGGAGAGAATAAGCAAACAGAACTATTTCATTATTTAGATAAAAATAAGAATGGTTATTTAACAAATGAGGAATTGGGGAATATACACGTTTTACTTAGTAACCCTTGTGAAGGGCGGCCATGGACATAATTTAAATCTTCTTATAGATGTTTCTAGAAAATTTATAGTTAAAAAAAGCTCCCAAATTAGGGAGCTTTTTTATGAAGGCAAATTAAGACACTTTATCGCCAGGTTTTGCACCACTATCTGGAGAAATAATGAAAATACCTTCACCATTTCCAGTAGCAAGTACCATACCGTTTGAAATACCAAAACGCATTTTACGTGGTGCAAGGTTGGCAACCATAACAACCAACTTACCTTTTAGGTCTTCAGGCGCATATTGACTACGAATACCACTAAATACATTACGTGGTTCAGCTTCACCTACGTCTAACGTCAGTTGTAGCAATTTATCTGAACCCTCAACTGTACCTGCTTCAACGACTTGAGCAACACGTAAGTCAACTTTTAAGAAATCTTCAATACCGATAATTTCAGCTTCACCCACTGCTGGAGTAGGGGTTGCTTTTTTCTCGGCAGATTTCTCTTTTTTTGCTGTTGCTTTAGTTGCTTGTGGAGCTGGAGCACCTAAAGACTCTTTAGAAGCATCAACCATAGCCGCAACAGCTTTTGGATCAACACGCTGCATAAGAGGCTGAAACTGCGCAATTTCATGGCTTACAAGAATTTGTTTACGTGACTCGAAATCGAAGCTTTCAAGTTTTAAGAAATCTTGAACTTGCTTCGCCAAGGTTGGAAGAACTGGCGCCAAGTACACTGCGAGTTGACGGAATAAGTTGATACCAACAGAGCAGACATCAAGAACTTGTTGTTCTTGACCTTCTTGTTTAGCAAGAGCCCAAGGCTTTTTCTCATCAATATATTGGTTTGCGCGGTCAGCAAGCGCCATAATTTCACGAATGGCTGTAGAGAATTCACGTGCTTCATATGCTTTAGCAATTGAATCACCGGCATCAATAAAGCTTTGTACTAACTCAGATTCAGCACATGTACTTGATAGCGTATTGTTAAAGCTACTATTAATGAACTTCGCACAGCGACTTGCAATATTGACGACTTTACCAACTAGATCTGAATTGACTTTCTGAACAAAGTCATCAAGGTTCAAGTCAGAGTCTTCAACTTTATCTGAAAGTTTAGAAGCAAAGTAATAGCGTAAATACTCTGGGTTTAAATGCTGTAAATATGTCTCGGCTTTAATGAAAGTACCGCGAGACTTAGACATTTTTTGTCCATTTACAGTCAAGAAACCATTTACGAACAAGCCCGTTGGAGTGCGATAGTTCGCGCCTTCAAGCATCGCAGGCCAGAATAAAGCATGGAAGTAAACAATATCTTTACCAATAAAATGGTAAACTTCATTTTGACTATCTTTTTTCCAGAAATCATCAAAGTTTAAGTCTGGGCGCTTAGTTTTGATGTAGTTTTCAAAACTAGACATATAGCCGATTGGGGCGTCTACCCACACATAGAAATATTTATTTGGGGCGTCTGGAATTTCAAAGCCAAAATATGGTGCATCACGAGAAATGTCCCAGTCTGCTAAACCCGCTTCAAACCATTCGTCTAATTTATTGGCAATTGAAAGAGGTAGACGACCTTCATCACGCGTCCATTTCTGTAAATATTCAGAGAAGTTTGGAAGCTTAAAGAAATAGTGATCTGATGATTTTTCAACAGGTGTTGCACCACTTAAAGTCGAACGCGGGTTAAGTAATTCGGTTGCGTTATAAGTTGTACCACACACTTCACATGAGTCGCCGTATTGATCTTCTGATTTACATTTCGGGCATGTGCCTTTAATGAAACGGTCAGACAAGAACATACCTTTTTCTGGATCAAATAATTGAGTTACAGGGCGAACTGCAATATTTCCAGCTTCACGGTTTTTAATATAGATATCTGTTGAACGAGCTTTGTTTGCATCACTATGAGTTGAATCATAATGATCGAAATGTACGCCAAAACCGTCAAAATCACGAATGTGCTCTTTTTGAACATTCGCAATTTGCTCTTCTGGGCTAATACCATTTGCTTCGGCACGTAGCATAATCGCTGTACCGTGAGCATCATCCGCACATACATAAGTCACGTCATGACCCATTGCCCGCATGGCACGAACCCAGATATCTGCCTGGATATAACCGAGTAAATGACCCATATGAATTGGACCATTGGCATAAGGGAGGGCATTGGTGACTAAAATTTTACGCACGGATCTCATTCTCTCATTCGTATTTATAAGGTGGAAGATTTTAACTGATGCAGGGAGATAAGCAAAGATTAATAATCTTTGTCTAAAGAGAAGAGGTAGCTACAGAAATGGGCCTAAAGCCAGAAAGGATTTCTCTTTAGAACAGATAAACAAATCAAAAAATATTTGAATCTTCCTGTATTGTCTTTGTTTCAAATTGCAGTTACGGTCAGAAAACAAGCCATAACGATGTATAACTAATAACTTATTCAGGTAATTTTTTTAATTAACGATGAGGATAACAACGATGACTACTGAAAATAAAT
Organism: Acinetobacter sp. 766875; assembly: GCF_000582055.1. Taxonomy (NCBI): domain Bacteria; kingdom Pseudomonadati; phylum Pseudomonadota; class Gammaproteobacteria; order Moraxellales; family Moraxellaceae; genus Acinetobacter; species Acinetobacter sp. 766875. The sequence goes on along the minus strand of NZ_JEXX01000006.1, from coordinate 86,931 downwards.
TAGATGAATTAAAGGCAAAAGCGGCTGATGCAAAAGTACAAGGTGAAAAAGCTTTGGACGGTTTAAAAGAAAATGTAAAAGAGAAACAAGCTGCTGGCAAAGAAGCAGTTGAAGATAAAGTAGATGAATTGAAAACAAAAGCAGCAGATGCAAAAGCGCAAGGTGAAAAAGCCTTGGAAGATTTAAAAGAAAATGTAAAAGAGAAACAGGCTGCTGGTAAAGAAGCTGTTGAAGATAAAGTAGATGAACTAAAGGCAAAAGCAGCAGATGCAAAAGCCCAAGGTGAAAAAGCCTTAGATGATTTGAAGGATAATTTAAAAGAGAAACAGGCTGCTGCAAAAGAAGCAGTGGAAGAGAAAGCCAGTGATTTGAAGAGCAAACTTGATGATGCTCAGCATAGTCTGCAAGACAAATTTGATCACCTGCGAACTGAAGCAGCTCATAAACTTGATGATGCTAAAGCAAAAGCAGCAGAATTAAAGGAAGAGGCTGCATCAAAATTAGATGAGTTAAAAACTCAAGCAACTGCAAAGTTTGATGAATTGAAGAAAACGGCAACAGATAAACTCAATAAATTGAAAAATCACGATTCTGCTGAATAAGCTGATTTAAACAAAAATTCGTGCTCCTCACTCAAATGATGAGGCTTTAAAATTAGCAATTATTCATTTCGAGTTGAGCGAGTGCGGATCAATACTGTTACACTAGCTCCAACAAGCTGTAATGATCTGTTTTTGGAGTAAACAATATGTCTTGGCTTTCTTCATTAAAGTCTGTTTTTTCACCCGCACAAGAAGTGAAAGAAGATGAAATCCAAACCGTACTCCAAAACTATTTACTACCTCATTCAAAAGATGCCTTAAAAGAGCGCATTAGTCAGCTTCAGGTACAAGGCCGAGTTTTACAACTCACCATTAATACCTTTCCAGATGAAAAAGAGTATTTGCAACAAATTCATGATGATTTGGCTGGAGCTTTGCAAAAGTGTGGTATTGAAGAACTTAACCTACATGTAGTTCAACAAAAACGTCCTGCTCAAGAAAGTTCAGGCCAAGGCTGCTCATCTAAAGCGCCTAAAGAAAGTGCGAACTTACCTCCTGTGCTTGATGCCTCACCTAAATCTGAGCCAGATCCAAACAATCCTCCGATTCAAAAAGCTGCTCCACAACAAAGAGATGTTCCACTTCATCCTCGGATTAAAAACGTCATTTTAGTTTCATCTGGGAAAGGTGGAGTTGGTAAGTCAACAACTACTGTCAATTTAGCACTTGCCTTACAGAAAATGGGGCTTAAGGTTGGGGTATTAGATGCCGATATCTATGGCCCAAGTATTCCAACCATGCTGGGTAATGCAGGCAAAACACCTCTTATTGAAAGTGAAAATTTTGTACCTTTGGAGGCATATGGTATGGCTGTGCTTTCTATTGGACATTTAACAGGCGACAACAATACTCCTGTTGCATGGCGTGGACCAAAAGCAACCGGTGCTTTAATGCAATTGTTTAACCAAACACTTTGGCCAGATTTAGATGTACTCATGATTGATATGCCGCCGGGTACCGGTGATATTCAACTTACGCTTGCACAGCGTATTCCGGTTACAGGGTCAATTATTGTTACTACACCGCAAAATGTTGCTTTACTGGATGCGACCAAAGGAATTGAGCTGTTTAATAAAGTTGGCATACCTGTAGTGGGTGTAGTTGAAAATATGTCGACTCATATTTGCTCGAATTGTGGACATGAAGAACAAATTTTCGGCATTGGTGGTGGTGATAAGCTTTCCGAGCAATACCATATTCCATTATTAGGTCGTTTGCCTTTAAATGCTCAAATACGTAAACATGCTGATGAGGGTAAACCAAGTGTTGTAGCAATGGATGACGCAGCTGATAGCTACATTGATATTGCTAAAGCTGTGTGGCAACAAATTGAAAAAATTCCTCAACGCACGCGTGATGATAAACGAATCTTTTGATTCAACTGACCCAGCTTTAAGCTGGGTTTTTTATTGGTTGGTTAAAAGAAAAAATTAAATTACTGAATCTAAATAACAAAGCTGAACTTGAAATTGGCATATAGATTGCTACTTTACGCTTTTAAAAAGAAATAGGTGAGAAATGCAATTTAAATATACTTTTGGCGTTATCAGTTTATGTAGCGCTTTATTTTTGGTTGGATGCAACGACGATCATTCAACAGTATCCCAAACAACGCCAGTTGAAGAGCAGAAACAGAAATTACAGCCGATTATTATTCAAGGCGCCTTACCTGTAGAGTCAAAACAGATGGCTTCTAAATTACAGAATGTGACTGTTGAAACAGTAGGGGGGTGGACATTCTGGAAAGGAACTTACAATGGTTACCCAATGGTGATTTCTAAAACACGCATGGGCATGAGTAACTCTGCTGCTGCAACAGCTTTGGCCATTGAGCGCTATAAGCCGATTGCAATTATTAATCAGGGGACGGCAGGTGGTCATGACCCAGATCTACACGTTTATGACATTGTTTTAGGAAAATATGCAACCAATATTGGTGCGTTTAGAACGCCTAAAGAGCCATTAGGTGGCGGTTCAAACTCACTTACATGGGTTGAGGCCTTTGATGTTTTGCCAACAGATGAATCTGACCCAGAACCGATCGCAATACGCAAATTTGAAGGTGATCAAGAGCTATTAATGGCGGCGCATAAAGTCCGTTATGATAAAGGTGAGGTAGTCGAAGGAACGATTGGCTCGGCAGATGTGTGGAATAATGAGCTTGACCGAATTCAATTTTTCCATCAGCGTTATGGTACTTCTGTTGAGGAAATGGAAGCAGCATCTGTTGCACAAATCGCAAGTCAGTTTAATGTTCCTTTCTTAGGAATTCGGATTTTATCTAATAATATTACTAATAATGGAGCGTATGATCCTGGTACAGGAGAGGCTTGCCAAGACTATGTGCTTAATGTGGCAGAAGAATATATGAAATCTAAACTACCAAAATAATAATTTAACTATAGGCAAGAAGATGGGTTCTTATAGGGCATCTTCTTGTCTTTTATGACCAGTTCTACTTTTCCAATTTCGGATGACCATCCAACGCCAGAAAACTTCAGTCACTATGTACAGTATGATTGCAAAGACAAAAGCTTCAACTATAAGCCCGGTCATTAAAATTTTAGCGAGGCTGAAATCTATATGACCATGACCCAAATGAGTAATCCATCTAGAAATCTGATGAAGTACGCCTAGGAGCATCTTTTTATTGATCATATGTACATGATAAATATGCGAACCAAACCAGAATCCAACATATAAAATAGGAACTAATGTGAGAGGGTTACTAAGCCAAGCAAGCATTAGGCTGATGGGTAAATTCACCTCAAACAGCAATACGGCCATCACAATAAAAACGCTATGAAATGGAATAGGCAGTAAACCAAAAAATGTTCCTACAAAAACCGCTCTTGTAATCGATTTACGGTTGACATACCAAAGCACTGGATTAAGGGTTTTTTGCCCAAAAATCCTTAAAAATTTCATATTTGAAACTTTCTCTGGAGAAGGAAGCCAAGACTGAAAAAATTGCTTTGCCATAATCATAGAATAGTAGAGTCTGGTGACTCATATAAACACAAAAAAACAATATATTAATTGAAACTTATTAAAAGCTTAAAAATTAAACTTACTGCTGTAATAATTCATTATAGATCTTTTCAACTTAAAAATAGATTTAAAATAAAAATACTTATATTACTTAATACAATTTGGCACGCAAAGCTCGACAACTGACTCTAAAGTTTTTTAGCTTAAGCTTCTTTAATTTTTTTTATCTATTTGTTTAATAATAATATTTACTTTTACCGTGTTAGTGTTTTAAAAAATCGTCTTACAATTAGATTTTGCCTTCATAAAAGATATCTATTAATCTGAGATGACTACATTGTGAGGTCATTCAATGATTTCATGGCTTTTTATTGGCTTAGTTGCCACAATTTTACTTACCCCAGGCCCAACCAATACTTTACTGGCATCATCTGGTGTACAAGTTGGTTTTAGGAAGTCTGCTAAGTTAATTCCAGCAGAAGTTCTTGGATATATAATTTCTATTTCAGCTTGGGGCATGTTAATCGGGAAAGTTTCTTCAACACTTCCTTTCTTACCTCCTATGCTTAAATTGCTAAGTGCTTGTTACATTATTTTTTTAGCGATTAAGTTATGGCACACAGCAAATCAACAATTTGAGTTAGATCAGCCAACTATTCGACCACGTGAATTGTTTTGTGCAACTCTATTGAACCCTAAAGCATTACTTTTTGCTTCTGCAATTTTTCCTGTTACAGCATGGACTGATTTTTATATTTATCTCATTCATATGCTGGCTTATTTGGCTTTAATTACACCGATTGCTTTATTTTGGATTTTTTTAGGATCAATCTTGGCGGCTAATAAAGTAAGTTGGTTAAATCAGACGAATTTACAAAAAACAGCTTCGCTGGTTTTGGTCAGCTTCTCAATTCCGATTAGCTATTCTGCTTTATTAAACCTTTAAAAGTCTTGCTGGGCTATTCTTGTCACGAAGAGTAGCCACCATTGTTTTCATAATTGCTTTTTTACGTTAAAGTACGTCGCAATCAATGAAATTACCTTTTGGATAGAAAATACATGGCTATTAAGTCTGATCGTTGGATTCGCGAAATGAGCGAAAAACACGGCATGATTGAACCTTATGCAGAGAATCAAGTCCGTTTTGATAAGAATGGCGAAAAATTGATTTCGTACGGGGTCTCTAGCTATGGTTATGACGTACGCTGTGCACGTGAATTTAAAGTTTTCACCAACGTACATTCTGCAATTGTTGATCCGAAAAATTTCGATGAAAAAAGTTTTATCGATATTGAGTCTGACGTTTGTATTATTCCGCCAAACTCATTTGCCTTGGCGCGCACAATTGAATATTTCCGCATTCCACGTAATGTTTTAACTGTATGCTTGGGTAAATCAACTTATGCACGCTGCGGTATTATTGTAAATGTGACGCCTTTGGAACCAGAGTGGGAAGGTCACGTTACTTTAGAGTTTTCAAATACGACGAACTTACCTGCGCGTATTTATGCAGGTGAAGGTGTAGCACAAATGCTTTTCTTTGAAAGCGATGAAGTTTGTGAAACATCTTATAAAGACCGTGGTGGTAAATACCAAGGACAAACGGGCGTTACGCTTCCTAAAACCTAAGTTGTTTTAAATTAGATTAAATTCTAAAAAATGGGTCACTTGAAGTGGCCCATTTTTGTTGAAAAATAAAGAAAGTGGCATTCATCGGAATATTAATAAATGAACGTTTTCTTTTGTAAAAAATGATATAAAATGATCAATAATTGATTTGTTTCTTTGAGTTGTATCACACAATTTAAATGGACTTAAATCATAAAAATCAGCTATAGGCATTTCTTTGTTTATTCAATTTAAGATTAGATTAAAGAAAGGAAAGCCAAATAAAAAGAAATTAAATTAGATTATGCCCCCAAGGATACGGAGGTCGGTTATGCGACAGTTTAAGTCTCTTCATTTAGCTATTTTAGCACTTGGAAGTTTATGCTTTTCTTCAGCTTATGCTGGTTCTACCTTAGTTCCAATGTCAGATGCTGAGTTGTCAGCTACTCGTGGCCAAGCCTTGATGAGTATGTCTTATATCGCACCTACCGATGCTGCAAGTAACTCAATTACTAACGGAAACATGGGCTTTTATCGACTTGCCCTAGATGCCCAATTAGAACTGAATGCCAATATTAAAAAATTACAATTAGGTTGTGGTGGTGTCAATGGAGCAGGGGCTTGTGATATTGATATCGATTATTTGAGTCTAAGTGGCGGTACTGTCGATAGTACCAGTGCGGAACGAGCTGCATCTTCCGCCGTTATTACAAACCCATTTTTAGAGTTCGCGGTTAAAAACCCAAATTCAGCTTCTACACGTGAAATACAAGGTTTCCGATTAAGTGCGAAATCTCTTTCTGGACTACTTACTTTTGGTTTACAAAATGGGGATGCTGCGAGTGGTATTAACTCTTTGAGTGGATATATGGTAACTAAACCAACGGGAGGCACCGTAACCACCAACCCATACTATGGTATTACTCAAGATGAGACAAACACGGCAATTACTGGTCAGGCAACAGTTATAGGTAAACTATATACAGTTCCATTTACATCTACTGGGTATAATCTGAATTTGGGAGCAGGCAGTGGAACACTGTCTATGGGACAGCAGGTTATTACGGGTAAACGTATAAATACGGCCAATTTAAATGCAAAAGCAACAGTTGGTGGTTTAGCTATTACTGGAACTTTAGATGCAACGGCCACTGTACTAGGACTTCCTATTCCCATTTCAGGTAATGTAACTGGGACAGTAAATAATTTAGATGTAAATGTAGCAATTAAACAAAGTCTGGGCTATTTCCATGCTGCGCAATTAAATGGATCTGCTGGTTATTTATCTGTACAGGGCGTGAATATTCTATGGCCAGAAGCTGCCTCTACTGCACAAACTGGATGGTGGCTAGAGCTTACAAATCCGATTGATATTGGTCAAATCACTCCTGCTGGTAGTGTTGATATTGCACTTTCTACAATTGTTGATGCTTTAGGACAGGTAAGCAAGTATTTAGATAAAAATCCTGTAGATTGTGGTTTATTAGCAAGTAGTTGTTTAATTGCAGGAAATCTTCCTGTGGGGACGGTTGACTTAACTGGTAAAACACCTGCTTCCATGACCCTAACCAATGTTGTTTTACAAAAACAGAGTTTTTCTGCTAACTGTTATGGTTCTTTAAAATTCTGCTGATTAATTTGTGTGTTTTAACCATTTTTCATTCATCGGAAAAATGCATTTTTGCTGATTTAATTTTGCATTTGAATAAATATTCAGCATAATGGAAATGTGGAAAGGTTGGCAATTTTGAAGTTTGCCCCTTGTGAGATGGAAAAGGAAATAATTTCATCACACTTCAAGGACTGTTAAAGAAAAAGAAATATGGTGCGCGGCATCGTATAAAACAGGAAGGTCACGATGACTACACTTAATTATACGGTCAGTTTTCAAAAAACCGTTTTAGCAAGCTTAATTGGCCTCTGTTTAAGTCAATCGAGTTTTGCTCTTGAAGAGCTTTCTGATGCTGGTTTAAGTGAAACTACGGGAGAGGGTATTGCAATATTACCTCAAAATGCATTCATGGTATTTCGTGGTGCTGGTCCAAATGAATCTGTAAATCAAATAATTACCGATCGTAGTAAAGATACAGGTTACATTAACTATGTACCTGTTGGGCCTTTGAGTGTCGCCGCTGCAGACACAAGTGGCAATGGTACTGTTGGACCCGAAGATAAAGCAGTCGGGAAAGCGGATATCTTTCTTTATGGTTTAGCACTTTCTAAGTCAGATGGTGATGCCAACTCACGTATTGCCAATAGTGCAACCGCAGTAGCGATTTCAAGCTGGGGAACAGGTGCGAACCCTTGGGTATTTAAAGTAAAAACTGCGAACAATGTTCCTAACTTTAGTACTACCGATAGTGGTGTTTATCCTGTTACATATTTATCTTTAGAAGCTCCTTTATACCAACCCACAATTGATGGTGCAGCCGGAGCAGACGCATATAATTTAAAATTAGGTTTATGGGCAGATGCATTTGTACGGAACCCTAATATTGTAGCAACGACAAATGGTTCTTTAGCACAGTTCCAATATGGTGATAGTAATGGATTAATTGGTACCAGTATTGATACAAGTCGTGCGAACCGTTTACGTTTACAAGGTATTCTAAATGGTTTTAGTCTAAATGGTAGCCAGATTAGCATGTTCCAAACGCTAGGAGGAGCAACCTCTGCTGGTGGAATGAGTCCTTTTTATAACAATACTTTGGGAATGTCTGGTTTAGTGCGCTTAAATACGGGCGATAGTAAAAATACGAGTATTGTGACTGAAAATGTTACGAGCCAAACCCAAACCTATGCAACGAGTGCGAATAATGGTTGGCAAACAGTACATGCTGGTGCAAATTCAACCTTAAGTACAAGCAGTAGTGGCGACTGTGGTAATAGTGGTACAGGAAGTTTTAGTACACTACGTGGATGTCGCTATTACGTAGAAAATCGCACAAGAACAGACACAAAAACATCAAGTAAGACACGAAGTGATTTTAATGATACTAGTAAAGTTTTACGATTGAGTACTCGTGAAACTTCAGATTCACCAAATGCATCCAATAATCTATATACACCAGCATTAGATGCAACTGGTGCTATCGCACCGAAGTTTGCTGATACTGAAGGTTTATATCTATACAATCCAAATATTAACTTAGTACTAGGTAATTTATATCAACCCCTTATTTTGGGTTCTGATGGCAAAAACTTTAGTATAGAAATTGCGCGAATTGCCAATAAGCCAGAAATATATAAGCAGATTTATACCGATTACACTGGAGCTGACACCACATATAAAGGTGCCACTTGTAACGTTTATTCTTGTGCTAATCCAACACACAGCAGTATCGCAATCGGGACAGTTTATAGTCCTGATAATGGAAAAACTCTGTTAGCAGATACGAGTGAAGGTGCAATTGGAGTCTCCTTTGGCCGCTTAATTTCAGCTGGTACACAAGTTTCTGGAACCTCTGCTGGTAGCCTAGTGTCATTGACCAACTCAGTGTCTGGAACAACATCTGCAACCATGACAGAAGTCCGCTACAAACAAAGACAACAGAATACTCAAATATGGAATCAAACTTATAGTTGTGGTTTGTTTAATTCAAACTGCGGTTATAAAACAGCTGGTTATTTATATCAGTGGGAATATAACCAAGGTACAGGTACTTGGGTGATTACAAATCCAACTGCTAAACCAGCTGACGCAGCGAAGTGTTCTGGTGCATTAGGATGTACGAGTACATCAGGTTCAACTCCAATGTATGGAACGGTTTCAAACCGTGACTGGAGTAACTCTTCTATTCCATGGCTCACATCAAGAAATGCTGTGGTCAACGATTTAATTGGTAGTAGTAACGGTACCACAGGCTATGTGATTCCAACTGCCAATCAGGCACCTGCATTAAATAACATTACTCCTCTCAATAATTTAGGTTCTGCTGTGGTGGATGGCTTGCTCATTCAGCATTTAAAGCTCACTACAAAAGGTCTATAAGAGGAGAATAATGCGATGAAAAAAATAACTGCTTTACTCCTTACTCTTTGTGCAACTGCGAGTCATGCAGAATTACAAACTTTGGACAACGACGCTTTACAGGCGATTAATGGTCAAGCTGGTGCTGATTTGTCTTTAATGCTTAATTTAAACCAGACCAGTAACGGTATATTTGATAATGGTAGTGGCGGCGTTTGTGAAAACGTAGAGTTTTGCCACATTGGTTTAGCAATTAATAAACGTTTTGTACAAGCAGATGCAGCTAAGCCAAGTGGTTGGGCTGAAAATAGTGATAGCGGTAATAAGCTTTGGTTGGTGTTTAAAGGTGTACAAGGAACTTTAAACATCCAAAAAATGGGTTTGGATGGTGCTGATTTGAAGTATCTCGATAAAACCAATACCGAAATTATAAAACCTGCTATTCAACTAAGTTTTAGTGCTGCACAACCAATTTTAATTCGTAACTTTGGTTTTAATGCTTTATCCATTGAGCAAGATAACTTTACGAGTTCAACAACGACCCAAGGCTCGAGTACGAATATGTATGATTATGCATATTTCAAAAAACCAACGTATGCTGCAACTGCAAACAGTGCGACTCAGCAAGTGGCCACAGCAACGCCTTCAGCCTATGACTATGGACGTGAAACAGGTTTTATGGGTTTAATGATGAACGGCAACTTGGCTATTCAAGGAAAAGTCATGGTGTTTAGCTGTGATGGTAGCCATCCCCGTTGTTAACGGTTAATGTAGATTTCAAAGGAACTGAAGTGATGAACAAAAATAAAGAAAGTCACGGCTCAAAGTTTATTTTAAATACATTAACAGCCAGCATGTTGTTAGTGAGTGGACAAGTTTTTGCTTTAGAAGCTTTAACCGATGCCGATTTGAGTGCAGTCAATGGTCAAGATGGGATCTCAATTCAAACGACTTTCAACGAAATTAATGTTGATAATGCTTATTGGGATGATCATGCGGGCACGCCAACAAGCGCTGATCAGGTTTTAAGAGCTCAAGCGAACGGTGTAAAAATACAAAAAAGTAATGCCTCTACACAAGCTTTAGGAACGAACTACCGTTTAGATGTGGGGAGTAATACGACTACAGGTAAAGCTGGTGTTGATTTTTCTATGCAAAGTAGTCCATCCCTCATTACGGTAAATAGCGTGAAGGTTTGTAATAGTTCTGCTACATGCTCACCTACGTTAGGGCAGTTGGCTATCCAAACAACATCACCTTTAAATCTAGCATTGACTACTCAAGATGGCCTGTTTACTCCAAATAGCCAGTCAAATATGACATTGGGTATAAATAACGCAAATATTTATTTAGGACAGTTAGATGCTCGTAGTCAACTCAACCAACTAATTTTAAAGAATTTTAACTTTAATTTTGTGGGTAAAGGTGTCATGTTTATTGACCCTATCCGTGGCTTAGTTTTACAAACTAATACTGGGTCAAATGTGGCTGCTATAGGACAAACACCAAATAGTACATATGGCTATGTCGACTTTAATCGGGTGGCAGACTCAGCTTCGGGTTTAACGGCAGGGACCTATGTTGATAGCAATGGCAAAGTGACTAATTCAGGTCTGAACATTGAAGTAATGCTCAGTTCTAATGTAGATAAAACCAATCCTTATGGGCTAGATGCTACGAATACACCGCAAAATTCAAAAGGTTTAATTCGTGTAGGCGCAAGCGGACGTATGGTAAATAGTTATTTACAAGTCCGTGGTATGGATGGCTCTTCGGACACGACAACCTTAGGTACAGCAAATACTGCCTCAGGCACCACCTCAAGTAATAGTATTTTGGGTAATACTGGAATTGCCTTTCGTATGAAAGGTGAGTTCACTAAAGATAACGATTCTATGCTAGGCGCCGATGGCAAAGCCACGACTTTAGAAATTGGTGGGGCAGGGCTGAATGCTTATGGTTTTGAGTTTGGTAATTTAACTGGGCTGAACTCAGCTACACGTGGTTACTTTGATAGCGGAAATATTTATTTAAATCTTGCTGATACAAAAACCTTATTAATGCCGAATAACGCAACGTTAAATGCAATTCGTTTAGGATCTGGCACTTTAACAACTGCTGCCGATTATCAACATAATATTCACCGGGATACGGTGACTAATCCATTTAGTCTAATTCTTGCGATGCGTGGAGCAGAGTTTCAGGCATTTTCTAGACGTGGTCGCTTTACTACCAGTGCCAATGTCGCTGCTGCTAATCAATTTGCAGATAATGGCTTAAGTAACCAATGGGGCTTGGCTTTACCTTTTTATAACTTAAATGCCAATGCCGCAGTTTATGGGGTAGATGCACCTGCGAATAGCACTTTTTACTATACAAAAGATGCTAATGGTAGACCTGTTCAGAATGCTGTAGGTACCTCGGGAACGACTTCGCGTTTAGGATTTGGTGTTGCTGTTGGCACAACAGGACGTGACTCAGGCGGTACAAAAACAACTTCAATTTTATTAATTGATGGTTCTCCAAATGCCAATAATGCGGGTAATCCTACCGACTACTATATGGGCTTACGTAATATCGATATGTTCTTAAAAGGTAATGGCACTATCGGTTTAGAAAATGGCAGTTTAAATATCGGTTTAAAAGATATGTTACTTGCCTTATCAACTGAAATTGCAGCGGGTTATTTGCCTGGGGCTAAATATAAATCTTGTCCAGCAACAGGATCTTGTACCTCACCAATTGATAACTTTGCTCGAAATAACGATGTTTTATTTGGTTTAAAGCTGCGTTTAGGCGGAGATCTTAATTTATCAATAGTCCCAAACAGTTCAATTGCCGATGGTAGTGCGCTCACTGTTTTGGGTGATTTTACAATGCCTGCCACAGCAACCGGAAACTCAGTTCAAATTAGTGACCCGATTGATGGCTCTGCAATTGGTCTGGAGAACATGACTGGTAAGCTTGCGTTCAACACAGCATTAGTTGTTGGAAAAGACAGTGCGAGCGGACTAGGCAAAGTGGGTGTAAATACCGCAGTGTACTTTAACCCTGATAAGAACATTGATGGTGCTTTACGTGTTAAAGATATTAATTTCTATCCACCTTCAACAGGGGCGGGCGCACGTTTAGGTGAACTTGCTATTACTGGTGGGCGTTTAAATAGTAACTTTAGCATTGTGCCGAGAAATGGTGCTTTTAACTAATAAATAAAAGTGGCGATATCGCCACTTTTTTAAAATTTAATTTTTGAATGTGATTGGATTTACATTCGTCGGGTTATAGGGATAATTGTTTTGTACTCATCTATTATTCTGATAATCTGAACAAATAATAAACGTTTGTCTCTTAAGGATTAGAGCAACATGAAAAATAAAAATATAGCCTGCTGGTTATTATTTGCCAGTAGTTCAAGTGTTTTTGCGATGCAGCCTTTAGATGACCAAAGTCTTTCAGCGACGACGGGTCAAAATGGTTTAACGCTAGGCATTCAGGCTGATAAAGTTAAATTTAATCAAGTCGCCTTGATTGATACCAATGGTATTGCGTCTACGTCTTACAACAGCAAAGCTGGTCTCGTCATTGCGGGGAACTCTACTAATCCGGTTCCAAGTATAGAATTTATTAAAGCAGCTGTATCGACCAATCCGTCTTTCAATATTGCTATAGATACCGATGCAGGTGCAGGTAAGCCTTTTGTGAACTTGGCTGTCACAATGGGAAGTGACGTCAATGGTATTCGGCTTACACCATTTTCAGTTTATTTAGCGCCTAATACATCAGTTTCTAGTCCTTCGGATTATGCGGTGACTAGTTATGCACCAAAATCAATTTTCAGTTCGGGAACAACGGTAAATACAGGAGTGAAAGAACTTATTCGCTCTACCGGAAATTTGGATATTAACTTTGTACAGACCAATAAACCTCGTTTAAACATTCAATTGGGGCATGCTGCCCAGTCTGTCATGGTCAAATTTGGTGGAGCTATTCAATCGATTTGTTCTGCTGCATCTGGTTGTCCAATTACTTTAGTTTCTGATAATACCGGTGCGAATTTTGGATTTAAATTTGCGGGAACAAATACATCTACAGGATTTGTTCTTGATGGGTTTTATGCTGGAGTTGACCCAACAGGGCTAACTTTTGGCAATACAGGTGTCTCTAGTAAATTTGATGCATCACTTAACAATATAACTTTAGGAAATGCGGGAATACAAAGTCCAACAACGTTTAATAATTTACCTAATGGGTCGATGGGAAGTTTTGGAGTCACGGGTGCTTCGGTAACCGACTTTAAAATGAAAGTAAGTGGTTTTTAAAAATAAACACTGAACCTGAAATACAAAAAAGAGGGCGGTTGTCTAAACAGCCACACTCTTTTATAAATTTTAAGTAATTAGTTATGTGATGAACTGGTTTGTTGTAACTGTTGAACAATTTCATCTAAAGCTTTAATACGTTTTACTTGGTCCCATAATTCTTTCGCTTGTGGATAGGCTTTGGTCATCATACCTAACCATTGCTTATAACGACCCACCATTCCAATTTCTGTTTTTGCTTGTCCGTTTAAAAATCGAATTTGTAAGTCAACCAGTTGCTCCCAACTAAATAATGCCTCATCCATATTATTACGAATGCACTGCGTTAAATCTGGAGTCGTCACAGCACCACGGCCAATCATTAAATCTTCACAACCAGATTGTTGTTGGCAGGCTTTGGCATCGGCATTGGTCCAGATTTCGCCGTTAGCAATCACATTAATTTTTAAAGCTTCTTTAATCGGTAGAATTTTTTCCCAATAAGCTGGTGGCGTATAGCCATCTGCTTTCGTTCGCGCATGTACTGTTAGCCAGCTTGCGCCAGCATCTTCGACCGCATGCGCATTTTCCATGGTGTGGTTTTCATCGAGATAACCCAAACGCATTTTTGCTGAGACCGGAATATGTGCTGGTACTGCATCGCGAACAGCTTTAATGAGCATATGTACCACGTCTGGTTCATCAAGAAGTACGGATCCACCTCTATGACGATTGACTGTTTTTGCAGGGCAACCAAAATTAAGGTCAATTGCAGGAGCACCTAGTTCAACCACTTTTGCAGCATTTGCAGCCAGCATATCTGGGTTGTTCCCTAAGAACTGAACATGCACTGGTGTTCCCGCAGCTGTTTTACCATCATTTTTAAGTTCAGGGCAAAAGCTATAGTAAATATGGTCTGGCAAAATACTGTCTGTAACGCGAATAAACTCGGTTACACACCAGTCGAAGTGACCAACAGATGTGAGTGTATCCCGCATGATCGGGTCAGTTAAACCTTCCATTGGAGCGAGTATGAGTTTCACAGTCTGAGTCACCTGAGCAAAACAAAAACAGCGTTATACGGGATATGTATAACGCTGTCTAGTAGTGCTGAAATTTTAATTGTTTTATCGGCCCAATATCATCTCAAGCACAAATTTACTGCCAATAAAGCCGATCGCTAAAAGGGCAAAACCAATTAGGGTAAAACGAATCGCTTTTTGACCACGCCATCCGAGTTTGTAATGGCCAATGAGTAATGAGCCATAAATAATCCATGAAATAATACTAAATACGGTTTTATGAGCGAGATGCTGAGCAAAGAAACTATCAATAGTTAAGAAACCAAACGCCAGAGCAATGGTTAATAAAATAAAACCGGTAATAATTAAATCAAATAACAAGGACTCCATGGCCTGAATGGGCGGGAGTAAATTGACCCAGAAGCGTTTTTTTTGTTTCTTTTTGAGTTCACGGTTTTGGAACCATATCAAGATTGCATGTATGGTTGCCATGAGTAGAACCGCATAGGCCGAAAGTGAAAGAATAATATGCGTATCTAAGCCTAATGAGTGTTGTTCAATAAACTGATTTGGTTTACTAAATGCAAAACCTAAAATAAGACCAATGGCCGCTACAGGAATGCCTAATAAGTTTAAAGGTACAATCGGACGAAAAGTACTAAAAATTAAACTTAACAACAACATAAGCCATGATGTAAAAGAGACTAAATTAAAAACATCATAGTTAATTCCTAAAGGCGTCAGCATTGCATGGCATAGAACTGTGCCGTGCAGCAGCAGTGCCAAGGTCGTAACAAGAGCAAATAACCATGGGTTTGGTTCACGTTTTGACATTAAACGTATGAACAGATACCAGAAAGAAGTGGTATATGCGATGAGTGCCAAAATTGTGTAAACCAAGGGGAGGCTAATCATGTCAAACCTTTTTCAGGATTAATTCATCTAGATAAGATATAAATTCGCTGCGAACTAAAGTATCCTATAGCATTCTATGCATAAATTTTCTATTTCGAGAAAGATTTTTTTGCAACTAGCCATTTTAAGCGGATTTTGCAATGTTTGATACCTTAACAGAACGACTCACGCAGAGTTTAAGAAATGTTACTGGCTCAGGGCAGCTGACCGAAGACAATATTAAAGATACCTTACGTGAAGTACGTATGGCTCTTCTTGAAGCCGATGTCGCGTTACCTGTAACTCGTGAATTTATCGCGAAAGTTAAGGAAGAGGCATTGGGCCAAGAAGTGATGACCCAGTTATCTCCAGGCCAGGCATTTGTAAAAATTGTCTATGACGAACTCACCAAGATGATGGGTGAGGCAAATGAAACACTGGATTTAAGTGCTAAGCCTCCAGTTGTTGTATTGCTTGCTGGTTTACAAGGTGCAGGTAAAACTACAACTGCTGCCAAGCTGGCACGTTTCTTAAAAGAACGTCAAAAGAAAAAAGTAATGACGGTTTCTGCCGACGTTTACCGTCCGGCAGCGATCAAACAGTTAGAAACTGTATCAGCAGAAGTTGGCGCAGGTTTTATTCCATCAGATCCTTCTGAAAAGCCTATTGATATCGTTAACCGTGCAATTGAACAGGCAAAGATCCAGTTTGCCGATGTGTTGATTGTCGATACAGCAGGTCGTTTACATGTCGATGAAGACATGATGGACGAAATTAAAGAATTGCATGCAGCAGTTAAGCCTACTGAAACTCTGTTCGTGGTTGATGCTATGACAGGTCAGGATGCTGCAAATACTGCTAAAGCATTTAACGATGCTTTGGCACTTACGGGCGTGATTCTTACTAAAACTGATGGTGATGCACGTGGTGGTGCAGCGCTTTCTGTTCGTGCTATTACTGGTAAGCCAATCAAGTTCTTGGGTATGGGCGAAAAGCTTGATGCCTTAGAGCCATTCCATCCGGATCGTGTTGCTCAACGTATTTTAGGTATGGGTGACGTACTTTCTTTAGTCGAAGAAGTTGAACGTAAAATCGACAAAGAAAAAGCCGAAAAAATGGCGAAAAAATTGCAAAAAGGCGGTAGCTTCAACTTTGAAGATATGCTGATGCAATTTGAGCAAATGAAAAAAATGGGCGGCATGATGGGCTTCTTAGACAAGTTGCCTGGCATGAGCGGTGCAGGAATCCAGCAAGCGATTGAGCAAGCGAATCCTGAAAAACAAGTCAAAAAAATGGAAGCAATTATCCAATCGATGACTGTTAAAGAACGCCGTAACCCAGACCTGATGAACCCAAGTCGTAAAAAACGTATTGCGGCAGGTTGTGGTATGGATGTTGCTGAAGTGAATAAGCTTATTAAGCAACAAGCGCAAATGGCTAAAATGATGAAGAAGTTTGCGAATCCATCTGGTATGAGCAAAATGATGCGTTCATTAGGCAATATGCAAAAACAATTTGGCGGTGGTGGCGGTATGGGACCACTGTTTGGTAACAACGACCAAAAGAAATAAAACCATAAAATAAAAGGCGCTTAGAGCGCCTTTTATTTTGTTCTGTATTTTAGTCTTTAGGATAATGAGCAATATATTGTTGTAGCCCTTTAAGCAAAAGATCTTTTTCAACAGTTGGCTGGTACTTCTGTAGAAATTTAGCAAAAAGAGGAGCATCTCCACCTGTGAGGAGCAGCTTTTTAGGATATTGCTGCATGATGCTCTCAATCGTACTAATAAGACCTAACAAAATACCGTGATGTACTGCATCTACGGTGTTATTGCCTGGATTTAGATTATCAAAAGCCGAATCGGGAATTTTAATACCTTTGGTATTTTGAATCAGCGCATCACGCTGTAAATAAAGGTTTGGCAGAATATAACCGCCTAAATGCTGTTTGCCTTTGGTTAAATCAATAGTAAGCGCTGTTCCGCAACCAATAATGCAATAGTTTTCTTTTTCCTCAGCAACAGCAAGTACCTGTAGCCAGCGGTCAATCCCGAGCTGACTCGGGACTTCATAGCCACATTGTAAGCCTGCATATTCCGAATGGACTTTGGCAAAAACAACAGGAATTTCTAGCCATTTTAAAATCTGCTGAATACGCTGATTATTTTCGGTATCGAGAACCGAAGAAATCCCAATACGATGCAAGCCTTGATGTTTAAAGTGTTGGATTAATCCCAGTAATAAATCGGCAGGAGACTGCAAATGTAACTCAGCTGCATGTTCAATAATTTGCTGATTTTCAGTAATCCAGTATTTTAAACGGGTGTTTCCGATATCAAGCCATAAACTTTTCATGGGAAAAATACCTGATTACTGAGTGGTTTGTGGTCTTAGACGACCTTGATAAAACTGCTGTGGTTCAGGAGTTTCAAGAATCACCGCACCTTCATTAGAGATACCAACGAAACGGCCATATACCAATCCTTGACTATGTTCGAACTGAACTAACTGATTAAGCCATGCAGCATGGTGGTTAAAACGTCCTGCAAGGTTATAACAACCATGATCAAACCAGCGGGCTGCATTTTGAATTGCAACATAAAGCTCTGAAATTAACTCAAGACGACTCATTTGCTCTAAACCTAAATCTTCTAAAGAGGTGATTAGCTGGTCACTATCAGTCACTGGTGGTGTTTTTAAATTAATACCCACGCCTACAATAGCCTGATGCTGAGAAAGTGGTTCGACCAAAATTCCACCCCATTTTCCTTGCGTACTGTACAAATCATTTGGCCATTTCACTTGTAAGCTCAAAGGTTGTAGCTGTGGAATTTGCAAAATATTCAACGCAACTTCAAGTGCTAAGCGACCATCTAAGGGTGTTCGAGTTTGCACCAATGTGCTTAAATAAATGTTTCCTTCAGGTGAAATCCATTGCCGTTGATGTTGACCTCGCCCTTGAGTTTGTTGAGCACTGCAAACCAAGCCTGTTGTAATGCCTTTTTGGGCAATTTCACGAATATCATCATTGGTCGAAGTTGTGGTTGCTTTTAATAAAACCACTTCTGGAAGCTGGTTTTTTGCGCTTAAAAGTTGTTGTAGTTGGCGAGTCTCTAAATCCATGTTGAATATGAGCAGAGTGGTAAAACATTTATGGAGTTAATCATATATTTACTCATTGGCGCAATTGCTGGTTTTACTGCCGGATTGTTTGGAGTTGGCGGTGGACTAATTATTGTACCAATCCTCTATGTCGTTTTTACCCAGTTGCACTATGACCCGGCGGTAATCATGCATATTGCAGTCGGAACCTCCTTAGCAACCATTATTGTGACGTCTTTTAGTTCTGTTTCTGCCCATCATAAAAAAGGTGCAGTTCTTTGGCCTGTTTTTCGTAATCTAGCACCTGGTCTTGTGCTGGGCTCATTTTTAGGCGCAGGCATTGCCGATCTTTTATCTGGTCAGCATTTACAGCTTCTGATTGGTGTTTTTGCAGTTGTGATGGCCTATCGCATGTTTAAAGGCGCAAATGTGGTTGTTGACCCAACACGTCAGCTCCCTTCAACACCTATGCAATTTATGGCAGGTGGTGGTATTGGAATTGCCTCTGCAATTTTTGGTATTGGAGGCGGTAGCTTAACTGTTCCATATTTAAACCGTCATGGTGTAGTCATGCAAAAAGCAGTCGCGACTTCTGCCGCTTGTGGTTTACCTATTGCTGTAGCGGGTGCAATTGGCTTTATGTGGTTTGGTGCTAAAGAGCACATTTCTGTACCTAATACGATTGGTTATGTGCACATCTATGCTTTTATTGGTATTAGTGTCATGAGTTTTGTGACCGCTAAACTTGGGGCCAAGGTTGCACACGCATTGTCACCACAAAGGCTAAAAAAATGCTTTGCTTGTTTGTTAGTCGTGGTAGGCAGTTATTTTATTTATAAAGGTTTTATGAATTAAAAACGTTTTATTAAAAAATATAGAAAAGGAAGCTTAGACTCTCACAGTTTAAGCTTTTTTTTATTTGAAGATTTAAACAGACTAAAGCTGAGTTTTTCATCCGATTTCTGTATGGATTTTGGGCGGGTTGGCTTAAAATGCAATAAAATTGTCAGACAATGACATAGTTTTTAATGGATGGGATCAGTTAAAAACAAGGATGCGAAAGAAAAGCATGGATTAATGCATATAAAAAGTAGCGGGTGATTTATGAATCTCGAAGAGACAGAGAGTCTTTCTGAGCAAATTGTCAAATATATTAGCGAACAGATTATTAGTGGCGAATTGGTCGAAGGCGAACGCATACAAGAACTTCGTATTGCGAAAGAGCTTGATGTAAGTAGGGGGTCAGTTCGTGAAGCATTATTATTGCTTGAACGTACGCATCTCATTGAGATTTTTCCGCGTCGGGGTGCAATTGTTTCAGAGATGTCGGCACAACAGGTTAAAGCGTTGTTTGATACAAATATGATGTTATTGGGGCATATTGTACAACGCATCAGTGAAACATGGCGCGCCCATGAAGCTGATCAATTACAGCTCTTGTTAGAACAGCTTCTTGAGCATGTAAAAGCAGGCGATATCGAAAAATTCTACGATGCCATTTTCCAATATCTGGCTGAACAGCAAGATATGGTCGGTAATCCTTATTTAATGAAATTTTATAAAGAATTATTACCTTCGCTACGTCGTAGTTATTTTTTGACGCTAAATACCTCTAAAAGGGAACTGCAAGAAGCGTTTGCATTATTTAAACTCGTGACTGATGCAATTTTGATCCGAAAATCACAACAAGCCGCTTTATTTATGGAAGATTTTTGTCGACACTTACGTAACCTTGTGTTGGAATCGCTGACACGAATGAAACAGATTGAATTGGCTTGGGCGAGACGCTCACGCCGCTAGTTAGGGCATTATGCGTTTAAGCAGTTTAAAACTTTCCGGCTTTAAATCTTTTGCAGATAGTACAACTTTAAATTTTAAGGCGAACCGCACAGCAGTGGTTGGTCCAAATGGTTGTGGCAAATCCAATGTTATTGATGCGATCCGCTGGGTGATGGGGGAGTCAAATGCTCGTCAGTTGCGTGGTGGTAGCATGCAAGATGTTATTTTTACCGGAACATCCAAGCGTAAGCCAGTGGGTGTTGCCAGTGTAGAACTGCGTTTTGACAATACCTATGGCAAATTAGGCGGAGCTTATAACGCTTATAATGAGCTCGCTGTTCGTCGTCAGGTCACCCGTGAAGGTAAATCTGAGTATTTCTTAAATGGTACACGTTGCCGTCGCCGTGATATTACTGACATTTTCTTGGGAACGGGTTTAGGGCCACGCTCTTACGCAGTCATTGAACAAGGCATGATTAACCGCTTGGTTGATGCCAAGCCTGAAGAAATGCGTATTTTCATTGAAGAGGCAGCGGGTGTGTCTCGTTATCAGGCGCGTCGCCGCGAAACCTTGCAGCACCTTGAACATACGGAACAGAATCTTTCACGTTTAGAAGATATTGCCCTTGAGTTAAAATCTCAGCTTAAAACGCTAAAACGCCAGTCAGAAGCTGCGGTTCAATATAAAACCTTAGAAAGTCAGATTCGTACCCTAAAAATTGAAATTTTGTCTTTTCAGGCAGATAAAAGTGTACGCCTACAAGAAGAATATACAGTTCAAATGAACGAACTGGGGGAAACTTTTAAATTAGTTCGCTCTGAGCTAAGTACGATTGAACATGATTTAGAATCTACCAGTGCTTTATTTCAGAGACTTATTCAGCAATCTTCACCACTACAACAAGAGTGGCAGCAAGCTGAAAAAAAATTATCTGAACTGAAAATGACTCTGGAACAAAAACAGAGTTTATTTCAGCAAAACAGTACAACGCTTGTTCAATTAGAACAGCAAAAAGCTCAGACGAAAGAGCGTTTACAACTTTCCGAACTACAGCTTGAAACACTGAATAGTCAGTTAGAAGAACAAACTGAAGCTTTAACGGCAATTGAGCATACAGCAGCTGAAGCAGAGCAAAATTTTGCCGGTTTACAATCACAGCAGCGGCAAGCGCAGCAACAATTTGAGCAAGTAAAAGCTCAGGTTGAAAAACAACAGCAGCAAAAAATGCAAATGTCTGCTCAAATCGAGCAATTAGGCAAAAATGTTCAGCGCATTGAACAGCAAAAAGAAACACTGCAACATCAAGCCAACCAGATCCAATCGCAAGTACATGAAGATGAACAAGGCGAGCTTGAGCAATTGCAACAGCAGCTTAGTCGTGAAATCTCGACCTTAGAGGCTGATATTGAGCAGTATGTGCAGCGTATTGAACAAGCTCAACAAGCGCATCAGACAACTAAAAATCAGCAACAAACGTTAAAAACAGAAATACAGGTTTTATTGTCAGAGCAGAAAAACTTAAACCAGCTTGTTGCTAAACAAAGTCCAAAGCAAAACCAAGATACGCTACGTTTAATGCAGGCTCTAGAGTTAACCGAGCAGGGCAAACCACACGCACAGATTATTGAAAAGTTTTTAGCAAAATGGTTGCAGGCACATATTGTTGAGACTGAACAAGCTTTTCAGGAAGGAATTGCTCGCCAGTTAAAACCTTCAGAGCAATCAAGCAAATTTAAGGGCAACCTGACTTGCTTGAATGATTGGATTGCATCGCCACAGCTTTCAATATTTTCCAATGTGGCGATTGCACAAGATTTATCTCACGCTTTAAACGAGCAAAAGCAATTGCAACATGGCCAGTCTATCTTAACCTTGGATGGTTATCATGTTGGGCAGGACTGGGTAATTGCTCTTATGTATGATGACGAAAGTCAAAGTGCGCAAGGTATGCTCAGTCATCGTATTCGTCTAGATGAAATTGAACAAGTTCTTCACAAGCAGCAACCTGAACTACAAGCATTAGATGAAACGGTAGTTCAGGAAAAAGAAAAACTTACACAGCTACAAGCTGACTTACAGCAGAAACAACAAACCATTAAACAAAAGCAAAAAGACTTGCAACAGCTAGATGTTCAAATTGCTAAACAGCAAACCGCAGCACAAGCATTTTTATTGCAAAAACAACAATTGAAAGATCAACTCGCTCAGTTAGATATGCAGCTTGAAGAGGATGCAATGCAAAAAGACGATCTTGAAATTGATTTGCATGCATTAGCAATGAAGCTTGAAACCATTTTACCTGACTATAAAACTTTGCAATTTCAGGTAGAAGAATTAACAGAGCAGCTTGAAGCACAGCAACAAGTCTTGCAACAGCAACAACAAGAACGTGAGATTTTACGCCGTAATAGTACGCAGACAACTCAACAGATTGAGCTACTTGAAAAAGATATTTCGTTCTTGCAGAGCCAATATCAACAAATTACAGCGCAAATGGAACAGGCGAAAAAGTTTGTGGACCCTATTCAGTTAGAGTTGCCAAACCTTGAGTCAGAGTTTCAACAACAATTTGCTCAAACCGCAAAGCTGCAAAAGACATGGAATGAATGGCAGATTGAGCTTAATAGTGTTCAAGAGAAGCAACAAACACTTACAGACCAACGTCATCAATACCAACAGCAAGATGAAAAGCTTAGAGAGCAGCTTGAAGCAAAGCGTTTAGCATGGCAAGCAGCTAAGTCTGATCGTGAGCACTATCAAGAACAGCTCAAAGAGTTAAATGCCGAGCTTCAAACGGGCTTGAAAATAGATTTAACTGAACACCAGCAAAAACTGGAAAAAGTACAGAAACAGTTTGAAAAAATCGGTGCAGTTAACTTAGCTGCTTCACAAGAGTTTGAAGAGGTTTCTCAGCGTTTTGATGAGTTGAGCCATCAGATTCAAGACTTGGAAAATACGGTAACTCAGTTAAAAGATGCAATGAAGAGCATTGACCAAGAAACCCGTAAGTTGTTTATGTCGACTTTTGATCAGATTAATCAAGAGTTACAAAATCTATTTCCAAAAGTTTTTAATGGTGGTGAAGCCAGTTTAAGTCTTGAGGATGATTGGCAATCTGGGGTTAAGCTCATGGCAAGGCCACCGGGTAAGAAAAACAGTTCTCTAGCATTACTTTCCGGTGGAGAAAAAGCGTTAACAGCGTTAGCATTAGTATTTGCTATTTTCAGGTTAAATCCGGCACCGTTTTGTGTACTCGATGAAGTGGACGCTCCACTCGACGATGCGAATGTACAGAGATATTGTAATTTGGTAAAAGAGCTTTCTGAACATGTACAATTCATTTACATTACACATAATAAGCTGGCGATGACCATGGCAACTGACTTGTTGGGTGTAACCATGCCTGAACCGGGTACATCAAAATTAGTCACTGTCAATTTAGAACAGGCAAAAGAATACGGGTTAGTTTCGGAGTCATAGAATGGAAATCAATACGATTATTGGCATCGTTGTTGCCATTATTATCATGCTAATTGGCTTAAGAATGATTTTAAAAAAGCCGAACCATGCTGAACCCTCGCTAGACAGTGATTTACATATTAATCCTGAAAGTAATCAACCAGTTATCCCTCGTCATGTGCGAGATCAACTTGAACAGCCAGAAGTTGCTGTTACGTCAGCAGCCGTTGCTGAACGCGTGGAACCAACTTTAAGCGAGCAGGAACAGCCAAAAGAAAAGGAAACAAAAGAAGTAGAACAGGCTTCCCAAGCTCAAACAGTCCAGACACAAGTACCCGTTGAAAATACGCCAGTAGAAGTAGAAGAAGTTAAAGCTGAAGAAAATACTGTTAGCCCAACTGTAAGCGAAAATAGTTCAGTTGAGTTAGTCGATATCGTTTCTGCTGAACCAGAAGTTGTTGGCTCATCAGAACAAAAAGTTGCAGAAGAGCAGCCGAAAACTGAGCCAGAATTAAGTTTAAACCCAAATATTGAAACGGCTGAAATTGCCGAATTTGAAGGTGAAAGTAATATTCTGGATGTACATCTACATGAGCAACAACGTTTTGACGACGAAAGTGCGTTGGCAATGGCTGAACAGATTATTGCATTAAATGTTTATCCAAATCCGCGCCGTGCATTATCGGGCGATAAAGCACTGAAAGTACTTTTAAAATATGGTTTACGTTACGGTGAAATGTCTTGTTTCCATCGTTATGAAAATACAGATGAACCAAGTGCACTCATGTTCTCTGTACTTCGTATGACCGATAATGGTCCTGCTGGTTTCGATTTAGAAACTTTATCTGCTGAACAAGTTCAAGGCTTGGCATTTTTCCTTGCACTTCCAAACAGTAAAGCCGTGACAGGTTTTGACATGATGACCAGTATTGCAGGCCTGATTGCTCGTGAAATTGATGGTAAGGTTTATGATGAAAATAATCTTGAATTTACGCCGCAGTTAAAAGAACATTGGCGCCATCATGTGATTGATTATCGTCCAGCACAGGCAACAGCCTAGTTTAAATTTTTGGTATAGGTTGCGATAATTGCAAAATATCTAGTCGCAGCTCAGGGTGGAGAAATTTCCACCCTTTTTTATGGTGAATAAAATAATGGCAATAACTTCCGTGATCGAACAGATGCGTCAGCTTATTCAACTGATTGCAAAGCATAACCATGCCTACTATGTCATGGATCAGCCGACAATCTCGGACAGTGAATATGATCATTTATTTCATCAGTTAAAAGCTTTAGAAGAGCAGTATCCGGAACTTGTACAAGCCGATTCACCAACAACGAAAGTAGGTGGTCAAGCGCTTTCAAAATTCGAAAGTGTGACGCATGTGGTGCCAATGCTTTCACTGGGTAACGTATTTAATCAAGAAGATTTATTTGCATTTGCACGCCGTGTAGAAGAGCGACTACCAAACCAGAAAGTACAATATGAAGTTGAGTTAAAACTCGATGGTCTTGCAATTTCACTATGGTATGAAAATGGCGTACTGGTTCGTGGTGTAACTCGTGGGGATGGTGAAACTGGCGAAGATATTACTCAAAACGTTAAAACCATTCGTAACTTACCTAAAGTTCTGCATTCAGAAAAATACGAAATTCCGCGCTTGCTCGAAGTACGGGGTGAAGTACTCATGCCGAAGTCTGGTTTTGAAAAACTTAATGCCGATCAGGAAGCAAAAGGGGAAAAAACCTTCGCTAACCCTCGAAACGCAGCCGCAGGAAGTTTAAGACAACTTGATCCAAATATTGCTGCTGGCCGACCTTTGGCATTTTATGCGTATGGGATTGCACAGTGTGAACCAAATCATGGCCTCACCACTATGCATGATAGCTTGCAATGGTTAACGGAACTTGGGTTTCAAATTGCTGAGCGTCAGTACTTGTGTAATTCAATTCAAGAAGTACAGCAGCGCTATGAGCAAATTCAGCAAGAGCGTCCAAGCCTCCAAGTTGAAATTGATGGCATGGTGGTGAAGGTTGATGACCTAAAACAGCAACAGCAGCTTGGTTTCTTAAGTCGTGAACCACGCTGGGCAACTGCTTATAAATTCCCGGCTCAAGCTGCTCTTACGACTGTTGAGCAGATTGACTGGCAAGTAGGGCGTACAGGGACTTTGACCCCTGTAGCACGCTTAAATCCTGTTTTTGTAGGTGGTGTAACTGTTTCTAATGTCACGTTGCATAATATTGGAGAAATTCACCGTCTAGATGTACGCGTTGGAGATACTGTAAGTGTTTACCGTACGGGTGACGTAATTCCTAAAGTAGAAAAAGTTTGGCCAGAATTCCGTCCTGCTGAAGCAGAAGTTGTTCAT
This sequence comes from Acinetobacter sp. 766875, assembly GCF_000582055.1. NCBI lineage: Bacteria > Pseudomonadati > Pseudomonadota > Gammaproteobacteria > Moraxellales > Moraxellaceae > Acinetobacter > Acinetobacter sp. 766875. Next base: position 60,833 of record NZ_JEXX01000006.1, on the reverse strand, counting down.
TTACCAGAGTCCTGCCCAGTATGTGCATCTCCTGTAGTGATGCCTGAAGGTGAGGCTCTCGCACGTTGTTCAGGCGGTTTATATTGTGCTGCACAGCGTATTGAAGCCATTCGCCACTTTGTATCGCGTAAAGCGATGGATATCGAAGGTTTGGGAGATCGTTGGGTAGAATCTTTATTACGTCTCGATTTACTTAAAGATGTGGCTGATATTTACCATTTGCATGAACACAGAGAAACACTGTTGGGCATTGAAAAAATGGGAGAAAAGTCAGTACAGAACTTAATAGATGCGATCGAAGCAAGTAAGAAAACAACTCTAGCACGTTTTATTTATGCCTTAGGTATTCGTGGAGTAGGTGAAACAACGGCTAGAATGTTAGCAAATACCTTCCAAACGCTTGAGGCCCTTAAAGCTGCGAATGTAGAAGCTTTGAAGAAAACCCCAGATGTAGGGGATATTACAGCAGAGTGGATTGCTGATTTCTTCTTGGCACCGCATAACATTGAAGTACTTGATCGTTTAATTGCCGCGGGTATTCATTGGGATGCGCCAACTGCACCAACACGCCAGCCCTTAAATGGTGAAAGCTGGGTACTTACAGGCACATTAGAGCAAATGACTCGTGATCAGGCCACTCAAATGCTACAAGCATTAGGGGCGCGCGTAAGCGGTAGCGTATCAAGCAAAACGAAGTGTGTGGTTGCAGGTGAAAAGGCCGGTTCAAAATTAGAAAAAGCTGCGAAATTAGATATTCCTGTCATGAATGAAACAGATTTCTTATCACTCATGGCGAGTTATGGGCAGACTTTGAGCTAAAAGACTTAGCGAAATAAGAACCATTGATTTTAGTTACAAATTTATAAATTGATGGTTTATGCCATATTTGAACGCTTGTCTGAGCTTATAAATCGGACAAGCGTTTCTTTTTGCAAAGGAAATTTAAATAACTTAAACTGCAAATGCGTATGTTTCTCATTTTAATTTGATAAAAATCATAAGCTTAACTATTTTTTATTTTGCAATCATTTTTAAGTTTGCCCATAATAGACTCATACGATAGGAGATTTATTATGCGTGGCAATCCAGAAGTCATAGACTATTTAAATATGCTCATTGGCGGAGAGTTGGCTGCCCGTGATCAATATTTAATCCATTCTCGTATGTATGAAGATTGGGGCTTAAATAAGATTTATGAACGTATTGACCATGAGATGCAAGAAGAAGCTTCTCATGCCGATGCAATCATTCGTCGTGTATTGTTTTTAGGTGCCAAACCAAACATGCATCGTGAAGATATCAATGTTGGTACAGACGTTGTATCTTGCTTAAAAGCTGATTTAGCACTTGAATATCATGTGCGTGAAAAATTAGCGACAGGTATTAAACTTTGTGAAGAAAAAGGCGACTACATTAGTCGTGACATGTTACGTCAACAATTATCAGATACTGAAGAAGATCATACTTATTGGCTTGAAAAACAGTTGCGTTTAATTGAACTGATAGGCCTACAAAATTATATTCAGTCTCAAATTTAATGATGTGAAAAACCCAGCTTAAGCTGGGTTTTTTATTGGCTCATTTTAATAAAATGAAGTCACTGATTAGATGTTAATAATGTCAAATTGAATATATTCAAAGCCTTACTATATAAGGCTTTGGTAGTTACAAAAAAGTCAGAAAATTTGTATCAGACCCCATGTTTTTTTTGTGGAATTGGATATAATTTCGCCAACAAAAACCCTTGCCTGGAACTTAATAAGGCAGGGGTTTTTCTATGGGGAATCGGTTGGTATGGATCGCCAATGGTTTTATGGTGAGCTTCGCGTATATGTTATTTTCCAAACCTGCTGTTTTAGATACAGCTACTCTCTTAAGCACACAACGATTAGCAACTCGTCTTAGCTTTTTTAGCTTGGGCTTTGCGATATCTGCTTGGGCACCACTCATTCCTTATGCACAGCAACGTTTAAACCTAAATCATGCAAATTTTGGTTTATTGCTGCTTTGTATGGGAATCGGCTCAATGATTGCTATGCCTGCGACAGGGGCTTTAGTTAAGCGTTGGGGATGTCGTCCATTAATTGCTGTGGCGACCATACTCTTAATGGTATTACTACCAAGTTTAACGATCTGGCATAGTCTTGTATCGATGGCTGTGGCGTTATTTATTTTTGGTACAGCAGCAGGCAGCCTTGGCGTTGCTATCAATTTACAAGCAGTTGTGGTGGAAAAACACAGCTTACGTGCGCTTATGTCTAGTTTCCATGGTATGTGCAGCCTTGGTGGTTTAATAGGCGCCATGCTCGTCACCACGCTACTAGCAATTGGCCTTTCACCACTCATGAGTACGCTATCTGTGGTCATGATTTTAATGGTCGTGAGCTTTGTTGCTATTCCATCTGCTTTAACAACATTTGAGCAAGATGAACAAGGTGCAGCTGAAATAACTGACGCACCTAAAAAAACTTCGCGCCCGAATGGTGCGATCCTGTTGATTGGAATGATGTGTTTTATTGCTTTCTTGTCAGAAGGTGCAGCAATGGACTGGGGTGGTATTTATTTGACCAGTAAATATCATCTTAACCCTGCTTTTGCTGGGCTGGCCTATACTTTCTTCGCGCTTAGTATGACAAGTGGTCGTTTTGCAGGGCATCTCTTGTTAAAACAATGGGGTGAGAAAACTATTGTGACTTATAGTGCAATTGTTGCAGCCCTTGCTATGGTTACTATTGTGATGGCACCTGTTTGGCAAGTTGTCGTATTGGGTTATGCACTTTTGGGTTTAGGCTGTTCTAATATTGTACCAGTCATGTTTTCTCGTGTTGGACGCCAAAATGATATGCCTAAAGCAGCGGCACTGTCTTTAGTGTCAACAATTGCTTATACAGGTTCATTAAGTGGCCCAGCCTTAATTGGCTTGATTGGCCAGTGGACTAGCCTAACCACTGTCTTATCAGGAGTGGCGGTTTTATTAACCATGATTGCCATACTCAATCGCTTTACTCTTGTGAAGGCAAAGTAATCTAAGCTTGCTTACCAGCCGCGGAACATCGAGAAAAACATCCTCGATGTTCCCTAAGCTTAAATTATTATAAGACATGGTAAGTGGGTTGATACTTTTCTTGTAAGGACAACTTAGACTTTGTGAATGTCGGAGAATTTTCTAAATCCTTCAAGAAATTATTTCGCCAATCGCTCAGGTCAGTAGCTGCTAAACCTTCTATTAACTGTTCATAACGATTAATACGTTCAGCTTTGGACATCTCTAGAGCGGTTTTTAAAGAATCCATCATGGCTGCTCTATCTAATGGATCAACAATCAATGCTTGAGTCATTTGTTCAGCTGCACCGGCATATTTAGATAAAATCAGCACACCTGGGTTCTCTGGATCTTGAGCTGCAATATATTCTTTTGCGACCAAATTCATACCATCACGTAATGAGCTAATCCAGCAAATGTCAGAACGACGATAAATATGCATCAAGCTGTCATGTTGAACTGTGTCGAAGCAACAATCGATAGGTCGCCAATCTTCATGAGCAAACTCTTCATTAATCAGTTCTAATTTGGCCTTAAAGCGTTGGTATAAGCGTTGATAGGCCGGAATATCTGTACGTGAAGGCGTTGCAACTTGAAGGTGGCGTACCAGTCCATGATATTCAGGGTTAGTTTCCAAGAAGGTCGCAAATGCATTGAAGCGTTCAAGCAGACCTTTTGAATAATCAATCCGGTCAACGCCAATAATGGTTTTTTGACGTGGTATATCTTCAAAGTTAAATACATAGGGAGTATGAAATGCCTGTTGTGCTTGGCGCTGAATAAGTTCTGGTTGCACGCCAATAGGGTAGGACTTTATGAGTACTTGACGTTTTTTATAGCTGATTCGGTCACTTAGTATTTTTTGAGCTTCAAGTAAGCCCATACACGTTTGCATACAGGTGTTTTGATCGGCTTGGGTTTGTAGGCCAACTACATCATATTGGCAAAGGTCTTGTACCAACTGCAGTGCAACTGGAATTTTGCGCCAAATGTTTAAGCTTGCGAAAGGAATATGCAAAAAGAAACCGATTTTATTTTGCATACCTAATTCACGACAATGACGAGCTACACTAAAAAAGTGATAGTCATGTACCCAAATCAGATCATCAGGCTGAGCAATCTCTTTTAATTTTTCAGCAAATAAACGGTTAACCCTTTGGTAAGTATTATATTCTTCAGCATCATATTCGATCAGTTCATCTCGATCATGCATGGCAGGCCATAAAACTTTGTTAGCAAAACCGCAGTAGTACTGTGCATATTGCTGATGTGTAAGAGGGCAGGTAATGTAGTCAATTCCATGAGAATATGCCTGATCGAATTCAGGCGCTTCAGTATCGGTAATTTGCTGACCGTTCCAGCCTAACCAAATGCCGTTACTGTCATTTAATGCGTCTTGTACAGCTACTGCAAGGCCACCTGCTGAGGCCTTACCTGATGGCATACTTATTCGATTCGATAACACGATTAATTTAGACATATTTGTTCTCCATTCTGATCTTGACTATTTTTGACGTATAACTTTTTTATTTTTTCTAGAAAGAAAAAAAGAAAATTAGAAACGCTGTTAATATCTTTTAATCTATATTGAGCTTCTGTTTCACCAGAACCTACTTTAATTGAAGTGCCAAATTGTTGATTAATAAAAGTGAAACCCGATTCATCCGTTAAATCATCTCCAATAAATATTGGGTGAATTAATGGTAAATTAAGATGGTCTAATATTGTTTGAATTGCTTTACCTTTATCTGCCTGTTTAGGTAATAACTCAATGACAAATTTACCTCTATTTAATTTTAATTGAGGATAGAAATATTTAATTTGTTGCATAATATAAATTGCATTATCTTCTAATTCTGGTTTTTTTCGATAATGTAAAGCAATAGAATGTCCTTTATCCTCAATTAATAAATCGGGATATTTTTCACAAGATTTTATAATATCTTCTTTTAATTTTTTGAAATTAATATTACTTAAATCTGGACGAATATAATTGTCGGAATCAAAATAAATATCTAAGCCATGTAAGCCAGCTATAGGAATTTCAATAGACTGAAATAGCTTACTAGCTGTTTCAACATCACGTCCTGTTACAGCAATCACTGGTATATTTAATTCAATAATTTTTTTTATAACTTCTAATGTAGTATTAGGTATAAAACTATGCTCAGGATGAATTTGAAATGGAGCTAATGTTCCATCAATATCCAGAAATAAACAATAATTTTTATCTATAGGTAAGGTGTTTATAATATCGTTGGGTGTAACAAAATATGTATCTTTTTCTCTCCCGTCAGATATTTCACTTTGAGTATTCATATTAATCCGCCCATTATTTTGATCATTAATTAATCTTCTAACATTAAAATGAATTGATGAGTCATTTTTTTTAATAAAAAAACATAAGTATTAACATTAATTACATTGCACAATGGATTTATGGGGGAAGTGTGGATTATGTTGTTTTTTGATTTGCTTCAATGTTTAGATAATTAAAGTTTTGTATATTTCATATAAATATTTTAGCTCTTGTATATCAATATATTTCAGAATATTTATCGACTATAAATGACTGATTTTACTTTTTGAAATTCAAGCGTTCTGTTGATTTTAAAAGATATTTAGAATTGAACTTCATATATAATCTTCCTAAAGTTGACTGTGGATAGGCACATGAAGTTACAAAATAGAATTTTATTGATTACAGGGTGGGGAGTAGGTATAGAACCTCTGCAATCGTTAAAATTAGGTTTAAATAAATTTGGCTATGACACACAACTGATTAATATTTTTAATGTTTTAGATAGTAGCTTTCAAGCACAGCTTGATTTAGTGGCTGAAGTTGATGTGGTAATAGGCTGGTCCTTAGGTGGGCAGTTAGCAACTCAACTGGTTGATATTTTTTACAAGCAAACAGGGCAAACAAAAACTTTAATTACGCTCGCTTCAAACCTTTGTTTCGTTGCTCATGATAATTGGCAAACCGCAATGCCTGCTGATGTATTTAGTCAATTTAAAGGGTCTTTTTTACAGAATCCACAAGCCACTTTAAAGCGTTTTTATTATTTGATTACACTTGGCTCATCTCAAGCGAAACAAGATTGGATGAGCGTACAAAACATCGCAAATCCACCCGCAAAGGAAATACTGGTAGACGGTTTAAAAATGTTAGAACAGTTAAACTTGGTAGATAACTTGAAAAATTATCCAGGTCTACAGCTTCACCTGTTTGCTGAGCAAGATAATGTCATTCCTTGCAAAATTATCGAGAATTTTAAGGATTTCGCTACAGAAAACATGACTTATAAGTTGCTAAAAGACGCTACGCACGCTTTTCCTTACTTGCAGGCTGAAAGAACAATTGAAGAAATCTGCCAATTTTTAACAATTCATCAGCAAAGTTCATAAGCTTTGGTTGATCTCGCAATTTTCTTTCATTCTTAACAGGTTTAACATGTGTTAAATGAAAGATTTGATTGCTGTAAAAGGGTATAGAGGATGACCGATAATTTTGATTTGGAACATATTTGGCATCCATATACTTCAATGACCCAACCTTTACCCACATTTAAAGTGAAGCGTGCCTATGGGGCAACGATTGAACTTGATGATGGTAGAACTTTAATTGATGGTATGTCGTCTTGGTGGTGTGCAATACATGGTTATAACCACCCTGAACTTAATCAAGCAGTGACCGATCAACTACAAAACATGTCACATATCATGTTCGGTGGTTTGACTCACGATCCTGCTATTGAGCTTGGTAAAATTCTTTTAAAAATTACCCCACCAAGTCTCGATAAAATTTTCTATGCAGATTCAGGTTCGGTCGCTGTTGAGGTTGCTTTAAAAATGGCTGTGCAATTCTGGACAGCACAGGGAAAACCACAAAAAACAAACTTTATTACCACACGGTCCGGTTACCACGGCGATACATGGAATGCGATGTCTGTGTGTGATCCTGTGACAGGTATGCATCAGATTTTTGGTACCAGCTTACCGAATCGTCTTTTTGTAGCAGCACCACAAACTAAATTTAATGAAGAATGGAACCAAGAAGATATTGCCGAGCTAGAGCAAGCTATTCAGCAAAATCATGAAAACCTTGCTGCACTCATTATTGAGCCGATTGTTCAAGGTGCAGGGGGCATGCGCTTTTATCATCCTGAATATTTACGTCAGGCTAAAGCGCTTTGTGAAAAATATCATCTGTTGTTAATTTTCGATGAAATTGCTACCGGTTTTGGTCGTACAGGTAAGCTTTTTGCTTGGGAACATGCTCAAGTCGAGCCAGATATTATGTGTCTAGGTAAAGGGCTAACGGGCGGTTATATGACTTTGTCTGCGACTTTAACGACAAAGCATGTTGCTGAAACCATTAGTCGCGGTGAGGCTGGGGTATTTATGCACGGCCCAACTTTTATGGCCAATCCACTCGCTTGTGCCGTTGCTTTAAAAAGTACGCAATTATTAATTGAGCAAGATTGGCAGGTCAATATTAAGCGAATTGAGCAACAGCTTAGCCAATATCTAGCACCTTTAAGCCAGCTTGATTATGTTGCTGATGTAAGAGTGCTCGGTGCAATTGGTGTGGTAGAACTCACCTTTAATGTCGATATGAAAACTTTACAGCAACAATTTGTAGAGCGTGGAATCTGGATTCGTCCTTTTGGCAAACTGGTTTATGTGATGCCACCTTATGTTATTACTCAACAAGAGTTAAGTGACTTGCTTGAACAGTTAGTTGAAGTAGTTAAAACGATGCAGGGGGCACATTAAAATGTCATTGCTCGATCATTTTGCTACCGAGTTAGATGAGTTAAAACAACAAGGTAATTTCAGACAATTTACCCAAAATGTGCAGCATGGTCGTTTTATTACAATTAAAAATAAAACAATGCTCAACTTAGCTTCAAATGACTATCTTGGACTGGCGGCTGATCTTAATCTTCGCCAAGAGTTTTTAGATAGCTTACCATTAGAACGCAGCTATTTTAGTTCTTCATCAGCCCGTTTATTGACGGGTAATTTTGATGAATATGAACAGTTGGAAAATAGCCTAAGCCAAGCATTTGGTGGACGGGCAGCTCTATTATTCAATAGTGGCTACCATATGAATATTGGTATTTTGCCCGCTGTTGCTGATAGTAAAACTTTAATTTTGGCAGATAAGTTAGTTCATGCCAGTATGATTGATGGGATCCGTTTGTCTGGTGCCCAGTATGTGCGGTATCGACATAATGATTTACAGCACTTAGAACAGCTTCTACAAAAGTATCATGATGATGACAAGATTGAACGAATCATTGTGGTCACAGAAAGTATTTTTAGTATGGATGGTGATGAAACGGATTTAACCGCTTTAGTCCAGCTTAAAAAACGTTTTGGTAAAACCATGCTTTATGTCGATGAGGCACATTCAATTGGCGTACGTGGACAGCAAGGTTTAGGGTGTGCTGAACAATATAATGTAATTCAGGAAATTGATTTTCTAGTTGGTACCTTAGGTAAAGCATTAGCAGCAGTCGGTGGTTATATTATTTGCCATCCAATTATTAAAGATTATCTCATTAATAAAATGCGCCCGCTTATTTTTAGTACCGCTCAACCTCCGATTGTTATGGCTTGGGCAAATTTTATTTTTCAAAAAGTATTAGTGGCTCAACCTCAGCGTGAACACTTAAAAAATATTAGCCAATATCTTCAACAAGCAGTGGTACAAAAGGGTTATCTGAGTCCATCGCCCAGCCATATTATTCCAGTGATTGTGGGAGAAAGTCAGGCTGCTATCGATAAGGCGAAGCAGGTTCAGGAAAGTGGTTTTTATGCCATGCCTGTACGCCCACCAACAGTACCTAAAAATAGTTCGCGGTTACGTATTTCTTTAACGTCAATGGTTGAACAACACGAGCTTGAAGCACTGGTGAGTTTTCTGTGAGTCTAAATAAAAATTTAGTTGCCGAGCGTTTTGCTAAAGCAGGTCAAAGCTATTCAGAGCACGCGGTTGTTCAAAAACAAATTTGTCAAAATTTAACAAGCTTACTCAAGCAGTTTTGCCCAAGCAAGATACGACGTGTTTTTGAAATTGGTTGTGGTTCTGGTAATTTAACTCGTCTGCTTGTTGAAGCTTTTCAAATTGAAGATTTAATTTTGAATGATCTGTACTCAGAGGTGCAGGAGCACTTCAATCATGAAGAGCATTTAAAATGGTTAATTGGAGATGTTGAAACCTTAGAACTCCCTCAGCAGCTCGATATGATTGTTTCAGGTTCTGCCTTGCAATGGATGCAGGATTTGCCGCTTTTGCTTAAGCGTTGTAATGATGTTTTAACTGACAGTGGTTGGCTATGCTTTTCAACATTTGGCCCTAAGAACCTAATTGAAATTAAAGAGCTAACCGGACAAGGTTTAAATTATTGGAATCTTGAAAGTTGGAACAGTGCCTTAACTCAGGCTGGTTTTGAAGTTCTGTATCTATCTGAGTCAGAAACTCAGCTCTATTTCGATTTACCTAAAGCTGTATTACAACATTTAAAAGCGACTGGTGTAACAGCGACAGCGCAGCACCGTTGGACCAAGCAAACTTTACAGCAGTTTTATCAAGATTATGATCGGTATAAGCACGCCGAGGGATATGCCCTAACATATCACCCAATTTATTGTATTGCCCGGAGAATGAAGTAAATGAGTGGTCAGATCTATTTTGTCAGTGGGATTGATACCGAAATTGGTAAAACCTACGCGACAGGTTTTTTAGCAAAATTATGGACTGAGCAGGGTAAAAAAGTAATTACCCAAAAACTCATTCAAACAGGTAATGCTGATATTTCTGAAGATATTGAAAAGCATCGTGAAATTATGGGGCAAGGTTGGTTTCAAGAAGATCACGATAAGCTGACTATGCCCGAAATTTTTAGTTATCCTGCTTCACCTCATTTAGCAACGCGACTTGATAACCGAGAAATCGATTTTCAAAAAATTGAAAATGCGACTCAAACATTAGCTGAGCGTTTTGAAATTGTATTATTAGAAGGGGCGGGTGGCTTAATGGTGCCCTTAACCACCAGTTTACTCACCATTGATTATGTTGCTCAGCATCAGTTTCCTGTTATTTTAGTGACATCTGGTCGTCTAGGAAGTATTAACCATACTTTGCTTAGTCTCGAAGCACTTAAGTCACGCGGTCTGAAATTAAAAGCTTTGGTTTATAACTTAAAAGATGAATCAAAAGATCCATTAATTTCGCAGGATACTTCAAATTATTTAAAGAACTACTTAGCTATTCATTTTCCAGAAGCTGAATGGATTGAACTAGCAAAAATGAATTAATTGAAATTAAATCAAAAAAACCGCTCTAAAGTGAGCGGTTTTTTTGATTTAAAAGTTTTACTTAGAACTTTTTAAATCCTCGGTTAAAACCAGTCGTTTTACGCTGATTACCTGTGTTAGCTGGTGCTTCTTTTTCATCATCACGACGTTGTTGACGTAAATAACCACCACGACGTGCTGCCATTGGTTTTTCGGTCATACGATCAGTACGACGTTTTGCCATACCAAATAAACCTGTACCTTGACGTGGCTTCAACTCAACAGATTTAGCTAAGTTGTCGATGTCAGTTTTGTCGAGTTCCATCCAGCGACCAGTACGTAATTCGCGTGGTAAAATAACAGTACCGTAGCGAGTACGTAATAAGCGGCTTACTTTAAGACCTTGCGATTCGAAAATACGGCGAACCTCACGGTTACGGCCTTCTTTCACTACAACTTGATACCAGCGGTTAATACCTTCACCACCAATTTCAGAGAAAGATTCGAACTTGGCTGGGCCATCTTCAAGCTCTACACCATTGACCATGTTTTGGCGTAATTGTGGTGTTACTTCACCCATTACACGTACAGCGTATTCACGTTCAATTTCATTAGATGGATGCATTAAGCGGTTAGCAAGCTCACCATCGTTTGTAAATAGTAATAAACCTGTACTGTTAATATCTAGACGACCTACCATTACCCAACGGTCATTTGCAATTTGTGGCAAATGATCAAATACAGTTGGGCGTTTTTCTGGGTCATTACGTGAACAGATCTCACCCTCTGGTTTATAATAAATCAGTACACGACGACGAATTTCATCTTCGATCTGGAACTGAACTTTACGGCCATCAATGCGTAATTCATCGCCTGGTTCAATGCGCTCACCCACTTGGGCAACGCGGCCGTTTACACTCACGCGTCCTGCGGCAATAACCTCTTCCATATATCGGCGAGAACCTAATCCGATTCGCGCTAATACTTTTTGCAATTTTTCACTCATGACAGCACAACCTTAGACATAATGATCAACAGTCCACCTCTTTATGATTTCGGTGCATTCGCATCGAGAGCCATAAATGCTTCCTTGGCGTTCTGTAGGGGAGGCAATTGGCCTAAAGAGGCTAGACCAAAAGCATTCAGAAATTGAGGCGTTGTAATTAGCAACGCAGGTCTTCCGGGTAAATCTCTAAAACCGGCTTCTTTAATCCAGTTCCAGTCAAATAGCGTTCTGAGAATCTGACTATTATTAGATACACCACGAATTTGTTCAATATCAGCACGCGTGACTGGTTGATGATACGCAATGACAGCCAAGGTTTCTAGTAAAGATGGCGACAGTTTTGTTGGTCGCTCTGGCCAAATTTGCGCAATAATATTGCGATATTTGGATCTTACCTGAAAACGGAAGCCTTGCGCGGTTTCAATCAACTCAATAGAGCGGCCATGTTGTAAGAGGGCAAGCTGTTGTAAAAGCTGACGAAGCTGTTGTTTGTTATATTGATTATTAAAAGCTTCTTTTAAACGAGCAATCGAAACAGGTGCTTCACTGGCAAAAATAATCGCTTCAAGTTGCAATAAAACTTCGTGATGAATGTCAGCTAATGACAAATCATTATTATTTTGTTCAAAACTCATGCCGCAGACCCTTGAATAGCCAATGGAGCTTCAACACCTGTAGCAATAATTTTAATCTTTTGTTGTCGGGTCAATTCTAAAACAGCCATAAAAGTTACAACCATTCCCATACGGCCTTGTTGGGGATTAAGTAATTCTTTAAAACTTAACACGTCGCCTGACTCTAATTTCTCTTCAATATAAGCAATACGTTCTTCTAACAGTACAGGCTCTTGCGCAATTGTGTGTGTTACGGGTTCAGGACGATTAAATACGCAAAACAAAGCATCATGTAATGCTGAAACATCATAACCTTCGTAAACAGGTGCAATATGACCTAAGCTTACATTGGCACTAAATGTATCACGGTCAAGAACTGGCATTTGACCTAAACGTTCAGCCGCTTGTTTAATGCGTAAATAAGTTTCTAGTCGATCAATAAGATCCTGTTTAGGATCTTTTTCGATACTCACTACTGTAGGTTTAGGTAAGAGTAAGCGAGATTTCAAATCAGCCAATAGAGCAGCCATCACCATATAGTCGGCAGTCAACTCAATATTTAAGGATTTCATGCTATCCATATAAGCTAAATATTGAGTTGCAATAGGTGCAATATCGAGCTGAATTAAATCAAAACCGTTTTTCTGAATCAGATAAATTAAAAAGTCGAGTGGTCCTTCAAACTGTTCGAGTAAAATCTCAAAAGCAGCCGGAGGAATATAAAGATCTTCAGGAATCGTGTCGTGCCACTCATCTAAAACACGGATGTGTGGAACGTCTTCCATGGATTGATGAAGTGATTGGTTCATTACGATTATAAGCCACGCGAATTTTCAAAAGCATGAGACTTGTTTTCAAGTCAATAAGAGCTATAGCAGAAGAACAGCAGATAGTGAAAAACATTCTAAAGGAATTGTGGCTTTTAATAAATTGCTTAACGACTAAAGTGTAAAAAAAATCCAAACTAAATAAAGAGTATTTTTTTTCTTGATAATACTTTTTTTTAACTATTGGTAAAAAGGAGAATAAGTGCTTATTCGAAAGCACTTACATCTCCAGCACCGTGACGTATAATTTCCGGATGTTCACCCGATAAATCAACAATACTAGTTGTTGTTAAAGTACCAAAACCACCATCGATAAAGACATCAATACGTTTAGACAACTGACTTTCAATATCGTAAGGATCATCAAGTGGGTCTTCTTGTCCGGGTAAAATTAATGTACTTGTAAGTAAAGGCTCACCAAGTTCTTTTAATAAAGCCTGACAAATCGGGTTACTTGGAATGCGTAAACCAATCGTTTTCTTTTTAGGATGCATTAACCTGCGTGGAACTTCACTTGTTGCAGGTAAAATGAAAGTCGTAATGGCAGGTGTATTTGCTTTTAATAACCGATACGTCGCATTATCAACTTTTGCATAAGTCGCGATATCGGATAAATCACAACACATAATTGCGTATTGATGCTTAGGGCCTAAATCACGAATCTGGGCAATACGTTCCATCGCATTCTTATTACCAATCTGACATCCGATTGCATAGGCAGCATCGGTCGGGTAGACCACAACATCGCCTGCACGAATACGCTCAACCGCTTGATCAATGAGGCGTTGCTGTGGATTTTCAGGATGTACATGTAAATGCAGCATATTTTAGAGACTCCATCACGCCATTATTAAAAATAGTATTAGACCTTTCAAACTTCGGAAGCAAGTAACTTACGTAGTTTTTTTGTCATTTAATCAAGGAGTTCACGTTTAAATTCATTTAATTGTAATGCTGCACCTGCTCGCGTACATTGGCAAATACATTCAATGAATCTTGCTGCATCGGCAGGTAGTTTAGCTTCACCAGAAAAGTAACGTTGAACTTGGATATAAACATTATCTTTAAACTTTTTGCCATCTCCGCCATCACCTGTCAGGTTATCTAGAGATACTCTAAATTTTCTGCCAAAAGATTGGGCAAATAACCATTCAATGGCTTGAGGTTTAATTTCTACTTGTTCAAATAAATCCTGCTGTTCTTTAGTTCGGCCATCTGGCGCATACCAATAACCTAAATCGGGCAACAGACGTCGTTTTGCACCTGCAATTGTCCAATGGCTAATTTCATGCAAAGCGCTATTGAAAAAACCATGAGCAAATTGGATTTTAGCTGGCTCATGTTCATTTGCTGGGAAATATTCTGGTTCAAATTCTCCACGAACTAATGTCACATTATGGTGGGAAAACCAGTGATTAAAGTGTAAAATAAGCCAATCAACTTGCTCAGACTCTAATTTTGAGCTTGGCCATGGTGAGAGTTGCACCATGTCAGGTAAAAGAGGGTTCTGGTGGGTTGAATGGGTGCAAACGAGTAATGAAGTGTTAACTTCAGGTTGCGGCTGCAACAGGTGCATTGCTTAATTTACCCCGAGTTCTGTCTAAAGAAGTACAAAATTGTATCTTAATCTTTGACAGAGTACCGATGAATTTGTAGAATTGCCGCCTTAATTATGTCAGCAAATACCTTTCCGGCACAGATTGAGCCGTTTAAATGGGCTGAACAAGGCTTTACATGGTCAGGTCAACTGCCATTGTCTCGTCTTGCTCGTATTGCTCGTGAAGCTGTTGGGTCAATTGATAACCAATTGATCAACATAGACTGTAAGCTATCAATGGATGCCTATCATCGCATTGTGTGGTTAGATGGTCACATGGAAACAAAAGTTCCAATGGAGTGCCAACGTTGTTTGGAACCTGTTGAAATGCCAATTGTTTCTGACTTTCATATTGCACTTGTAGATGATGAGTCACTGATAGAGCGCTTGGATGAGGATGCTGATTTCATCGTTTTAGGTGAAAGTGAGTCTTCGACAAAAGGTGATTTTGATACACCTGCCTCGATTAACTTACTCGCATTACTAGAAGATGAACTGTTATTGTTGATGCCTTTATCTCCCAAGCATGATGCTTGTGAACATAAACATCAACCTACCATTCAGAACGTTGTCGAAGAGAAACGGGATAACCCGTTTGATGTTTTGGCAGGTTTGAAGGGTAAACTTAACTCATAATTTGTGTTATGATTATGAGATAAGACAACTGAATTTGTTCTGATCCATTTTTTCGATCTTTGTAAGGAGCCATCATGGCCGTTCAGCAAAACCGTAAAAGTCGCTCTCGCCGTGACATGCGCCGTTCACATGACGCTTTAACCGAGAATGCATTAACAGTAGACCAAGCAACTGGTGAAACTCATCGTCGTCACCACGTGACTAAAGACGGTTTCTACCGTGGTCGCCAATTATTCGCTAAAGCAGCTGATGCTGAATAATTGCATGATATGCATTAAGCGTGATGCTTAAGTATAGAAAAAATGGGAGCGAAAGCTCCCTTTTTTTGTTGTTTTTCGCAATTATAAATATACAAATTAAATGTTAAATTTCCGCTCCAGAGAAATGAGTGAAAACCCAAAAAGGATTTCTTATGTCTGCTAAACGTCTTGAACAAGTAGCTTTAGCCACAAAAACTGCATTTGTGTTTCCAGGTCAAGGTTCACAAAAAGTTGGTATGCTCGCTGAACTCGCAGAACAGTTTAGTGGAGTTGGGCAAACTTTTGCCGAAGCTTCAGACGCGCTAGGATTTGATCTTTGGCACATTGCACAAAGTGGTGAAGGTTTAGACCAAACAGAAAACACCCAACCTGTATTATTAACTGCCAGCATCGCTTTATGGCGTCTATGGTTAGATTTAGGTGGTTTAGCGCCTAAATACCTTGCAGGGCACTCTTTAGGTGAATACAGCGCTTTAGTTGCAGCAGGTTCAATGAGTTTGGCAGATGCAGTTAAATTAGTTAATTTGCGTGGAAAACTCATGCAAAACGCTGTTCCTCAAGGGGAGGGCGCTATGGCTGCAATTCTTGGTTTAGCTGATGATAAAGTAGTTGAACTATGCCAGAGTGTAACTGCATCAGGTCAAGGTTCAGTTGAAGCAGCAAACTATAATTCACAAGGTCAAGTTGTGATTGCTGGTAGTACTGCATCTGTACAGCAAGTTATGGCACTTGCAAAAGAACAATCTGCTAAAGCAATTGCTTTACCGGTGTCTGTTCCATCACATTGTTCATTGATGAAGCCGGCAGCAGAAAAATTTGCAGAAGCTTTGGAACAAACTGCCATTGAGCTACCTACCATTCCTGTAATACAAAATGTCAACGCGGGAATTGCTACCGATGTTGCTCAATTACGTCAGGCTTTAACAGCACAATTGTACCAGTCTGTACAATGGACTCGTACCAT
The DNA here is from genome assembly GCF_000582055.1 of Acinetobacter sp. 766875. NCBI lineage: Bacteria > Pseudomonadati > Pseudomonadota > Gammaproteobacteria > Moraxellales > Moraxellaceae > Acinetobacter > Acinetobacter sp. 766875. The sequence goes on along the minus strand of NZ_JEXX01000006.1, from coordinate 44,578 downwards.
GCAGTCTCTTCAAGACCAAGGTATTCAGTACATTGTTGAGTGTGGCCCAGGTACAGTATTGAGTAATCTCGCAAAGCGTTTACCAAATATTGAAAAAGCTTTTTCTATTGATAGTAAGAGCAAAATGGAAGATGCCCTAAATGCTGTTTTAGTGGCAGAAGGAAAAATTGCATGACACAAGAACGCAAAGTTGCATTAGTAACGGGCGCGAGTCGGGGCATTGGCGCTGCAATTGCCCAGCAACTTATTCAAGACGGTTATTTTGTCGTAGGTACTGCGACTTCTGAATCTGGTGCACAAAAGCTAACTGATAGCTTTGGTGAACAAGGTGCAGGTTTGGCTCTCGATGTGCGTAATCTCGATGAGATTGAAGCAGTCGTGTCTCATATTGAACAGAACTATGGTCCTGTACTTGTTCTCGTTAACAATGCAGGTATTACGAAAGACAATTTGTTGCTTCGTATGTCTGAAGATGATTGGGATGACATCCTCAATATCCACCTTAAAGCCGTTTATCGTTTATCTAAACGCGTGCTTAAGGGTATGACGAAAGCACGTTTTGGTCGCATTATTAATATCAGTTCTGTTGTAGCTCACTTTGCAAACCCAGGCCAAGCGAACTATTCTGCTGCTAAAGCAGGTATTGAAGCATTTAGCCGTAGTCTTGCAAAAGAGATGGGTAGCCGCCAAATCACTGTAAACAGTGTGGCACCAGGTTTTATTGCAACAGAAATGACAGATGCACTTAGTGAAGACATTCGCAAAAAAATGAGTGATCAAGTGGCTTTAAATCGCTTAGGCGAGCCACAAGATATCGCAAATGCGGTGAGTTTCCTTGCAAGTGATAAAGCAGGTTACATTACCGGTACGGTATTACATGTAAATGGTGGTTTATACATGGCCTAACGCCGATGTATAAACTTTTAAAAATTTTTATATTCAATTAAACTAGTGGCAAATCAAACGCCACAAGCAATGAGGAGAATTCCTGTGAGCGATATCGAACAACGCGTTAAACAAGCGGTTGCAGAACAACTTGGTCTTAAAGCTGAAGAGATTAAAAACGAAGCATCTTTCATGGATGACTTGGGTGCTGACTCTTTAGATTTAGTTGAACTTGTTATGTCTTTCGAAAATGACTTCGACATCACTATCCCTGATGAAGATTCAAACGAAATCACTACAGTTCAATCTGCAATTGACTATGTAACTAAAAAACTTGGTTAATTCGCATATTGCTGATTAAAAAGAAGGCCACCGTAAGGTGGCTTTTTTTATTTGAGTAAAATAATTGAGAGAGATACATATTTTTACAAGATCAACCTCAATTGATAGCAGAGGTGTCTCTTTTTTCAAGTATAACAATAAGGGTCAGTTTAATGACTTTACTATAAACAATAAGATGAGGACTAAAAATGGGTCTTTTTGATTTTGTAAAAGGTATTGGTAAGAAAAATACCGCACCAGCAGAACCACAACCAGCTCCAGCAACGCCAGCAGAACCTTCTGCACAAGAAGTAGCGAATAAATTATTAGGATTAATTAAAAGTTTAGGCCTCGGGGTGGAAGGCTTATCTGTAACATATAATGGTTCAACTGATACTGCGACTATTAATGGTCAAGTACAAAGCCAAGCGGATAAAGAAAAGATTATTCTTATTGTTGGTAACGTCGATCATGTTGCACATGTAGATGACCAGATGACCGTTGCTACGCCTGAACCGGAAAGCAAATTTTATACGGTAAAATCTGGTGATAATCTTTCAAAAATTGCGAAAGAATTTTATGGTGATGCCAACCAGTATCCGAAAATCTTTGAAGCAAATAAACCAATGCTCAAAGATCCGGATGAGATTTTCCCTGGGCAAGTTTTACGTATTCCACAGTAATTGGAATAAATAAAAAGGCGCTTAAAGCGCCTTTTTATTTGATAGTTAAAATCGTTTTGGAATCTTTTGTCCATTAGGTACAGGTGTTTCGGCATTTTTTAAAACACCAAATAACCATGTTTCTGCATGTTGTACTGCAATTTTTAGAGAATCACCTAAAGCTAAGCGACCTGCAATAAAACTTGCTAATGAACAACCTGAGCCATGATATTCACCTTCAAGGCGCGGACATGTACTACTTGCTGCAAGCTCGCCATCAATATATAAACTATTTTTAATAAAGTTAGGTGTATCTTCGTGTCCACCTTTCACCAATACGGCCTTGGCACCCATTTCAAATAACTTTTGGGTTGCTTGATCTAAATCGGTAACGCCTGTTAAAGCGCGCAATTCAACTGTATTTGGAGTAATGAGTGTCGCTAGAGGAATAAGCTCCACAAATGCTTTAACTAAAGTTGCTTGGTCTCCTAACGAACCGCCACTGTTTGCAACTAAAACAGGATCAAGTACATATTGATAGTCAGGATGAGCACGTAAAAATTCGGCTAGAGCCGCAATATTATCAGTAGTGCCTAGCATGCCAGACTTAACACATTTAATGGGTAAATCGCCTACAACAGCATTTGCTTGGGCTAATAATAGTTCTTTTGAGGTTGCTTCAAAGCCAAATACTTGTTGAGAATTCTGAATGGTGAGGGCTGTACATGCAATTGCTGCATGTGCACCACTTTGTCCAATCGCTTCAATATCGGCTTGTAAACCTGCACCACCTGAAGGGTCTAAACCCGAGAAACAAAGTACGGTTGGACGCACGGTTATTTCCTTTTCAATTTAAATTTACGTTAGTATAAGAGAGTTTAATTAAACTCTCGACCAATTGAATTAAATACTTTACTGGGTTAGTGATTGAATGGCTATAAAACATATTTTGATTGATTTAGATGGAACCTTAACAGACCCTAAAGTTGGTATCCATACATCAATTCGTTATGCAATGGATAAGTTAGGTTATCCATTAGCTGCCGATTTAAATATTGATTGGACGATTGGCCCACCTTTAAAAGCGTCATTAGCAAAATTATTAGCTACTCAAGATGATGCACTAGCTGAGCAAGCTTTACTTGCTTACCGTGAGCGTTTCTCGGTGATTGGTTTATTTGAAAATGAAGTATATCCATCTGTTGCGGAAACACTTAAGGCCTTAAAAGCAGAAGGGTATCGTTTGTTCGTTGCTACTGCTAAACCAACGATTTATGCAAAACGAATTTTAGATCATTTTGAATTAAGCCAATATTTTGTACAAATTTACGGTAGTGAATTAACGGGTGAGCGGACCAATAAAGCTGAGCTTATCCATTATATTCTTGAACGTGAGCAATTAAACCCAGAAGAATGCTTGATGGTGGGTGATCGTCAATATGATGTTTTAGGCGCCCGTCATAATGGTATTGAAGCGGTAGCTGTGACTTATGGTTATGGGACACCAGAAGAACTTACTCAAGCACAACCTAAAGCAAAGATTACAAAATTTTCTGAACTTTTAGATTATGTTGAAGAACAGGCCGCACAAAAGAAAGTTTCTTAAATATAAGTAAGTTTTAATTTATAGGTTTGGCTCTGATGTGATCTAAAGCCAAACCTTTTTTATTTAAATACCGTGTTGTTGACGATATTGTACAAGCTCTTCAATTGTAATCACGGTTAAATGATGAGTTTGAGCATATGCTAAAACTTGAATTCCTGATGCCATTGTCCCATCCGGATTGGTTAATTCACATAATACTCCAGCAGGTTTTAAACCAGCTAATCTTGCTAGATCAATAGTCCCCTCCGTATGACCTCGACGGGTAAGCACGCCACCATTACGTGCGCGTAATGGGAAAACATGGCCTGGACGGTTAAGATCACTTGCAACAGCACCATCTTTAATAGCAGTTTTAATCGTTGTTACACGGTCTTTAGCAGAAACGCCAGTGGTAACGCCTTGAGCAGCTTCAATAGTCACTGTAAATGCAGTATGAAACTGACTTGAGTTTTGAGAAACCATTGGTGGAAGTTCAAGATGATCAGCTAACTCTTCAGTAAGGCATAAACATACAATACCTGAGCCATCACGAATCATACGTGCCATGGTCTCAACAGTTAGGGTTTCCGCTGCAACAATTAAATCTGCTTCATTTTCACGATCGAAGTCATCCATCACCAAGACAGGTTTGCCTTGACGGATATCTTCTAATGCTTGTTGAATGCGTTGCTCAGCAGGAGAGAGGGCTGAGAAAAAAAGTTCTGGTTGAATTAAACTAGACATAATGAAACGCTCTCGTAAGAATACGGTTGAACATTTCAGGACTGATGCAAAAACAGGCTGGTACTGAAATAAAACGGATTTATTCCAGTTCGTCGTCTTCTTTCATCCGGACTATACCGTCGGCTTTGGAGTTTCACCAAATCTGCTCAAATTACATAATTTAAGCTCGTGGGCTTGTTAATCTAACAATAAAAATTAACTTTACCACCGGTGGGGAATTACACCCCGCCCTGAAGCGATGGGTTTTATTATAGCGCGCTTGGCAAAATTGGCTAGATGCTTTTGTAGAATGCTAAGTCTCTTTATGAATAAATATTTTCATAAATTGAAATAGGCTTTTTAACAAGAGCTTACTTGTTGAGCTTAAAAGTGAATGTTATGTTTTTTCTAGAAAATTATAAATAAAATAGGTGTTTCATGCAGATAAGAGATTATTATCCTTTTAGGAATACTTTATTTATTCAGCATCTCCATATTTTCAGTTATGTATTTATGGCGCTCAGTATTCTGTACTTAATTGCTGCTAATTGGTTGATGCTTCCAGATAGCATTCAACTCATTATTCCACCTGTTATATTACTTATGACAGCTTGGATGAGTGTCAAGACGACTTTAAGTGAAGGAGTACGGCAGACTTTACATGGCATTTGCGGCTTAATGGTCGGTTTGAGTTTGGCTGTAATTGGGCAAGTTTATCAAACTGGTGCAGACAGTTATTTACTTTTCTTGATTTGGACTTTGCTTTTATTGCCTTGGTTATATCGACCTAATATCGGTATTTTTGCTTTAGTTTGTATTACAAGCCAACTTACACTTTTTTTATTTTTTAGACAGACTTTTTGGGCAGAGAAGTTTCCCTACCTGTATCTTTTTGCTCTAAATCTATTAAGTCTTGTGCAGTTTTGGATCTGCCAAAAAAAATATACGGCTTTACGTTTTATTTTTATTGCTTGGTTTGCTGTCATTTCAATAATAGGAATGATCCAATTTTTATCGAATAAAAATTTACCGTATCTGATCTCGGCTTTCTTGCTAGGAATTATTGCTTTCTACTATTTCTTTAAAAAGAATGATCAGCTATGTGCCAGTTTAATGGCTGCTGTTCTCGGTGTGACCGCAACAATATGGCTTGTAGATGGTATTAATCATTTATTTAAAGATTCTAATGAGTTCATTTTTTTATTGATTGCGGGCATTATTTTCATTTGGTTTGCACTCATTAGTTACTTCTTAATAAGAATTTTTCGCCAAAGCCGTTTTTATGTCATTCCGTTAGCAATTGGTGCTTGGCTTGCTGGCTTAGCACTTGCAGCATTTACACTCGTATTTTGGGAGACTATTTCTTTAATTATTGGAATCATCTTTGTTGCTATAGCTATAACTTTACTAACAAAATCTCAAAGCTATTTCATTCGGCAATTTGCATATTGTTTATTTGTGAGTGGGCAGACTGCCTTTTTATTCCATCTTGGTTCTGAGACAAATCAAATTCTATGGGTATTGATTGCCCAGATTTTTATTCTATGTATCAGTTATTTTCTTAAGCCTCATTGGTTCTTTATTTTAATTCAAATGCTGGCAACTTATGGCATAGCATTTATCTACATACTGCAACTAGACCATTCATTGTGGTCAGTACATTCGACTCAAACTTATTTCAATTTAACTTTACTTAACTATTTGATTTTTAGCTTAGTACTACTAATAAGAAATAAAGCAGCTATATCGTATGAGCGGAGTATCTTCTTATGCGTACTTGCTGTGATTTTGGTGAACTCATTCTTTGATAATTTTATAGGGTTAGCCTTGCTTGATTCGGCTGATCAGTCATTATGGTTTCTCTATGTTTTACCAAGTCTATGGTTATTGTGCTTTAGCCTTTTCTATTTATATAGGCAGCTTCAAGCTATAACTTTCGTTGCTTTTTTAATTTTTGGCATAGCACTTATTGCACTCGGCTATTTTGATGTATTCATTCTATTTGTAATTTTGATATGGGCTTTAAAAAATCAAGATCGCATTGTTTATGGTGTTACGCTCATAGTATTTACCTTTGTGCTTTGGCAACTTTATTACAGTTTACAATTAAGTTTTTTAGCTAAAAGTGCATCAATCTGGGTGTCAGGAATTATATTGTTGGCTTTATATGGATTGCTTCTGAAGGAAGCTAAAAGCAATTTTATTGAGGGGGAAAAGTAATGAAAAAGTATTTCTCCCTTATGCTTGCAGTAGCCACTGTATTATTTTTTGTAGGTTTGGTTGCGAAAAATGAATGGCACCTGCATCAGAGTAAAAGTATTTTTATTAAGCTTAAGCCGGTTGACCCTCGCTCTATTTTACAGGGGGACTATATGGCGCTCGCATATGAATTAAATTTACAATCTCTCAAAGCGCTTTCGGGAAGTGAAAGTGAGGCTTTAGATCAAGTGATTTTTAATCATGCTTCTGTTCCAGCAAAAGTTATTTTAGATTCACAAAATCGAGTAGTTCGTACCATTTTAGATACTCACAATTCATTTGCTGGGCAGCGTTTAATTTTAAAAAATCCTGAAAATCGTTTACAGGCTTTATATCCAGCTTCTCGAAGCTTCTTATTTGCCGAGGGTCTAGCTCAATGCTATGGGAAAGCAAAGTATGCTGAATTTAAGGTAAATACAAAAGGAGAGGCGATTTTATTTGATTTACGTGGAGAAGAGCTACAGCCTTTAAACTGTAAGCAACAGCACAGTTGGTGGAAGGGGACTGCTAGAAGTTTATAAAGGCGTATAAAAAAGCCCGTATTTACGGGCTTTTTTACTTTTAAATCTTTAATTAGGCAACTTGAACAGGAATGCAGTTCGCTGTGTGGTTGACTGTATTGTCTGGGTTTGCATATACCAAACGTGGTTTGTGAGCATTTGCTTCAGCTTCGGTGAAATCACCAAACGTAGCAATAATTACAAGATCGCCAACATCTGCTTGGTGAGCAGCACCCCCATTTACTGAAATAATGCCAGAGTTATCTTCACCACGAATCGCGTAAGTTGTGAAGCGCTTGCCATTAGTTACGTTCCAAACGTGGATTTCTTCGTATTCACGAATACCAGCTAAATCCATTAATACGCCATCAATTGCACAAGAACCTTCATAGTGAAGTTCAGCATGGGTTACAACTGCACGGTGAATTTTGCATTTTAATAAACGAGATAGCATGGCTAGCGTCTCCTGAGTAGACCTAAGAAGATCTTATAGTGAAATCTTTTGCCTTTGCCGTTCTGGCAATGTGGCTGATGCGCATTTTGCTCCTAAAAAAGCAAGATAGCAAGCTTGATTGTTCAACAATTTAAGCTGGTTTATACGCATTAATTTGGTTCATGGCCTGTGATACTTGTCCTTGAACAAGTAACTTCACTTTAGAAAGAGCGTGATCAATTGCTCCATCCATCAGGCTTTGTTCACTACTTGGCGCTTTCCCGAGTACATGCCCAGAAACTCTTTCTTTTGAACCTGGATGTCCAATACCAATTCGTAAACGATGAAAATTTGGACCAATATGTGGAACAATATCACGTAAACCGTTATGACCGCCGTGCCCACCGCCTGTTTTAAGACGAATTACACCAGGGTTCATATCAAGTTCATCATGAGCAATCAGAATTGCTTCAGGAGCAATTTGATAGAACTTTGAGAAAGGAACAACACTTTGTCCGGAACGATTCATATAAGTCGTTGGTAGAAGTAAACGAACATCGTGCCCTTCTATATTACCACGACCACTAATTCCGTGAAATTTTGGATCATTTTTTAATGTAATGCCATATTTATCTGCAAGCTGTTCAACGAACCAAAAACCTGCATTATGGCGGGTTTGGGCATATTCTGAACCAGGATTGCCCAAACCAACAATTAGCGAAATATTTGACACTAATTTACGCCTTTAAACACTTATGCGCGTTTGAAGTCAGCGTGCATAGGAGTGTTTTTAGATGGGTGACGTTGTAACGCTTGGATTTTAACGTTTTCAACTTTATCGCCCACTTTGATTTCTACAACTTCTTCAAAGAAAGCATTGCTTTCTAAAGCTTTTACAAGCTCACGAAGTTCTAAAGTAACACTTACAGGTTCAGCGTTACCACCGTAGATGATAGCTGGAACTAAAGATTCGCGACGAAGGCGGCGGCTCGCACCTTTCCCTTGTTTGTCTTCAGCACGCGCTTGAGCGTTGAATACGAAGTTTGCCATGAGATAAATCCTCATTAAAGATTAAATAAACTAAACTTGCGACCAGTTTAGTGATAGAAAACCCCAGCCAAGGCCAGGGTTAAGAAAAAGCTGCAATATTATAAACTATCGAACATCGCGCTGATAGACTCTTCGTTATTAATACGACGAATCGTTTCAGCAACCATGCTAGCAACAGAAACTTGACGGATTTTGCCCAAGTTCAATGCTTCTTCAGAAAGAGGAATTGTGTCAGTTACGACTAACTCATCAATTACTGAGTTACGTAAGTTCTCAATTGCTTTACCTGAAAGTACAGGGTGAGTTGCATATGCAACAACACGACGTGCACCGAATTGCTTAAGTGCATCAGCTGCTTTACACAATGTACCAGCAGTATCAACCATGTCATCTACAATAACGCAATCACGATCTTTTACATCACCAATCAAATGCATAACTTGCGATTCGTTGGCTTTTTGACGACGTTTGTCGATAATTGCTAAATCGATGTCACCCATCTGTTTGGCAACAGCACGAGCACGTACTACACCACCAACGTCAGGAGAAACCACCATAAGGTTATCATGTTGTTGTTGACGTAAGTCAGCAAGCAAAGCAGGAGTACCGTAGATGTTGTCGACTGGAATATCGAAGAAACCTTGGATTTGGTCAGCATGTAAATCAATCATTACGACACGATCAATACCAACAGTGGTAAGCATGTCTGCAACAACTTTAGCTGTAATCGGCACACGTGCAGAACGTGGACGACGGTCTTGGCGAGCATAACCAAAATAAGGAATAACAGCGGTAATACGACCAGCACTTGCACGACGCAAAGCATCTGCCATAACCAAGATTTCCATAAGGTTATCATTGGTAGGCGCACAAGTAGGCTGAACGATAAATACGTCTTTACCACGAACATTTTCAGTAATTTCTACTGAAATTTCTCCATCAGAAAAGTGACCGACTGATGCAGCACCTAGAGGGATATGTAAGTGACTTACGACTTTTTGAGCGAACTGTGGATGAGCATTTCCACTAAAAACGACAAGATTGGGCATGAAGCACCCTTGGCGGTTGGTATGTAATGAAATAGATGGCAGGGGCGGCTGGATTCGAACCAACGGATGGCGAGATCAAAACCCGCTGCCTTACCACTTGGCGACGCCCCTAATGCGGCAGAACTTTAATATTTTTGCAATGCAATGTCAAGAATAATCAACAAAAAGCAAGGCAATTAAGTCTGTCTTTAAAATAAGAAGAATGGCAGGGGCGGCTGGATTCGAACCAACGGATGGCGAGATCAAAACCCGCTGCCTTACCACTTGGCGACGCCCCTAATGCGGCAGAACTTTAATATTTTTGCAATGCAATGTCAAGAATAATCAACAAAAAGCAAGGCAATTAAGTCTGTCTTTAAAATAAGAAGAATGGCAGGGGCGGCTGGATTCGAACCAACGGATGGCGAGATCAAAACCCGCTGCCTTACCACTTGGCGACGCCCCTAAATTCGATGATATATATGATGGCAGGGGCGGCTGGATTCGAACCAACGGATGGCGAGATCAAAACCCGCTGCCTTACCACTTGGCGACGCCCCTAATATAATCATCATTACAGGTGAAATTGGCAGGGGCGGCTGGATTCGAACCAACGGATGGCGAGATCAAAACCCGCTGCCTTACCACTTGGCGACGCCCCTAACGTGCAACTTTAAAATGATGTAAAGGAGATTCTTTTAAACTATGTACCAAGTAAGCTTTACATGGTGCACGTTTAAGAATGTCATCAACATTCATTTCATCAGTTACTTCAGTAAAAACACAAGCACCTGTACCTGTAAGCTTTGCATGACCAAATTGATCAAGATATTGCATTGCTTCTTCAACTTCAGGGTATAACTTTCTAGCCAAAGGCTCAAAGTTATTTCCAAAATTAGAAGGTTCTAACTGATAGGCGCAAAATTTAGTGGTCTTAGTGTCTCTTGTCAATGTTTTTTGTGAAAAAAGCAATTGAGTGCTGATAAAACAATCAGGTTTTAAAATAATGAACTGTTTTTGATCTAAGTCTATGAATGTTAAATGTTCACCAATACCTTCAGCCCATGCATTTTTACCATAAATAAAAATAGGAATATCAGCACCAAGTTTTACACCATAGTCAGCAAGCTCTGTCTGAGTTAGGCCACATTGCCATAATTGATTTAAAAGAATGAGCGTTGTGGCGGCATTCGAAGAACCTCCGCCTAGACCTGCACCCATTGGAATATTTTTTTCAATGTTAATATGTAGGCCACACAATTTTTTTGCATGCGGTTTTAATATTTGAGCAGCCCGATAAATCAGATTCTGCTCAAGTTGAACCTCACCTAAACCTTCAATCTGGATTTCATCTTTCTCAATAGGGGAAAAAGTCATCCAATCATATAAATCAATGAGTTGAAAAATGGTTTGTAATTCATGGTAACCATTTTCACGACGTCCCGTTATATGTAAAAACAGGTTAAGCTTGGCTGGAGAAGGAACTCGAATCATAGATTTATATAATTAGACTTAACGGTTTTGGATAACCATTGTAATACGGTTTTCTTTATCTTCAGCAAGCGCCTGCTTTAAAACCAGTTTATTTGGTAAAGTTTGTTCACCATCATAACTAAAATTAACCGTCCAACCATCTTCAATGAGTTGGCTCACACGGTTTGCATTATCTTTGCTAATTTGGGCATTTAAAGTTGCAGGTTTCGCTAAAATCCAGCTGGTTAAATGAGTAATTGGTGCTTGCCAACCAGTAGCACGCTCTAAAAGCTCTTCAGGAGATGCTGCTGTAATAACGCCAGTTTTAGCGCTGTTTAGAGTGACTTCACCCGGTTTTCCTTGAATTTGTGTTTTTCCAACACCTAAAATTCCACTTAACTCAATATCAAAATTATCTTGCTGTTGAACCCATGTGAAAAAAGCACTACCACTTTGTTGGGGAGTACGTACTCCAATTTTACCTTGCAAATTGAAGTGTTTTTCATCTTGTACTTGGTGGGTAACTGCGGGTTTAGGCTGAGTAAAATGCTGACAACCGGTTAAGAATAATACACTTGATCCACAGATCGCTGTGCACAGTTGGGCAAGTTTGCTCATAAATTTAACTCTTTTTTACAGATGTAGGTAAAATTAACGCATCAAGCTGATGCAATTGTGGATCATTCGCGTGCTTTTGTTTCAGTTGTTGTAACACGGTACTAAATTGAGTTAACGATCCTTGCATATACAATGCTTTAGCGTAGCGAATGCCAATATTTATGTTATGGCTGAGTTCATATGCTTTGCCTAAAGCTTCCGCTGCTGCTTCATAATCATTTTGTAAGAATGCAATATAGCCTAGCGTATCAAGAATTGAGGCTTGCTCAGGTGCATATTCCAATGCCTGTTCAGCATACTGTCGTGCTTCTTTTAATCTACGGTTTTGTAAAGCCAACGTATACGCATAAGCATTTAGATAAGTCGGACTATTCGGTTCTAACTGTAATAATTGCTTCAGTGTTTTATCAAGTTTGTCGCGGTCGGTATAAGGGTCTAATAATAAAACTTCTGCATAGATGAGTTCTGGATCATCTGGTAAGTTTTTGATCGCTTCATCTAATAAATTTAATGCAGCTTTTTTATTGCCCATCTTCTTTAAAATTTCAGCTTGAGCTTGATAGAGAAAGCTTGCATGCTGCGGATAATTGACTCGCTCTTGAGTTAAAAAACGTAATGCATCATGTAAATTTTCTTGCTTATCATAAATCGCAATAAGATTACGTCTGGAAACAATGTAAAGACTACCATCTACTAAACGGTAATAGGCTTTAGCAGTCTCATAGTGCTGTTTTCGTTCAGCATTGATTGCTAGGTAGTAATACGCTTCATTTTGATACTTTGCAGAGTTGCGTAAATCAACCAAATATTGTTCAGCTTTATCATATTGCTTCAGGTCAATACTGGTTAAGCCCGCAATAAATAATGCTTCTTCAGCACGAGGATTACTCTCAATAATTTTTTCTAATTTTTCAAGAGCAAGCTGGGGCTGATTAATCTGAATGAGATATCGTACTTCAGCTAATCGAATATCTAGATTTTTCTTATATTTACGGCTGGATTTTGCATACCATTTTAAAGCACCTTCTTGATCACTTAGGGCAATCAACAGGTTGGCTTTCATCAAGATAAAACTGGTTACTTTAGGACGACGGCGTAGTGCACGATTAATGGTGTTTAGTGCTGGTTCTAATTGGCCATTTTGTGCTTCCAGATTAGCGATAAGCGCTAAAATAGAAGGATTTTCCTTTTCTGCACTTGAACGTAAAGCTGTTAATAAAACTTCTCGGTCTTGTGCATTTTCGGGTGCAATACTTGCCAAAATTTGTTCAAGATCGGCAGTTGGATCTATTTTTAAAATTTTATCCAAAGTTTCAGCAGCAAGCTGATATTCATGTGTCTTTAATGCAATATGCGATAAATAAAACAAAGCAGGGACGTCTTTAGGCTCTTGAACGACCCAATGTGTTGCGATATTTAGTGCAGCTTGTAAGTCGTTGTATTCAAGTGCAACATCTAAAGCACGCTGTTTAATGGTTGTTGAGTTACTTCTAATTGCAAGTACGGTGTAATTATGCAGTGCCGTAGGAATATCGTCATAAGCTAAGGCAAATTCAGCGACCATACTCTGTTGTAGAGCCTGATCAAATGAATGCACGGCATAGGTCTCTTGCAACGGACGTGCATAGACATATGAGGACATGCTACCTAACAATAAGAATGTGGTAGAATACTGTCTTATCGAAGCACCGTTAAAATTAATACGGCTATTCATTTGACGCAATTTTTATTGATCCAAAGTAATGCTTTTTATGACACCGATGTTGCACAATAGCATAAATTTAGCGAAATGATGATCTGATATGTCTTTCTTTGCATTGGGTGTCAACCATCAAACAGCTTCTGTAGAACTCCGCGAGCAAATTGCTTTCAATGCAGAGCGATTAAGTAATTTGCTTGCCGAGCAACGCCATCATGAGTCTTTAAAAGACTTAGTGGTTGTCTCAACCTGTAACCGTACAGAAGTCTACGCCATGGCGGAAGATGCCGAAAGCCTTCTGAAATGGTTAGCCGATGCCAATAATATTGATGTAAAGCAGTTAATTCATCATGTTTATCGTTACGAGAATGCTCAAGCGATCACACATTTAATGCGTGTTGCAAGTGGTTTAGATTCCTTAATGTTAGGTGAACCACAAATTTTAGGGCAGGTAAAAAATGCTCTAGCATTGTCTAAAGAAGCGCAGACGGTTTCTCCTGAGTTAAACAGTGTATTTGAATACGCTTTTTATGCGGCAAAACGTGTGCGTACAGAAACAGCTGTAGGTAGTCATGCAGTTTCAATGGGTTATGCTGTTGCACAATTAGCCTTACAAGTCTTTAGTAAACCTGAAAAACTCACTGTTATGGTGGTTGCAGCAGGTGAAATGAATAGTCTGGTGGCCAAGCACTTAGCGGAAATGGGTGTTGCCAAGATTATTATCTGTAATCGTAGCCGTGAACGTGCTGACCTGCTAGCTCAAGAAATTGCCCATCAAGTTGAAGTTGAGATTATTGATTTTTCAGCTTTATCAGAAAATTTATACCGTGCAGATGTTGTTTCAAGTTGCACAGGTAGTTTGCATCAAGTTATTGCATATGCAGATGTCAAAACGGCATTAAAAAAGCGCCGTTATCAACAAATGTTAATGGTTGATTTAGCTGTACCGCGCGATATTGACCCTAAAGTGGAATCACTTGATGGCGTATATCTATACGGAGTTGATGACTTACAAAGTGTAATTGATGAAAACCTAGCCCAACGCCGTCAAGCAGCTGTTGAAGCTGAGGTAATGGTGAATCAATTAGCAACCCAATTGATTACACATCAAAAAGTCAAAGAAGCAGGCAGTACAATCCATGCTTACCGCCACCATAGTGAAGAAATTAGTCAGCAAGAACTTGCTCATGCTTTAGACGCATTGCACCATGGCGGCAATCCAGAGCAAGTACTTAAAGAATTTGCTCACCGCTTAACACAAAAGTTAATGCATCCAACGTCTATGTTGTTACGTGAAGCTGCTAAAGCAGAAAGTCCTGATTATTTCGAGTGGCTCCAACAGCATCTACAGGATGTATTTGATCATGAGCGAAAACCGAAACGTTAAGACAATAATCTTAAGCTAATTTGTTTGGTGAGCTCATTGAGTTGTTGTCTTAAGTTTCTTGACTCAACTAAAGAAATTTTAGATTTTAGCTTTTGACGTAAATATCTTTCTTGTAAGCCTAATGCATATTCTTTAGCGAGTTTATCTGCTACTTCTGGTGCTTGAGTTAATGCCTGAATATTAGTTCTTTGCATAATATCTGCAATTTCATGGCAATAACTGCTACATGCACCTAACACATAATATGTCGCTAACTCTTGGTCATCAGGCAATTCATCAAATATACGATTTAGAATTGCTAATATTTTAGCCAATAACTCATCTTGTGGAATATAAGCCCGTAATCCTTCAAAATGAATATAAAGAAACGGATGGTGCATCAAAATTGCGACAGCAAAGTCTTCATCTTTTGTCTGAATATTAAAAGATAACGATGCATCATGACTAATTTGTGGGGTAAAGCGCTTACCTAACCCTAACTTTTCACGGAAAGATTGGGTTAATAGATAACGGAAAGATCCCTGTTTGGGTAATAACTCGGTTAGTTCTCTTAGTTCGCCCATGACAAGACTTTTGCCCTCAGGCGTACTAATATCATGTTGGCCAGTAAGATGTGCAAAAACAAAGTCAGAGAGCAGGGGCGCTTGCTGTAAAAGTCTTTGGAAGTTTTCGAGGCCTTCACGTCGAATTAATGAATCTGGATCGTGATCATTTGGCAATACAAAGAACTTAAGCTCACGTCCATCATTTAGAAGTGGTAACGCAATTTCTAAAGTTCGACGTGCTGCTTTTTGACCTGCTATATCGCCGTCAAAGGCGATTGTAATTCGATTATTTTGTTTAAATAAAATATTAAGGTGTTCTGTATTACTTGCCGTTCCTAAAGTCGCGACAGCGCCTGTAATACCATATTGCTGTAAAGCAATAACATCCATATATCCTTCAACCATTAACCAGTCGTTAGACTTTAATTTTCTACCTTCATATAAACCATAAAGTAATTGGTTTTTATGGAAAACTTCTGAGTCTGGTGAGTTGATGTATTTAGGTTTAATTTCGTCATTGAGTGCACGACCACCAAAACCAACTACACGACCCTTCGGGTCTCGAATTGGAAAAATGACACGATCACGTAAAAGGTCAAAGTCACGACCACTATCGCTTGAACGGATGAGGCCAAGTTGCTTTAAGCCCTCAATATCATAAGGAAAAGCTTTTTCTAGATGCTGCCAGTCTTCTGGTGCATAACCTAAACGCCAGAACTGAATAGTCTGGTCACTTAAACCACGTTGCTTAAAGTAATTTTTGGCTTTTTGACTAGTCGGTAATTGATGCTCATAAAACTGGGCAACATTTTCTAGAAGGTCGTATAAATTACCTTCTTGTACAGGTTCCTCAAAATTAAATGGCTGTTCGAACTGGGCAAAAGGATCATCAAAATACACTGGTTCAAGTGTATTGTACTGATCATCTACAGGTGCTTGAGTACTGGGTTCAACAACTGTTTTTGCTGGAACTGGTGGTTTGGTAACCTGGCGTGTATAAGACAGTTTTTTATTATCGGTATTATCTTTGGGTAATTCGACACCTGCATTGCTCGATAACTCTTTCATTACATCGATAAAGTTTCGGTTATCAATATCCATTAGGAAACGGATGGCATTGCCGTTTGCTTGGCAACCGAAGCAATGATAGTACTGTTTATCGCGATAAACATGGAAAGAAGGGGTTTTCTCTTGATGAAAAGGGCAACAACCAGAATATGTTCGTCCGGTCTTTTTCAATTTCACACGTTGACCAATCAGATCGACAATATCTGTCCGATCTAGAATCTGATCAATCGTATGCTGTGGAATTGCCATAATTCAGATAACCGTGTTTAAACTAATGATGCGATAGGTCAGATTATTCTGACATGATGAAACGAGATATGCCCGATAAATATTTTACTATTTTATAAAAACAAACAGGCAAGTCATATCACTTGCCTGTTTGTTGGTTATTTTTAAGCTGTTATGACTTATTGAGCAGCGTCGTCCGGTTCAGTTGAAGATGCTGCAGGTGCAGTGGTTGCACCTTCTGCTGCTTTTTCAGGCTTATCAAGTAAACCGAAGCTTAAACGGTTAGTCCAGCTACGTTCAGTTTTTGGAGTCTCAACCGGTGCTTTTGTTGTTTCTTGAGTTTCTTCTTTGCCAGAATTACCCATTAAACCAAAGCTTACACGGTTCAGTAGACTACGTTTAGGTTCTGTTTCAGTAGTCGTAGTATCAGGTGTTGTAGACTTAGATTCACGGCCGAGAATACCCAAGGTAGCACGGTTAATCCAGTTGCCTTCTTTACGGGCAGCACGCATGTTTACTGTGCCATTTTTATTAACAAGGCTAGGATAATTAAGCTTTAAAACTTCAATGTATTGTTGTGAAGTTGCTTTGTCACCCAACTGGTCATAGCTATATGCCAAAGTTGCTAATGCTTCTGGTATTTGAGGTGTTTGTGGATAGTGTTCAATAACCCATTGTGAACGCTCAGCTGCTGCAACCCATGCTTTACGTTTAACGTTAAAGCGTGCAGCATTCATTTCGCTTTCAGCAAGCTCTTGACCAATAAATTTCATACGCTGTGCTGCATCGACAGAATATTGGCTGCTTGGGAAGCGGCGAATCAGATCAACAAAGTTTTGATAAGCAACTTTTAAATAACTGATGTCACGGTGTGATTGTTGCAAAGATGTGTAGCGCAATAAACTGTCATAGTTCAGCTCCATGTTAGATACGCCACGTACATAGTAGGCATAATCTACATTTGGATGCTGAGGATTTAAACGAATAAAGCGTTCAGCTAGAGCAATCGCCCCTTCATAATCTTTTTGTTTAAATTTTGAATAGAGAAGTTCGAGTTGTGCTTGTTGCGCGTATTGTCCAGTTGGATAATAGGTGTCAATCGCTTCTAAAGATTTAGTAGCTTCAAGATATTGACCACGATCAAGAGATTTTTGGGCCTTTTCAAAATATGCTTGTTCACTAGATTGCGGGCCAGTATCGACCACTTCTTTTTTACTTGGATTGCTGCTACAGCCCACAAATGCAGACGCTACACCTAGAGATAAGGCAAGCATCGTAATTTTATAACGTGGTAGCGACATAAAAACTCCTCTGTTATGTTGGGCAATGAGCTACAATTGCGCTATTAAACCACTTTTATCTCAATGATCAAATGACTTCAGCACAATCTTCAAACACAAACTTCTCTGAAACCGACTTCAATTTACTTGAAGATTCTGAGGATGCAGATAACCATACTTCTGATACAACTGCAACACGTTTATCGTTGCAAGTTCAGTTAGATGAAAGCTACTTAGGGCAACGTATCGACCAAGTTGCAGCCATGGTGTGGAGTGAGTTATCGCGTGAAAAGCTCAAGCAATGGTTGAAGGATGGCCATCTGTTGGTGAATGGTAACATTGTTAAACCTAAGCATCGTTGTGAAGGGACAGAGCTACTTACGCTCGAAGTTGAGCTTGAAGCTCAGACGACGAGTCAACCTGAAAACATTCCACTTAATATTGTTTATGAAGATGATGATATTTTAGTCATTAATAAACCAGTAGGGATGGTAGTGCATCCAGGAGCAGGTAATACCTCTGGAACTTTAGTGAATGCCTTGCTTTATCATTTTCCAAAATTGGCAGAACTTTCTCGTGCTGGTTTAGTACATCGTATTGATAAAGACACCAGTGGACTATTAGTTGTTGCTAAAACACTAGAAGCGCAATTTTCTTTAAGTAAACAATTGGCAAATAAGTCGGTTTATCGTGTATATGACTTAGTTGTTTATGGAAATATTATTGCTGGCGGTACGATTGATGAGCCAATTAAACGTCACCCAGTTGACCGTGTGAAAATGGCGATTTTACCGGGTGGGCGTGATGCAGTGACGCATTACAACGTAAAAGAGCGTTTTAAAGATTTTACTCGTGTGCAAGCTCGTCTTGAAACAGGCCGAACTCATCAGATTCGTGTGCATTTTAGTTATATTGGTTACGGCTTGATTGGTGATCAGGTTTATATGAACCGTGTACGTGTACCTGCTGGTGCATCTGAATTACTCATTGAAACTTTACGTGGTTTCAAACGTCAAGCATTGCATGCAGCTAAGTTGGGTTTAAAACATCCGCGTACTGGTGAAGAAATGTTATTTGAAGCACCTTGGCCTGAAGATTTTACTCAGTTGGTTAATGTGCTACGTTCAGAAAACGCTGCATATTAAGGACATGCATATGGAATTTGTTCAAGGTTTACCGCAAGGCGTATTTGTAGGGCAGACACGTGTTCAACATCCTTTGGCTTTGCCAACAGACCAAACCGAATTAACTGGATTTAATCTTGCTTTACACGTTAAAGACGAAGCTGCACGCGTTCAGCAGCATCGAATGATGCTTTTAGACGAATTTGCTCAGTTTGGTGTTAAGAAAATGACATGGATGACCCAAACGCATAGTACGATTTGTCATACGGTAAATGAACAAATTTCCTTTACAGCATTAATTGGCGATGGATTGGTTACTCAAACCAAAGGTCATGCGTTAATGATGATGACAGCCGATTGTTTGCCTGTAGTACTTGGTAACGCAGAGGGCACTGAAGTTGCCAACTTACATGCAGGGTGGCGAGGTTTGGCGGGTGGTATTATTGAAAATACAGTTGCTGCAATGCAAAGCCCTCCAACTTGGGCGTGGTTAGGAGCTGCGATTAGTCAACCTTGTTTTGAAATTGGAGCTGAAGTAAAAACTGCTTTTTGTAGTAAATATCCTGAATTGGAAACTGCATTTATTGATGGAGCAGCTCCAGATAAATTTCATGCAGATTTATACGCGATTGCTCGTTTTATTTTGCAAAGGCTTGGTGTTAAGCAAGTTTTAGGCGGCGATCAATGTTCATATCAACAGCAAGAAGAGTATTTCTCTTACCGCCGTGATGCTAAAACTGGCCGTATGGCAACTTTTGTTTTTATGTAATTTATAAAAATCGTATTTAATTTTAGAAGTACGATTGTTGTGATATTACTCCCTTATGTTATTTAAATTTAAAAATAATATAAGGGAGTTTTTTATTTTTTGTATTTACTTAAATAAACTGCTTAAAAGCTAATTTTTGATATTTTTAGATCACGGTTTAGCAACTTTTAATTAAATGATAAAATACAAAAAATCGCTAAAAATATTAAGCTTATGTCTTTGCCTGAAAAACATCTCTCTATCGTCTATCACAGTCCATATGGTCATACCGCAAAGGTAGCATCTGCTATTGCTGCTGGTGCACAAGTGATGGGTGTTAAAGTACATGTGATGAATATTGAGCACATTGACTGGGATGTTTTAGATGCCTCACAGGGTATTATTTTTGGCTCGCCAACATATATGGGGAGTGTAACTGCCGACTTTAAAAAGTTTATGGATAGTACCTCCAAACGTTGGAAAAATCGTTTATGGCAAGGCAAATTAGCAGCGGGTTTTGCAAATTCGGGTGGTTTGAGTGGTGATAAACTGGCGGTTTTGCAACAACTTAATATTTTTGCGATGCAGCATGGCATGCTCTGGTCAGGTTTACCTTTAATGACAACAGGCCATACCGAAACTGATTTAAACCGTTTATCGAGCTGTTTAGGTTTAATGACTCAATCAGATAATGCACCAGTTGAAATTACACCGCCACAAGGTGATTTAAATACTGCTAAATGGTTTGGTGAATATATTGCTGGACTTTTATATAGATTAAATTAGTAAAAAATAAAAAAGCCTCTTTATAGAGGCTTTTTAGTCTATTATTTATGAAATATACGGGCTTTATCACGTTGCCAGTCACGTTCTTTTTCAGTTGCACGTTTATCGTGGAGTTGTTTACCTTTCACGAGTGCAATTTCAAGCTTGACCAGATGACCTTTCCAGTAACACGCTAATGGAACGCACGAATAACCTTTTTGGTTCACTGCACCCATAAGCTTTTCAAGTTCACGACGAGATAATAATAATTTACGTGTACGTGTAGCTTCCGGCACGATATGTGTAGATGCAGAAAGGAGCGGTTGAATTTGTGCACCAAATAAAAATGCTTCACCGTTTTTAAAAATGACATAACTTTCTGTCAAACTCATACGACCAGCACGTAAAGACTTTACTTCCCAGCCGAGTAAAGACATGCCAGCTTCAAATTTTTCTTCGATAAAATAATCATGACGGGCACGTTTATTTTGTGCGATGGTTCCGCCATTATGTTTCTTTACTACTGTTGCTTTCGCCATAATTCAAACTTCCACAATTGCCCCTATTGTGCCGTAAACTGATGCCAAGGTGAAGTTTTTTCCCACATATCAATATTTCGCCTCATGTATAACTTTTGCTAAAATAGGTGCACAATACAATTAGAGTACTAGCGGATGTCTAAAACGCGTGTAATTTATCCTGGAACATTTGACCCTATCACAAATGGGCACGTTGATTTAGTTACTAGAGCATCAAGAATGTTTGATGAGGTCGTAGTAGCGATTGCAATTGGACATCATAAAAATCCTTTGTTCAGTCTAGAAGAGAGAGTTGCACTGGCACAGTCATCATTAGGCCATCTATCAAATGTTGAATTTGTAGGTTTTGATGGTTTATTGGTTAATTTTTTCAAAGAACAAAAGGCTACAGCAGTACTTCGTGGTTTAAGAGCAGTATCTGATTTTGAATATGAGTTTCAATTGGCTAATATGAATCGCCAGTTGGACCCACATTTTGAAGCCGTGTTTTTAACACCTTCGGAACAGTATTCTTTTATTTCTTCGACGTTGATCCGAGAAATTGCACGTTTGAAAGGGGATGTAACCAAGTTTGTTCCGCAAGCTGTGGTTGAAGCTTTTGAACGTAAACATCAACAAGGTTGGTAAAGTGTCGTTATATATCACCGATGAGTGCATAAACTGTGATGTTTGTGAACCAGTTTGCCCAAATGAAGCTATTTTTATGGGTGAAGTGATTTATGAAATTAATCCAGATTTATGTACAGAGTGTGTTGGTCACCATGACCAGCCACAATGTCAATTATTTTGTCCAGTCGACTGTATTCCTAAAGATCCGCAGCATGAGGAAACGGAAGAACAGCTATTAGACAAATATAAAAGATTAATTGCTCAAAAAAGCACAAGCAATTAGTGAATAAATTTGTTAATATGCGCCCTCGAAGTGAGCCGGATGGTCGCTGCTGTGGAGGTCTCCGTGACTGAAGCAGGAGAGGAAAGTCCGGGCTTCATAGGGCAGGGTGCCAGGTAACGCCTGGGCGGTGAAAGCCGACGGAAAGTGCAGCAGAGAGTAGACCGCCTCATTCGTGAGGTAAGGGTGAAAGGGTGCGGTAAGAGCGCACCGCGTGTCTGGTAACAGTTCACGGCATGGCAAACCCCACCAGAAGCAAGACCAAATAGGAATCCTAGGTGCGGCCCGTACTGGATTCGGGTAGGTCGCTTGAGCGTATGAGTGATTGTACGCCTAGAGGAATGACCATCCTCGACAGAACCCGGCTTATAGGCTCACTTCACCTCATTTTATTGAAAATTTTTCTTGACGCGCGGTTAAGAAGCTAAGATAATGCGCGCACAGTTTACGGCTATGTAGCTCAGTTGGTTAGAGCACCGCACTCATAATGCGGGGGTCACAAGTTCAAGTCTCGTCATAGCCACCATTTTACAGACCACGCTCCTGCGTGGTCTTTTTTTATGCTTGTTTTTTGATTAAACACAGTTTGTAAAGACCGACTTCATACTTCTGGCATTGTTTGTCTAAGCCAATTTCTTCATGTTCTTATAACACTTAACAAGGATGTTGAAGACATGAAAAGGTCATTATTATTTTTAGGAATTCTAAGTTTAACTTCTGGAACACAAGTCTCTGCAGCTGATTTGAGTTGGGGTGATCCAACTTTAGATTCGGGTCAATTTAAAGTGTCTGGTGCAATACGTTCTCGCTATTTACATAAAGATTATGTGGTCGGGGCGAATGAAGGTTCCCAAAATGATGACTGGCGACTCACAGATATTAAATTAGTGTTGGGTTATGAAAATCCAAACTGGATTGCAGGGGCAGATGCTCGTTGTTATCAATATGATCACTTGTGTGATGCGATTTTTCTAAAAAAAGCTTGGGTAGGGTATAAGTTATCTGACCAACAAAGAGTCACGGTAGGTTTGCAGCCTGTTGATTTTGGCTTTGGTGAATTTTGGGGAAGTAGTTATTACGAAACGCTTTTAAATACCGTTGGTTTAGAAGATATTGATAATCTAGGGATTAAATATAAATTTGCAGATGACAAATACAATTTAACCTTAGGATTCTATCCAACTGATGGAGGAAATTATAAGGGGACATCAAAAGACTCAAGCCGATATAGTGGTAATTTCGTTGAAGCTGATGACTTGACGGTAGGGACCAATATTGAAGAAAAAAATATGTGGATTGCGCGGGCCTCTAGAAAATTTGAGCTTGATAAAGCTCAAAAATTTTCGACCGAGTTAGGTGGTTCAGTTTGGTATTCTGATTTAGAAAATAAAAGAACAGACGAAGATGGACACCGCAAATCATGGAATGTATTTGCTCAAACGCAATATCAAGCATGGCAATGGATGTTCTTAGCAGGTAAGCAAGATGTCACTAATGGCGATAATTTATTGCCAAATAGCTCAACCATTGGAGCATTTGATTATCCGTATCAAGTTGCTAACAAAGGCAAATATCTGGTCAATGAAATTAACTATACCTTTGCTCAGCCATTCCACAAAATTGAAAATATTAAGCCCTATATCTCTCATAGCCGCTTTTTCAAAGATGAGGATGGATATAAAGACTCTGAGCGTTTAATTGCAGGCGTTTATTTTAATTACAAAGCCATTGGTATTCAGGGTGAATATATTATGAGTAAAAATGATCCAATGGTAGGTGGTGGGGCGAATGGCCTTGCACAAGGTAGCAGTAATGATTGGGATAAACTGTTTTATCTTTCAATTGGATATTATTTCTAAAAGTTAAAAGTAAACTATTGCCCTAAGTGAACAGGCCCACTTAGGGCTTTTTTTATAGAAAGACTTTTTCAGGCGGTGGTTCTCGTTTGACCGCTGGTGAAATGAGTTGACCGCGGCTTAGGTTTTGCACATGCTGTAAACGATTGAGCAATTCATTTTGAATAAACAAAATACAGGTTTGCAGTTTGGAGGAGCTTTTGAGTTGTGATGGATAAACTGCCCAGACATCTGCATCTTGCCAGTACTCAGGCAAAATATGCTGAAGTTGGCCAGTAATCAACTCATCTGCAACATCCCAAATCGAGCGGAAAATAATACCGTGACCTTCTATGGCAAGTTGATGAATAATTTCGCCGTTATTTGAAACAAAGCGGGGTTTGATATGTACTGAGACATCTTCGGAAGCATGCCTAAATTTCCATAAAACCGAGGATTGGTCGCGTTCACTAATTGTTAAACAGTCATGTGTTTGCAAATCTTCAATACTGTCCGGTACGCCGTGTTTAAGTAAATAACTCGGTGACGCGCACAAAATACGAAAATTAGAAGCCAGCTTCTTCGCAATCATATTGGGTGCAATTTCATTACCAATTCTAATGTCTAAATCAATACTGTGTTGAATCAGGTCTTTGGTATTGTCGATGGTATCAAAATGAATCTGTAGTTTTGGATACAGCATCATTAATTTAGACAAAATTGGTGCGACATGTTTTCTGCCAAAACCAAAGCTACTAATAATATCCATACGACCCGTAGGCGTACTGAGCGGGTTATTGACCAGTTCGCAGACTTCATCAAATTCTTCAAGAATATTTGAAACTCTCTCAAGTATGAGTTTGCCATCTTCTGTCAGGCTAACGTGACGCGTGCTGCGATGAAAAAGTTTGCAGCTCAACGTGTTTTCTAGAATATTAATTCGCTTGCTAATAAAAGCTGGCGATGTCCCGAGTTCCTCAGCAGATTCGACAAAACTTTTTAGTTTGGCGACTGTGCAAAAAACCTTTAAATCCGATAGGTTAGGTAGATTATTCACGATCCGTGTCCATTGGAGTGATAGTTCTGTTGTTGATCATTTTTGCTTAAAACATCATGTTTAAGCCATACAAGGATATTAGTCGAAGGTGTGAAGGAAGCTTATGGCAAAAAGATATAAAGTTGCCACGATTGCAGGTGATGGCATTGGTTTAGAAGTTCTACCAGAAGGTATTAAGGTTGTAAAGGCAGCAGCAGAGAAGTAAGCATTGATCTTCAGTTAGATGCTTTCGATTGGGCAAGCTGCGATTACTACCTTGAGCACGGCAAAATGATGCCAGATGACTGGTTTGAAACTTTGCAGGGCTACGATGCAATTTATTTTGGCGCTGTAGGCTGGCCCGATAAAGTGCCTGACCATATTTCGCTTTGGGGTTCGCTGCTCCAGTTCCGTCGTGGTTTTGACCAATATGTGAATTTACGTCCAGTGCGCTTAATGCCGGGTGTGAAATGTCCATTGGTAGGTAAAAAACCGGGCGATATCGACTTCTACGTGGTTCGTGAAAATAGTGAAGGTGAATACTCAGCGATTGGCGGTAAAGCTTTTGAAGGAACAGACCGCGAGTTTGTTTTACAAGAAGCCGTATTTACACGTCATGGCGTAGACCGAATTTTGCGTTATGCATTTGAGTTTGCAAATCAGCGAGATGCGAAAAAAATTACCGCAGCGACCAAGTCAAATGGTATTGCAGTGAGCATGCCGTACTGGGATGAGCGCGTTGATGCGATGGCAAAACAGTATCCACAAATTCAAGCTGATAAACAGCATGTTGATATTTTAGCGGCTCGTTTTGTTTTACAACCTGAACGTTTTGATGTGGTTGTGGCATCCAATTTATTTGGTGACATTCTTTCCGATTTAGGTCCTGCATGTACAGGTACCATTGGTTTGGCTGCTTCTGCAAATTTAAACCCGGAAAGAAAATTTCCATCATTGTTTGAACCTGTCCATGGTTCAGCACCAGATATTTACGGTAAACAAATTGCCAACCCAATCGCTGCGATTTGGTCGGGTGCCATGATGTTCGAATTCTTTGGAGAAGAAGACGAGCGCTGTATCCAAGCGGGTCAAGATATTATGCAGGCGATTGAGAATGTATTAATTAATGGCCCAAAAACAGCCGATATCGGCGGTCAGGCAAAGACTTATGAGGTAGGAGATGCAATTGCATCATGTGTAGCCCAAACTAAAATGGACGTATTCGCTATGGAATAACGCCATCCAAAAATGGATGTATGGATATGGATAATCAAAACACAAAAATTTATACGGATAAATTTCTTGCCGTAACCAGCTTACTGTTTGTATTTATTTCAGTTGCTGGTTTGGCGATTTATTCGCAAGAATCGATAAAGATTGCTGCAACATGGATGCAGTGGACGACATCGGTATTTACAACCCCAGTATTACTGTTTGCTTTTTTAGCCATTATTTTTACTTTTGGTCTTGCCTTTAGTAAATACGGAAAAATTAAGCTTGGAGAAGGAAAACCTCAATACAGCACAATGTCATGGATTTTTATGTTCATCTTGTCAGGTATTGGTTCTTCCACACTGTACTGGGGCTTTTTGGACTGGGCCTACTATTATCAAACTCCTGGTTTGAGCTTACCGCCTGAGTCAGCAGAAGCATTGAAATATAGCGTGGCTTACTCGTTTTTTCACTCTGGCTTAAGTGCTTGGGCAATTTATGCTTTGGCATCAATTTCTTTGTGCTACAGCTATCATGTGAGAAAAAACAAGGGATTAAGCTTAGCTTCAGTAATTGAGGCTGTGACAGGTTTTAAATCAACTGGCGTGGTTGGTCGTTTAGTCGACTTAATGTTCTTGCTTTGCATGTTTGGTGCATTGACGATTTCATTGGTACTCACTGCCGTGACATTTACCAATATTTTGTCTCAGCTCACAGGCATACCAAATACCTTTATGACCAAGGTCATCATTATTTTGGCAGTTTCAGTTCTGTTCGCACTAAGTTCTTATGTAGGTATGGACAAGGGCATGCAGCGTTTAAGCCATATGGTGTGCTTGGGTGTAGTGTTATTTGCAATTTATGTACTTTGCTTTGGTCCGACTCAGTTCATTTTGAATAACTCATTAATGAGTTTTGGGTTAATGGCTACCAACTTTGTCGATATGAGTTTGTTTACCGACCCAATGGGTGACGGCAAGTTTACTCGAGAATGGACTGTTTTCTACTGGTTATGGTGGATTTCATATGCACCGGGTGTGGCACTCTTTGTAACGCGTGTTTCTAAAGGTCGTACCATTAAAGAAGTGATCTTTGCCATGGTAATTGGCGGCAGTGTCGGTCTTTGGTTCATCTTTGGTGTGTTTGAAAACTACAGCGTTTATAGCTTTATTCATGGGGCTGTCAATGTACCGCAAATCTTAAGTCAACAGGGTGGTGAGGTTGCGATTGGTCAATTGCTCAGTCTGTTACCTGCCGGAAAATTAATGATGTGGATTTTCCTCGGCATCATGGTGG
This sequence comes from Acinetobacter sp. 766875, assembly GCF_000582055.1. Taxonomy (NCBI): domain Bacteria; kingdom Pseudomonadati; phylum Pseudomonadota; class Gammaproteobacteria; order Moraxellales; family Moraxellaceae; genus Acinetobacter; species Acinetobacter sp. 766875. The sequence goes on along the minus strand of NZ_JEXX01000006.1, from coordinate 17,390 downwards.
TGTTCTTGGCAGCGCATATGGATGCGGTCGGATATGCGGTTTCAGCAACATGTACACGCGGTTTAAGTGAAGGACAAGACCCATCACCAAACGCTCGTCTGTTCTGGTGTGTCATGCTGACTTTAGTTCCAATTGCCATGATTTTTAGTAAAGCACCGTTAGACACCATGAAAACGGCAACTATTGTGACGGCTTTACCATTCATCGTGATTATTCTGATTCAAACCTATGGCTTAGTGAAATGGCTAATTCAGGATTATGCCAAAGTCCCATCGCATTTAATTGAGCAACAAGGTTATGATGATGCGGAAATTGGTTTAAACCAGTCTCAAGATGAACATGCAAAACGGATGCAGCTTGAGCTTGCAAACTCAATCAAACTGGATAGAAAAACCAGCTAGAGGGAACGGTAATGACGAGACGTGAACAGACTACTTATGTCTTAAGTGAAGAAATGCAAAGCCTAGTGTACTGGAGCAGCATTTATTCACCAGCAGATGCAGATATTGACTCAATTCGTGCAGCATATGACGCGATGTGCCGACACTACACTTTGCCACGTGATGGCAAGATTGAAGTAGAAGACCGAGTTGTTGCAAATACAGAGCATCTTGTACCTGTTCGTGTGTATTTACCAAAAACAAATCGACCTGAAGCTGGTTGGCCGTGTGTGTTGTATTTACATGGCGGTGGTTGGATGGTCGGTGGACTCGATTCACATGAGTTTATTACCAGTTATTTATGTCAGGACTTAAATGCAATTGTCATTGGTGTAGATTACCGCTTAGCACCAGAACATCATTTTCCTGCAGCTTTTGAAGATTGTTTAGCGGTATATCAATGGCTTAAACAGCATGGTTCAGCTTGGCAAATCGATAGCGAAAATATCGTTCTAGCAGGTGATAGCGCAGGCGGTAATTTAGCAGCCGCTCTTGCAGTGGATCTACAACATAGTGGTTTGCAAGCTCAAGGGCTGGCATTGGTTTATCCATGTTTAACGACAGCATTTGATACCCCAGCCGTGCAAAAGCACGCCCATGCGCCGTTGTTAACGGCTGAAGATATGCATTTTTATTTAAAGGAATATGCACCGAATTCACAAGAGTGGCAGGATTTACGTCTAGCACCTTTATTGGCAACTGATTTTTCAGATATGCCTACAAGTTTTGTGGCAGTTGCAGAATATGACCCTTTAAGTGATGACGGTTATCTCTTTACCCAAAAATTGGAACAAGCAGGTATCCCTAACGAGTTTCATTTAGGTAAAGGTTTATTACATGGCAGTTTACGTCTGATGCGTGACTGTCCGGAAGTTCAACATTTATATCAAAACATGCTAAGTGCAATACGTCGCATGTTGAGCAGTGCCGAAAAGACATCAATTTAATATCGAGTCATTTGGACGAAAAGAATTTAATGGAGTAAAAACATGAGTGCAGTTGAAAAATTACCTGAAGATTTTTGTGCAAACCCAGATGTTGCATGGACTTTCCCTAAAGTTTTCTATACTTCATCTCAAGTTTATGAGCATGAAAAAGAATCAATCTTTGCTAAAAGCTGGATTTGTGTTGCACATGGCAGTGAGTTGGCTCAGCCAAATGACTATATTACCCGTAAAGTAATTGGTGAAAATATTGTCATCATTCGCGGTAAAGATAGTGTTCTACGTGCGTTTTATAATGTGTGTCCACACCGAGGCCATGAGCTTCTAAGTGGCAGTGGTAAAGCAAAAAATGTCATTACTTGCCCATATCATGCATGGACTTTCAAGCTGGACGGTAGCTTGGCATTGGCACGTAATTGTGACCATGTTGAATCTTTCGATAAAGAAAACTCAAGCATGGTGCCTTTAAAAGTCGAGGAATATGCAGGTTTCGTATTTATTAATATGGATGAAAATGCGACTTGCGTAGAAGACCAGCTTCCGGGCTTTGCTGAGCGTTTAAATCAAGCATGTAGTGTAATTAAAGATTTGAAATTGGCGGCTCGTTTTGTAACAGAAACGCCAGCAAACTGGAAAGTTATTGTCGATAACTACTTGGAGTGTTATCACTGTGGGCCTGCACATCCGGGCTTTGCTGACTCAGTACAAGTCGACAAATATTGGCACACCACACATCAAAACTGGACATTACAGTACGGTTTTGCGCGTTCATCTGAGAAGTCATTTAAGCTTGATCCATCAGTAACAGATCCTGAGTTTCATGGGTTCTGGACTTGGCCTTGTACCATGTTCAACGTACCACCGGGCAGCAACTTCATGACTGTGATCTATGAGTTTCCAGTTGATGCAGAAACAACTTTGCAGTATTACGATATTTACTTTACAAATGAAGAGCTTACTCAAGATCAAAAAGATTTGATTGAGTGGTATCGCAATGTATTCCGCCCGGAAGATTTGAACTTGGTAGAGAGCGTACAACGTGGTCTGAAATCACGTGGTTATCGTGGTCAAGGCCGTATCATGACTGACAAGCAACGCTCTGGTATCAGTGAGCATGGTATTGCTTACTTCCAACATTTAGTGGCGCAGCATCATAAATAAAACAAATGGATTTATTCAGGTGTAAAGATCACTTACACCTGATTCTTCAGTTAGGAAGATGATATGTCGAGTTTACAAAGTACTGAACTATTTCAGCAACAAGCCTATATTAATGGGCAATGGCTAGCTGCACAGTCGAATGCGACTGTTCCGGTGAGTAACCCAGCTACAGGCGAAGAAATTGGCACAATTCCGAATATGGGAGCGGCAGAGGCAACGCAAGCAGTTGAAGCTGCCTATATGGCTTTACAAAGTTGGAAAGCTTTAACTGCCCAAAATCGTGCTGATATCTTGTTGGCTTGGCATAAACTGGTTCTCGATCATACCGATGAACTTGCTTTAATCATGACCATTGAGCAAGGCAAGCCTTTAGCAGAAGCAAAAGGTGAGGTTCGCTATGCTGCATCATTTATTCAATGGTTTGCAGAAGAAGGCAAGCGTATTTATGGTGATGTGATTCCAACCGTAAATAACCAGCAGCGTTTTATTATTAGTAAAGAACCTGTGGGTGTTGTGGCTGCGATTACGCCGTGGAATTTCCCAATTGCCATGATTACCCGTAAAGCAGCGCCTGCTTTAGCAGCGGGTTGTACGGTCGTAATTAAGCCAGCCAATGAAACACCTTACTGTGCATTAGCGATTGCAAAGCTTGCAGAAAAGGCGGGTATACCAGCTGGTGTGATTAATATTGTTACTGGTAAATCTCAAGAAATTGGCTCGGTATTTACTTCACATGAAAAAGTGAAGAAGTTGACTTTCACTGGTTCAACGCCAGTGGGCCGTTTACTAATGCAGCAGTGTTCAAGCACCATTAAAAAATTGGCGCTTGAGTTGGGTGGAAATGCTCCTCTGATTGTGTTTGATGATGCCGATTTAGATAAAGCTGTACAAGGCGCGATTTTTGCCAAGTTCCGTAATGCAGGTCAGACTTGTGTTTGTGCTAACCGCATTTATGTACATGACAATATTTATCAAGCTTTTACCGAGAAGTTTGTACAAGAAGTACAGAAGTTTAAAGTCGGTAACGGTTTGGAAGATGGCGTACAAATTGGCCCATTAATTAACGAAAAAGCAGTTTTGAAAGCACAGCAGTTAATTGATGATGCGGTGAGCAAAGGCGCTAAGATTGCCTGTGGTGGTAAACAGCATGCTTTAGGACAAACCTTTTATGAACCATCAGTTCTAACGAACGTTGACCGTACAATGGAAATTGTCCAAGAAGAAATTTTTGGTCCAGTTGCGCCGCTTATTCGTTTTACAGATGAAGCAGATGTGGTTGCTCAAGCAAATGACACGATTTTCGGTTTGGCAGCGTATGTGTATAGCGAAAATATTTCACGTTTATGGCGAGTGTCGGAACAGCTTGAATATGGAATGGTCGGTATGAATGCCACAGCAATTTCAAATGAAGTTGTACCATTTGGTGGTGTGAAGCAATCAGGCGTTGGACGTGAAGGTTCAAAATATGGTCTTGAAGAATTCATGACTATTAAATACATGTGTTTAGGGCTTTAAGGATAAGCCCTAACAACAAGAATATGCGGTAAAAGAAGGATTCTAATATGGCTAGTCATTATGAAATGTTCCCAGCAGTTGTTACTCGTGTGGAACAGCTAACCCCTTTAATCAAACGGTTTACGTTCAAACGTCAAGATGGGCAGAACTTTCCTCGATTTAGTGGGGGAAGCCATATTATTGTCAAAATGAATGATCAACTTTCCAATGCTTACTCATTGATGGGCTGTACGCAAGACTTATCAACTTATCAAGTCTGCGTTCGTAAGGATGTGGAAGGTAAGGGGGGATCAGTTTTCATGCATGATCAGTGCAATGAAGGCTGTGAAATCCAGATATCAGAACCAAAAAATTTATTCCCGCTAGCTGAAACAGGTACTAAACATATCTTAATTGCAGGTGGTATTGGTATTACACCGTTTTTACCGCAAATGGATGAGCTTGCGGCACGTGGTGCTGACTTTGAGCTACATTATGCTTACCGTTCACCTGAACACGCAGCTTTACTTGATGAATTAAAGCAAAAACATGCAGAGCACGTATTTAGTTATGTTGATTCAGAAGGCTGCATGCTTAACTTAGACGAATTAATTTCATCGCAACCAAAAGGCACACATGTATATGTATGTGGACCTAAACCTATGATTGATGCGGTGATTGATTGTTGTAACAAGCACCGTTACCGCGATGAATACATTCACTGGGAACAATTTGCCTCAACAGTTCCTGAAGATGGTGAGGCATTTACGGTGGTACTTGCCAAATCTAATCAGGAAATTGAAGTACAAAGTAATCAGACTATTTTACAAGCCATTGAAACATTAAATATTGATGTGGAATGTCTATGCCGAGAAGGGGTTTGTGGTACATGTGAAACGGCTATTTTAGAAGGTGAAGCAGAACACTTCGATCAATACTTAAGTGATGCCGAAAAAGCTTCACAAAAGAGCATGATGATTTGTGTATCAAGAGCAAAAGGCAAAAAACTAGTATTAGATCTTTAATATATTTCTGTGGCCGATCAATTGCTTAAAGTCTTAATTTGCTAAAAAATGAACAAATAATGATGATATGAATCATATTTGTTCATTTGGTGGACATAAAGAGTTTTGAAGTATTGACCTGCTATACAGAACTATAGATAATGCGCACACAGTTTACGGCTATGTAGCTCAGTTGGTTAGAGCACCGCACTCATAATGCGGGGGTCACAAGTTCAAGTCTCGTCATAGCCACCATTTTAAAAACCACGCTCCTGCGTGGTTTCTTTTTATCTATTTTTTACTCACTAAAATGTTTTTCAATTATATCGAGTGTTTTTGAGCTTTGATAAAAAGGAGCTAAGAGCGCTTGAAGTAACGGTTCCAAAATACCGTGCTCATTAAAGGCATCCATAACTTTTGGATAAAAACGTAAAGCTTCAGTTTGTAAATCGGTTTCGGTTAAACCAATCTCACTTAACACTTCAAATAGACTTTGGTCTTTATAAAAATCATAAAAAACTTCGACACCATACAAAATAAGATCTTGCATAAATTGCGATTGACGTAATTCTTTCCAGTATTCATAAATTAAAACAAAGAACTCTTCCACATCGAGAGGAGTGAGCTGTTTCATAAACTCATACATTTTTTTATGTCTAATATCTTCCCAGATATGACGCACTAAGCTTTCTAAATCTTCAGCCGACAAAAGACTTAATTCTGTAAGTTGTTCATGAATAAAACTAGCAATCCAAGTTTCAAGTTTGTGCTCGAGACGTTGTTGCTGCAAAAACGAGAATTTTTTAAGTTTATGCTGCCATTCAAAATGGTAGTCATTCACTTTAGTGGCAGTTAAAAATTTTGGTAATTTTTGTTCTAAGGTTGAAGTAGCAATATATTGGCAAAGTTGTTGAACAGAAGGGCTGGTTCTTAAAAACTCATTTAGATATTGAGGAATATGCTCCATTTCCAAAAACTTGGAAAGCCACATTTCAAACTGGTGATCGGATACCAAGTCTTGTAGCTGAATTGGAGATTTCATGGCAGATAAATAAATACGCTGTGCAATTTCCCCAATAAACTCAAGTAAGCCTGCACCCAGCTGCATTTCAAAAGCATAGCGTTTCACAACGGCTTGTAATTGTTCTAAATCTACAACTTCATAAAGTTTAATTTCGTCAGCATGTTGCATAAACAGTTGAATGAACTGCTGGAAATAAATAGGTGAGTTTTCTATCGATAATTGTTTTTTGAAAAATTCCACCTGCTCAAGCAAAAGTGCTTGAGCAAGTGCTGTGGTTTTTGATGAGTTTTTCTGCTCAGTCATTCGCTGTCCAACCGTTGACAATCGGATAACGTCGTTCGCGACTAAATGCACGAGAAGTAATTCTCGGGCCAATTGCACCTTGACGACGTTTGTATTCATTACGATCAACTAAACGGATGACTTTTTCAACAACTTCTTTATCAAAACCTTTGGCAATAATGTCTGCCTGACCTAAATCTTCTTCAATGTATGCATAAAGGATAGCATCCAATACATCATACGCTGGTAAAGAATCTTGGTCTTTTTGATCTGGACGAAGTTCTGCTGAAGGTGGGCGAGTAATCACACGCTCAGGAATAACCGGAGTTTCACTTAAGCTATTACGGTATTTTGCTAATTCAAACACGATTGTTTTATAAACATCTTTGAGAACAGCAAAGCCGCCCACCATGTCACCATAAAGTGTGCAATAGCCAACTGAAAGTTCAGATTTATTACCTGTAGAAAGGACTAAATTACCAAACTTGTTAGATAAGCCCATAAGCAATGTACCACGAGCGCGCGCTTGTAAATTTTCTTCAGTCGCATCGGCTGGTGAATTACCAAAGAACGGATATAAAGTTTGCATGAAGCTATTTACGATTGAGTGGATTTCGGCAATACCGAAAGTCACGCCCATACGGCGAGCTTGTTCAGCTGCATCTTCTACACTAATTTGAGAGGTGTAGGTATAAGGCATCATCACAGCTTGAACTCTTTCAGCACCGATTGCATCAACTGCAATAGCGAGCGTAAGGGCAGAGTCAATACCGCCAGAAAGACCTAAAATTACTCCAGGAAAACCTGAGCGCTCTACATAGTCACGTGTTGCCATGACTAAGCCTTGATAGATCTCTGCAAAAGTTTCCAATGCAGGAGCAGACTCGACGACTTTATATAATTTTGTATCGCGGTCAAATTCAGCAATATACAGGTCTTCTTTAAAGCTTGGCGCTTGTAAAGCAATTTCACCATTTTGGTTGCTGACAAAACTTGTACCATCAAAAATTAAATCATCTTGCCCACCAACTTGGTTGACATAAACAATGTTTAAATGAAGCTGCTTTGCAAGCTCACTTAATGTCTGTTTACGATGCTGTGGTTTACCCACTTCATATGGCGATGAATTAAGCACAAGTACAGTATCAACATTTAATTGGCTTAATTGTTTTACTGTATTGATTGACCAGATATCTTCACAAATGAGTACACCAAACTTATGACCTAAGTACTCAAATACCAAGTGCTGATGGCCTTTTTGGAAATAACGTTTTTCATCAAAAACGCCATAGTTTGGCAAGTTATGTTTATTGAAGACACCTAAAACCTGACCGTCTTTCATGACAGCAGCTGAATTATAACGTTGACCATCTTCTGTCTGGTTTACGAAGCCGAAAACCATCACAATATCTTTAACTTCGCTAAGTTGAGCAAAAGCCTTTTGCATACGTTTATTTAAATTTGGACGTAACAATAAGTCTTCAGCTGGATAACCAATCACAGAAAGCTCAGGAAAAATAATCAGGTCAGCATCTTGTTTTTTCGCCTGATTTGCTTGCTCAATCATCTTTTGGGTGTTTGAGTCAATATTGCCAATATGCGGAGAAAACTGAGCAAGGGCAACTTTAAAACTTTTCATTCAAACCTAATCCTAGATCATAACGAATATAAATACACATAGTGTTGATTTTTATGAATATAATTTTTCAACGATGTGTATAGCACGATAATAAACAAGTAAAATAGTAAACAAAAATGTCAAGATCAATAATATATACCAATCACATATTTTCTGCGTAAAAATAACGAGATTTTCTGTATACAATAGAAACAAGCTTCATTATTTTTATTGTTTGTATACTGCCTTAACACTCCAAATTTTGGAATAAGTTTTTATACTTATTTTCAATAATTTGACATTAATAAACTCAGATCTCAATTTTATTTTCATATTTTTTTGTTTATAAATTTTCTACCAGTAAGTTAGCAAAAAAATTACGTAGAAGACGATCTTGATTATTTAGTTACAAATCAAAGTGAGGTGAACAAATAATATTTGGTAGCTTACCTGAACAGATATCTCTAGCAATTTCTCCTTGCTGCTCAATATTGTAAGAGCTAAAAGCTTTCTGAGGATGGTAAGTGTATTTATATGGGTTGTAATATTTAAAACTCAGATAGTAGGCCGTTTGTAGTAAGGCGCCTTTTAGTAGTACATGAATACCTCGTTGGTATTGCATGACATGAGCCAACTCATGAATAAAAATGCCTTGTATGAATTTAGACTCTAGCGCGTAATTACTACTGTAGTCAGAAAGATTGACATAAATATTTCCATTTGGAGCCATCAAAATTCCATGGGCTTGCCAAGGTAAGTAACGAGTAGCAATAATTTTAGGGCAGTCACAATCTAAAAAATCTCCAAAAACCTTTTGCGCTAAAGCTTTTTCTTCTGGTGTAAGAAATCGAATCGGATAGCTTTTTAAGTGACGAAAAATGAAAAGGGTGAAAATAATAAATTGTCGATATGTGACAAGTTTAAAAGCGTTGAGAGTGAACATAGTTTTGCTAGTAAATAAGTTCATCTGTTAATTTGTAGCATAACATACATCAACTATGTTGAAAGACAGACGCAAATAACTGTCATTTGTTTCGCATGCGGTAGTTAGGCTGTTTTACTTGGCAAATCTTCCATTTTTAATATCATCATAGGCTTGTAAAATCTCATCATAAGTATTCATTACAAATGGACCATGACCATTAATCGGTTCTGTAATGGGTTGTCCTGTCAAAATAAGTAACTTACAACTTTGTAAAGCCGTAATAGAGAAATGCTCTCCTTGGTTTGACATCACTGCTAAACCTTGTTCCTCTAGGACTTCTTCATCTTTTTGAAATTGTACTCGGCCTGAACGTAAATAAACTAATGTTGTTTCGCCAGATTGAGCAGGGAAAATGGCTTGCTGACCTGCGCGGAGCTCTACATCTAATAAGGTAATAGGTGTGTGAGTAAGCGCGGGTCCTATAACATGGTTAAATTGCCCTGCAATAATACGTACAAATCCAGCTTCATTTTCCAGTTTCACCACTGGTATTTCAGCTTTCTTTAAACTTTGATAGCGTGGAGAATTCATTTTATCTGCTGCTGGTAAATTGACCCAAAGCTGAATCATTTCAAAAGCACCGCCAGATTTAGAAAATTCTTCACTAAACAATTCCCGATGAATTACACCAGCGCCTGCTGTCATCCATTGCACATCGCCAGCACTTATAGACCCACCTCCGCCAGATGAATCTTTGTGTTCCAATTCACCTGCATAAACAAGTGTTACCGTTTCGAAACCACGATGGGGGTGATCATTGACTCCTCTACGTTTTATAGAGGGTGCAATTTTTCCCGGGCCTAAATGGTCGAGTAGTAAAAAGGGGGAGAGTGTATTACCTAACTCATGGTAGGAAAAAACAGAAAGAACTGGATAAAAATCGCCGACTGCAAAACGAGTATCGTTACGATGAATAAAAGCCAGACTTTTCATGCTTTAACCTTACTATTTATTGAATTTATAAAAAAGATGAGGTGTTTTTATAAGAATGTATCAAGATTGCTGTAAAAGTCTTTTGCTCGGAAAAATAAATTATGAATAGGTTAAGCCAGTGAAATGAATAAAAGAATTGAGTTAAAAATCTTAGATAATAAAAAACCCCAGTTAAAACTGAGGTTTTACGACAACTAAAATCACAACAGCAAATAAAATTAAGGTTGGCATTTCATTGAAAAAACGCCAGAACTTATGTGATTTATAGTGAGCATTTCCAATAAGCTTTTTGCGATAGTAACCACAAACTAAATGATAAATCACTAATAAAGCCACTAATCCAACTTTTAAATAGAACCATGTGGCTTCATGGTAATGTCGAGTTGCATCGCCCCAGTCTACAAGAAAATGGGCGGTAATTAATGTGGCAATCATAGATGGCCACATAATACCTCGATACAACTTACGTTCCATCACTTCAAAGCGTTGATGACTTGCCGCATCCTCACTCATTGCATGGTAAACATAAAGACGTGGTAAGTAGAACAAAGCAGCGAACCAACAGACCACAGCAATAATATGTAATGCTTTTACCCACAAAAAAGCATCAGAAGGTGCATCCATCGTTAATCCTAGGTGGGATTATGCATCCCACTTCTTGAAAATTAGGCAAGCGTTTACACCGCCAAAGCCAAAACTGTTACTCATTACAGTATTCAATTTTGCATCACGTTTTTCAAGCACAATATCAAAACCTTCAGTGCCATCATCAAGCTCAGTCACGTTAATGTTTGGAGCAATAAAGTCATTTTGAAGCATTAATACAGAGTAAATTGCTTCATGAACACCAGCAGCACCTAAGCTATGACCAGTCATAGATTTAGTTGAGCTTAAAGGTGGAACTTTACCTTCACCAAAAGCACGTTCCATTGCTTTAAGTTCAGTAACATCACCAGCTGGTGTAGAAGTACCATGGGTATTTACATAATCAATTTTTTCTACGCCGTGTTGTTTTGCTTCTTCAAGAGCCATCAAGATACAACGAGTCGCACCTTCACCGCTTGGAGCAACCATGTCTGCACCGTCACTGTTCGCAGCATAAGCAACAACTTCAGCAAGAATTTTTGCACCACGTGCTTGAGCATGTTCAAGAGATTCAAGAACAACGAAACCGCCACCACCAGCAATAACGAAACCGTCACGGTCTTTTGAATATGGACGAGATGCTGTTTCAGGTGTGTCGTTGTATTTAGAACATAAAGCACCCATAGCATCAAACAATAAGCTTTGAGACCAGTGATCTTCTTCACCACCACCAGCAAGCATAAGGTCTTGTTTACCAAGTTGAATAAGGTTATATGCATAACCAATTGCATCTGCAGAAGTTGCACAAGCACTTGCGATTGAGTGAGCAATACCTTGAAGTTTAAATGCAACCCCCACGTTTGCAGTAATTGTGTTTGTCATGTTACGTGGCACGAAGAAAGGACCAACTTTACGAGCACCTTTAGTTTCTAAAAGCTCAGTCATTTCTACAACAGAAGCAGTTGAACCACCACCTGAACCGCCAGCAATACCATAACGTGGATTATCTGCTAAATCTTCTGCTTTTAAGCCAGCATGTTCAACAGCGGCAACAGCAGAGTTATAAGCGTACATTGCACATACGCCCATGAATCGTTTTAATTTACGATCAATATTGTCAAAATCTTGTTCTGCAGCAGCGCTGACATGACTCTTAAAATTGAGTTCAGCATAAGTTGGGTTAAAACGTGTCCCGGAGATTCCATTTTGAAGTGAGTGAGTAACTGCTTCTAAAGAGTTACCGATACATGAGTTAATACCCATACCAGTGATTACAACACGTTTCATCTACAGGTCCCTTTATGGTGATATTTAAAGTCTATGAACATGAGCAGCTATTAAATGATAGGAGAATATAGCTGTAAGAACATTAGACATATGTTTTCGTTGTTACCATGATAGCAGAAAGGTTTTTTATTTCTTATGGCAAATCTTTATGTCAATTTTGCATTTAAAAAAAATAACCAAATACACAGTATGTTGCATTTAGGGTTAACTAAAATACACACATTCAAGTTGAGATAAATCCACATTCCACCTAGTATTTATCTCTAATTAGATAAATTAAAAAATCGAGGTACTGGATGACAAAATTTAATAATAATCAATCTGACAATTTGTTTTCTCAGGTCTTCGGAGTGGCTAAAAAGCTCAGTTCTACTGGTTTAAACATCTTGCAGCAAAGCCAAATAGGTGAGGTTAGTAAGTTGGCTGAGCCACTTGCAAGTGGTAAAACAGTAGAAGGTAATGCTAGAAGTAAAAGTCCGTTTGAAGTGGAACAGTATGAAAGTCCACAACAAATGTTACGTGAACATTTACCTAAAGTTACGCGTCAGGTGTTTGGTCGTCATTTTAGAAAGGTCAATGGTATTGCGACATTTATTTCGCCTGACTGGAATGAAAAAATATCGAGCTATTTATTTGATTGGCTAAATGACTTTAGTTCAAAAAGTACGCTGACTGAAAAAATCTTAGAAGAGGCGGGTGCTAAAGACCTATTTGAGCTGACAAAAGATACTTCACGTTCACAACGTTTAAGTCAGGCTTTAATTGAACAAAATAAACTAATCGCAAGTATTCAAGGTGCAATTACGGGTGTATCGGGTATGGTCGGTGCAGCCGTAGATATTCCTGTTTCTTTAGTATTGGTTTTAAGAACAATTTATCAAACAGGACGATCACACGGTTTTGATTTGACTGAAGCCACTGATCAAGATGTCGTTGAATTTATTTTTAAAGAAGTTGATATTAGTCTGATTGCAGAGAAGCAGACAGTGCTTTTAGCACTTAAAGCTTTACGTAATATGTTAGAGACACAAGACATTCAACAGTTTCAGCAAGTACTTGGGTCTTCAAATGATATTGAGACTTTAAAAAGCTGGTTAGTCGATGAAAATGGTGAGTTCAAATGGAGCTGGTTAAATAAAGTTCCTCAACTTGCTGCGGTTGGCAAGTTTACTCCAGTTGCTGGTGCAGTACTTAGTGCTGTTTATAGCTGGAAGTTACAAGAAGACGTAGGCCATAAAGCACAAGCTATTTTTGGTGCAGCACGACATTATTTAAATGAACACCCAAGTGAGCATTTGTCACCATTACAAGCTTACTATGCTGCAGTAACTCTTATTCAAAAGGCAAGCCCGCGTCTTTTAAATGTTGGAGAAAATGGCAGTGTACATGCAGCACAACATCATAAAATTGAAAATCATGATGTAATTTCAAAAGTATCTGTTGTGGTCAAATCCAATACTTCTGAAAAAAGTGAAGAAAAAGTGCAAGAAAATGTTCATAACGGTATCGAGCAGCTTGCAGAAAAACATGTGGTTGAGCATGAACAAAGTGAACAAAAACCAGCATTAGAAATTGAAAATGATGAGGTTGTAGAGGATCAAAAGTACTCTTAACAATACAATTACAAAGACAGGGTTTGAAAATTAAGTTTCAGCCTTATTTAAATTTGTAAATCATCCTGTCAAACATTGATATGGTCAACATTTGGTAAGTATTGCCATGTTGACCATTTTTGCATCTTGGCTTACAATTATGTGCCCTTAAAAAGAGGTATTTTCTTTTTAAGGTTTTTTAATAACGGGAGAATTGCCATATGGCAACAACGAATCAGTTGATCCGTAAGGGTCGTACGACTTTGGTTGAAAAATCCAAAGTTCCTGCGTTGAAGGCTTGTCCACAACGTCGTGGTGTTTGTACACGTGTTTATACAACTACACCTAAAAAACCTAACTCAGCTATGCGTAAGGTTTGCCGTGTTCGCTTAACTTCAGGTTTTGAAGTATCTAGCTACATCGGTGGTGAAGGTCATAACTTACAAGAGCACAGTGTTGTTCTTATCCGTGGTGGTCGTGTTAAAGACTTACCAGGTGTACGTTACCATACCGTTCGTGGTTCTTTAGACTGTGCCGGCGTTAAAGATCGTAATCAATCACGTTCTAAATACGGTACTAAGCGTCCTAAGAAGTAATTCTAGGAAACTAGTCCAAAAGCCCTTTAGCGTTTCGCTTGTTTGAATTCTTCATAGATTTGTAATTCAAGCGACGTATAGTAAGGCCAGCGTCGTGTACATGACACTTGTACAAACTGCTGGATTATCCTGAAGTGTCATATTATTAGGTGTATTAAAATGCCAAGACGTCGCGTAGTCGCTGCTCGTGAGATCCTTCCAGATCCAAAATTTAGCAGCCAAACAATCGCTAAATTCATGAACCACGTAATGCAAGATGGTAAAAAATCTATTGCTGAAAGTATCGTTTACGGTGCTTTAGAACGCGTTCAAGAAAAAAACAAAGTAGACCCAGTTGAATTTTTCGAGACTACTCTTGAGAAAGTTCGTCCTATGGTCGAAGTAAAAGCACGCCGTGTTGGTGGTGCTACTTATCAAGTACCTATGGAAGTACGCCCATCCCGTCGTACTGCCTTAGCAATGCGTTGGTTAGTAGATGCTGCTGCTAAGCGTTCTGAAAAAACTATGGCTTTACGTCTTGCTGGCGAGTTGCTTGATGCAGCTGAAGGCAAAGGTGCCGCGATCAAAAAACGTGAAGACGTGCATCGTATGGCAGAAGCTAACAAAGCCTTCTCTCACTACCGTTTCTAAGCGGATAAAACAGTCCCTAATCAGGAGAATACTCATGCATACAGTAGCTAGATTCAACATTGCTCTCTACCAAAGTGGGGGCTTTGCGGGTATTTAAGTTGCCCCGTTTGAGTATTCGTGCGCATCAATTTAATTGATGCGCCCTGTTTTAAAGATAACATTTAGGAATGTAGACATCATGGCTCGCCAAACCCCAATTACTCGTTACCGTAACATCGGTATCTCTGCGCACATTGACGCAGGTAAAACAACTACAACTGAACGTATTTTGTTCTACACAGGTGTATCTCACAAAATTGGTGAAGTACACGACGGTGCAGCAACAATGGACTGGATGGAACAAGAGCAAGAGCGTGGTATTACAATTACCTCTGCTGCTACAACTTGTTTCTGGTCTGGTATGGCTAACCAATTCCAACAACACCGTATCAACGTAATTGATACACCGGGACACGTAGACTTCACAATTGAAGTTGAACGTTCTATGCGTGTTCTTGACGGTGCGTGCATGGTTTACTGTGCAGTTGGTGGTGTACAGCCTCAGTCTGAAACTGTATGGCGTCAAGCAAACAAATATAAAGTGCCTCGTTTAGCATTCGTGAACAAGATGGACCGTACTGGTGCAAACTTCTTCCGTGTTGTTGAACAAATGAAAACACGTTTGGGCGGTAACCCTGTGCCAATCGTTGTGCCAATCGGTGCTGAAGACACATTCCAAGGTGTTGTTGACCTTATCGAAATGAAGGCAATCATCTGGGATGAAGCTTCTCAAGGTATGAAGTTTGAATACGGTGATATTCCTGCTGACCTAGTTGATACTGCTCAAGAATGGCGTACTAACATGGTTGAAGCAGCTGCTGAAGCTTCTGAAGAATTAATGGACAAGTACCTAGAAGAAGGCGATCTTTCTAAAGAAGACATCATCGCTGGTTTACGTGCTCGTACATTAGCTTCTGAAATTCAAGTAATGCTTTGTGGTTCTGCGTTCAAAAACAAAGGTGTTCAACGTATGTTGGACGCTGTAATTGAATTCTTACCATCACCTACAGAAGTTAAAGCGATCGAAGGTATCCTTGACGATAAAGACGAAACTAAAGCGTCTCGTGAAGCATCTGACGAAGCTCCGTTCTCTGCACTTGCGTTCAAAATCATGAACGACAAATTCGTAGGTAACTTAACATTCGTACGTGTTTACTCTGGTGTTCTTAAACAAGGTGATCCGGTTTATAACCCAGTTAAAGCTAAGCGTGAACGTATCGGTCGTATCGTGCAAATGCACGCGAACGAGCGTCAAGATCTTGATGAAATCCGTGCAGGTGATATCGCAGCGTGTGTAGGTCTTAAAGATGTTACAACTGGTGATACATTATGTGATGAGAAAAACATCATTACTCTTGAGCGTATGGAATTCCCAGAGCCAGTAATTTCATTGGCTGTAGAACCAAAAACTAAAGCAGACCAAGAAAAAATGTCTATCGCTTTAGGCCGTTTGGCGAAAGAAGATCCATCGTTCCGTGTTCGTACTGATGAAGAATCTGGTCAAACAATTATTGCTGGTATGGGTGAGCTTCACCTTGACATCATCGTTGACCGTATGAAGCGTGAATTCGGTGTTGAAGCGAATATCGGTAAACCAATGGTTGCTTATCGTGAAACGATTAAGAAAACTGTTGAGCAAGAAGGTAAATTCGTACGTCAAACAGGTGGTAAAGGTAAGTTCGGTCACGTATATGTTCGTTTAGAACCGCTTGACGTTGAAACTGCTGGTAAAGAATACGAATTCGCTGAAGAAGTTGTTGGTGGTGTAGTACCTAAAGAATTCTTCGGTGCAGTTGATAAAGGTATTCAAGAACGTATGAAGAATGGTGTCTTGGCTGGTTACCCAGTTGTAGGCGTTAAAGCTGTTCTTTTCGACGGTTCTTACCACGATGTCGACTCTGACGAATTATCGTTCAAAATGGCTGGTTCTTATGCCTTCCGTGATGGTTTCATGAAAGCGGATCCTATCCTTCTTGAACCTATCATGAAAGTTGAAGTAGAAACTCCAGAAGACTACATGGGCGATATCATGGGTGACTTAAACCGTCGTCGTGGTATGGTTCAAGGTATGGACGATCTTCCTGGTGGAACAAAAGCAATTAAAGCAGAAGTTCCTCTTGCTGAGATGTTTGGTTACGCGACTCAAATGCGTTCTATGTCTCAAGGTCGTGCGACTTACTCAATGGAATTTGCTAAATATGCTGAAACTCCACGTAACGTGGCTGAAGGCATCATTGCTAAATTCCAAGCTGGCGGTAAAAAAGGTGACGACGAGTAATCTTTCGATTACTATAAGCCCTAACTAATTCTTAGTTGAAAACCAAGTGCTCATGGGGTGACCCTCCATGAGTAGTTAATAAAGGAAGATCATCATGGCTAAAGCCAAGTTTGAACGTAATAAACCACACGTAAACGTGGGTACAATCGGTCACGTTGACCATGGTAAAACAACTTTAACTGCTGCGATTGCAACTATTTGTGCAAAAACTTACGGCGGTGAAGCGAAAGATTACTCGCAAATCGACTCAGCACCTGAAGAAAAAGCACGTGGTATTACAATTAATACTTCACACGTAGAATACGATTCTCCAATTCGTCACTACGCACACGTTGACTGCCCGGGCCACGCCGATTACGTTAAAAACATGATCACTGGTGCTGCTCAGATGGACGGCGCGATCCTTGTATGTGCTGCGACTGACGGTCCAATGCCACAAACTCGTGAACACATCCTTCTTTCTCGTCAGGTTGGTGTACCTTACATCATCGTATTCTT